>NZ_RZGU01000031.1:0-30617 GCF_003990085.1 Legionella sp. km535 | reverse complement strand
TTTCTTGAAAAACGGTATCTTTCACTGTACGTCCTTGACCTAAATGGGGATTTAGGGCGCTATCTTAGCGCTTTATCAAGGACGCTCAACTATTTCTTCTTTTACCGGACAGTAGTGCGCGAAAGCGGGGAATTCCAATTAGCATTTCGTCAAGAAAAACTTAAGGCTAATTGGAAGAGCGGGGAGTGCGTTAGACTTTTCAGTAGACTATTCCGGTGTTGTTATTCTGTCTTAAAATCTACTTTAAACCCCTGCCAGCATTTAGCATAGTCTGCTTGAAATGCCGGGTTATGGATAGCCTGTTCCGTAACCAGCCAAACATCTTTTGTTTCAAACATAAATGCCAAAGAATCATAATACTCAGGCTTTAGCTCCATCGTAGAGGCTTTATTATAGGATTCATGATCGGGGCCATGTGGAGTCATACCATTATGTATGCTGATCCCACCGGGAGAAAAACCTTCTTTTTTGGCATCATATTCCCCGCGTATCAGGCCCATCAACTCGCTCATACAATTGCGATGAAAATACGGGGGTCTAAATGTATGTTCTGCCACCATCCAGCGTGGCGGAAAAATGACGAAATCCAAATTAGCTACTCCCGGAGTGTCGCTTTCAGAGGTAAGTACCGTGAATATGGACGGATCGGGGTGATCATAGCTTACGGTATTTATGGTATTAAACAGGCTTAAATTATAGCTGTAAGGGGCATAGTTTCCATGCCAGGCAACAACGTTCAGAGGGGAGTGATCGCTGACAGCAAACCATAATTTATTTTGATGTTTGCATACCAAGGTGCTTTCTTTAGTGTTTTGCTCAAACGATGCGACAGGATATTGAAAATGACGAGGATTCGCCAATCCATTGGCACCAATTGGGCCTAGCTGGGGAAGAGTTAAGGGGTTACCCTGATTTTCACAAAGATAACCTTTTGCTTGCTGGCTTAATACTTCTACTTTAAATTTGACACCACGCGGTATGACGGCAATGAGTTCAGGGCACAAATTAAGTGTGCCAAATTCAGTATGCAGATTGATTTCACCATGATAGGGTACGAATAACAATTCTCCATCATTATTCGAAAAATAGGTGTCTACCATGGATTGGTTGCAATGATAAATATATGCATTGACCTTGCTCGAACCCGCAATATGAAATAAACCGTCGATAAAATTACACTGAATCTGTGAGCTGGTGTACAAAGGCGACCAGCGTAATGGATTGGGCGACTGTTCTTCGATAAATGGATGAGTGATGTTACGTTCATAGGGATAATATATTCCCTGAGCCACTGAGGGCAGTATTCTGTATAACCAGCTGCGAAGATTGTTGTGTCTGGGACGTGTAAAGGCACTGCCACTTAATTGTTCTGCATAAAGACCCAAATTACAGTGCTGCGGTGAGTTTTGATTTAAGGGTAATGCACCATTAACGGCTTCACTTTGATGATAATTACCAAATCCTTGCATATACACTGTACTTCTCCTTTAAGGTTTTTTATCAAACAGGCTAGCATAGTCTAAAAAAGTTCAAAATGTCGAGAGTGAATGATGTTTTAGGCGTTCTTTTTAATGATGGAGCGATGTATAATCGGAGTAATAAATTTTTTGTCTTGAGGTGGAGTAATGGCAGGTCATAGTAAGTGGGCAAATATTAAGTTTCGTAAAGGCGTGCAGGATGCTAAACGAGGCAAAATATTTACTAAATTAATTCGTGAAATTACCGTCGCAGCTCGTATGGGAGGAGGAGATGAGTCAACAAATCCTCGACTACGTGATGCTGTAAAAAAGGCGCTTAACGCGAATATGAAACGCGATACCATTGATAATGCGGTCAAGCGTGGCGTAGGTGGTTTGGATGGTGACGCCATGGTTGCGATGCGTTATGAAGGTTATGGCCCCGGCGGTATTGCTGTTCTGGTTGATTGTTTATCCGATAATAAAAACAGAACCGTATCTGAAGTACGTCACGCATTTACGAAGCACGGTGGAAATCTTGGAACTGATGGCTCAGTTTCCTACCTGTTTGCTAACCAAGGTGAGATTCTTATGGCACCTGGCCAGTCTGAAGACCTGGTTATGGAACTTGCCATAGATGCAGGAGCTTCTGATGTTAACGTTGAAGAAGGACAAATTGAAGTAATCACCCCCGTTGAAGCTTATCACAGTGTTCTGACCGCGTTACAGGATGCTAATCTGGAGATTGAACAGTCTCATTTGACCATGCGCGCACAAACCATGATTGCCATTGATGATGAAACTGCTGAATCTTTGATTAAATTAATCGACATGCTTGAAGACCTGGATGATGTTCAAGAGGTCTATAGCAATGCTGAGTTTTCAGAAAACTTATTAGAATCAATGAATTAATGACTGTAATATTAGGGATAGATCCCGGATCACGGATTACTGGATACGGCTTAATCAGAGAAACAAACCGCACTATCCAATATATTGATAGCGGATGCATTCGCACTTCCCCTGATGGAGAATTAAGTCAGAAATTATTGCAGATTTATGATGGTATTTGTCAATTAATGGATGAATATTCACCATCGGAAGTTGCCATAGAACAAGTATTTATGCATCAGAATCCTAACTCGGCGTTAAAACTGGGGCAGGCGAGGGGAGTAGCAATGGTTGCCGCTGCTTCTCACCGGATTAAAATCAGTGAGTACTCAGCAAGGGAAGTCAAACAAACAGTCGTTGGTTATGGTGCTGCTGAAAAGGATCAGGTAAACCATATGGTGGTGCATTTGCTTATGCTGAACAGTGCGCCTCAAAATGATGCGGCGGATGCATTGGCAATTGCAATATGTCACAGTCATATGCGAACTGGCTTAGCTGCTGTAGGCAAAAAGGGTTACACACGAAGGAGGCGAACGAGATGATTGGTTGGTTGAATGGGCATATTGTAGATAAACATCAACCGGGAAAGATAGTCCTGGATGTCAATGGCGTTGGTTATGATGTTGAAACTTCATTAAATACCTTTTTTCAACTCGAAGGTTCTTCTACTGCTGTCAGCCTGCATATTCATACCGTAGTTCGCGAAGATGCCTTATTGCTTTATGGATTTTTGAACAAGCAGGAACGATCTTTGTTCCGTGCATTGATTAAAGTGAATGGAGTCGGTCCGAAATTGGCAATGGCCGTTCTATCCAGTATTTCTCCAAACGAGTTTATTCAATGTATTTATCAGGAAAATGCAGCACTTTTAACCAAGTTACCGGGTATAGGTAAAAAAACTGCAGAGCGGCTTGTTGTTGAAATGAGAGATAGTATTAAACAGTTTGGCGACGCTCCAACGGAATCCTTGCCGCAACAAAAGTATCAGATGAGCAGCCCGGATGAGGCCATCAGTGCTTTGGAAGCTTTAGGCTATAAACCACAGGAAGCATTGAAAGTGGTGAATAAAATAGATGATGGAGCCAAAACTTGTGAACAGCTCATTCGTGAATCGCTAAAAATTCTATCCTTAAGGGCGTGACTCAACTCTGTATTTTAGCGGTAAGTATACTTTTACAATGAGGCCAGTACCTGTTTTGGGTGAATCAAGAACAACTCGGCCTCCATGAAGTTCACATATCTGTTGTACTATAGCTAATCCAAGACCACTTCCAGGACTTTTATTTCCCAGTACTCTAAAAAATCGCTCAAAAACACGAGCTTGTAATTCAGGTGGAATTCCTGGTCCATTATCAGCAACTTCAAGAATCAGCTCATTATTCTGTCTTATAAGACGTACAATAACACGTCCATTTTCCCCACAATAGCGAATAGCATTATCTACCAGATTACGAATCAGAATGCCTAATGCTGTTGGGTTTCCCTGAATTTTTGGTATGTTGTTTTCGCTTTCAAATTCTAGTTCAATTTGTTTTTCAACTGCTGATGGTGCCAGCATCGCTAATATTTCTCGAGTCAATTTGCTTAAATTGACCTCATCTTCATCATGAAAACTGGTTGCTTCCGGTACGAGTCGGCTCATGGTTAACAACTGTTGAACTATATGAGTACTGCGATTTACACTGCCAATTAATTTTTGCAATGCTTGATTCTTTTCTTCGATATCAGTGGAGTTTAGAGCCACTTGTGCTTGAGCCTTGAGAGCGGCAAGCGGCGTTCTTAATTCATGGGCTGCGTCAGCTGCAAAGCGTTTTTCTCTTTCGAACCCTTCTTTAAGCCGATAAAATAATTTATTAAGCTCATCGATTACTGGCTTAATTTCTTCGGGAACTTCTTGTAAATCCACTGGTTCCAAATGAGTGGGAGCCCGGTTAGCCACTTCTTCCGCAACTTTATCAAGGCTGTCTAATCCTCTGCCAATAATAATCCAGATCAATAATCCTGATAAAGGAAAGGTAAGCAGCATAATGTAGAGATCATCCTGAGCTATTCGATGCCCGAGTTCATTACGTGTATCATAGCGCTCAGCCAATACGGTACGAATGCCGGCTTTATCATTGTAGGTTGTGAATACTCGCCAATTTTGATCTGCAATTTTTTTATCACTGAACCCATCTATTTCCGAGGTTAGTGGAACCTTTGGTGCAGTAGAAGAATGTAATAATAATTTTCCTCCATTTGTCCAAACTTGAAAATTAAACTTATCAAGATAATTTTCAGGGGGCTCATCATTTAAAAATCGTTTTTGATAATAGGCATCAATTTTTTGAGGAATAGTTTCTAGAGCATCCTGTATTTTTATGAGAGGGCGCTGGTGCAGATCATCTCCCAGCAAGGCTTGATATGAGAGAGCGGAAATAGCCATTAAGGTATCTAGATGATCTTGAATATCCTTTTGATCCAGGTAGTAGTTACCGATGGCGGTCAGCGTGGTGGTGATCGTTATGGCCAATAGCAGGTTAATTAATAGAAATTTTCGTATAGAAGATTTCACGATATAAGAACACCATCATTTTTTTCAGCCATGTAGCCCACGCCTCTAATAGTGCGGATAAAATTTGCGTTCAATTTTTTACGCAAATTATGTATGTGCACTTCCAGAGCGTTACTGTCTACATCTTCTTCCCAGCCATAGATACTCTGCATTAATTGTTCACGAGATAAAACCTGACCGCTATTTTCAAGGAGTTTTTGCAACAAAGCAAACTCTCGACGTGGTACATTCACGAGTACGTCATCGACCAAAACTGAATGTGCAGCAGGATCAAGTGTGATGTTTCTATATTGCAAAACGGAATCTGCCCGACCTTGAGAACGTCTTACCAACGCTCGAATGCGGGCGCTTAGTTCATTCAGATCAAAAGGTTTAATGAGATAATCATCAGCACCGCTATCAAGACCTTTTACGCGATCTTCTACGGATTCACGAGCAGTTAAAATGATAACCGGTGTACTGTTACCATCATGTCGGGTACTTTGTAATAAGGATAAACCTGATAACTTGGGTAATCCCAAATCCAGAATGATTAGCTCAAATGATTCAGATTTTAATGCGGCGCGAGCTGCTTCACCATCTTTTAACCAATCAACAATATATCCAAACTGTGTTAACCCCGTTTTCACAGCATCGCCAAGTAGTTCATCATCTTCAACAAGTAATAATCTCATCGCAGCTCCTACTTTAATTTCATCTTTTTAGATGAAGACTCTATTGTATATTATTGTTTTTCCAGCGCATTCTCATCCATGTGTTTTGTTAAATAAAAAGCTTGTATCAGTACAAATAATAATGTAAATCCAACTCCACCGAAGAGTTTAAAATTAACCCAGGCATCTGTATCGTAGTAATAAGCAACGTAAAGGTTTAACGCACCCATTAAAATAAAAAACAGAGTCCAGGCAAAATTAAGCCTGTGCCAGATTTTAGAGGACAGCTTAACATTGGCCTCCATCATTTTTTGAATAATAGGCTTTGAACCGATAAAACTGGAACTGAAGAATACTAAAGCAGATAGCCAGTAAATTCCGGTTGGCTTCCACTTGATAAACCAGGGATTCTGAAAAAACAGAGTGGCACCGCCAAGGACCACAATAATTCCCAAGCTGAATACTTGCATTTTGTCATATTGTTGGAATTTTAATCGATAAAGAACAACCTGACTAATTGAGGCAATCATGGCAACAGCAGTAGCTATATAAATTCCGAAAAATTTATAAACTATAAAAAATAAAACTATGGGGAAAAAATCAAACAGTAATTTCATATTATTTAATTGATTAATAAGATATTAAGAGTATAACACAAGTTTTAGTACACTCCTGCAAGCTTCATACCGGAAAGATAAAATAAATCAATAAATTTTTGAGTATTAATAAAAATTGCATATTAAATCAACAATTAATACTTCGATTTTAACTTCAGTGTAATAAATTATAAATGACAATTTCAGGCATTATCTGTTTTTATGGTTGGGAGTAATGTATTTTTCAGTTCATTTTCAGGTGCAATTTTGATAGCCACAAGTTCATCTTGCGAATCAAAACTGATCAGAAACTTATCAATTATGGTGCTGAGTTCTCAGTAAATCACAAATTCTAACTGAGCATTTTTCAATAGGGCATGTTTACATTTCATCTCCAAAGCCTACGTGCCGCGACTTGTTGGCGGTATTGTAGTCTGTTTGCTCGCAAACAGGATCATGGTTTCTCTAGCGTCTAAATCGAAGCTTATAGTTGGTGCATAAAATCCTGGTTGCGAGCAACTGTCTCTTGATCACATCTTGCCTACGACTAGCGGATTTGATCGCAGAACCAGGATGGCTGTGCTAAAACACGGGATCCCGCGGTCAAAGCCGCGGGAATTCGCATGATATGTGAGTTCATGCTTCATTTCGAAATCCCGCGGCGAAGACCGCGGGATCCATAAAGTAAAACCGGACTGGTTTGTGAAGATGTGTATAAGATTCAGTTGCGAGCAACCAGGCTTAACTGAGAAATAGTTGATTATAAACACGCCTTAGTTCATTCGCATTGGTTATCCCACCAATATTTTTTGTCCCAAGCGAAGTGTTTTATTTTTTCCAAGGCCTGGATTTAAATGGAGAAGCGAGTTCACTTTAGTTTGATGCTGTTTGGCAATAAGGCTTAAACTATCTCCCCTTTTTACAATATATATTGCTGGCTGCTTAACCTTTTTCCAAATAACTAGATGTTGTCCTGACCGTAAGGGTTTATTGGTTGTCAGTTTATTCCAGCTTTTGATTTCTTTAATCGTGACTCCATAAGTATTCTGAATCTTTTGATAGGTATCTGTTGCTTTTACTGTATGAATCACTCTCTGGTTTTTAGTTTTAGATAATTGGTATGGCAAAGAAGTTGCAGCGGGAGCTTCTCTTTTGGCAACCGAAAGAGGTTTTTTATTGCTTGGTATTAAGATGGCTTGATTCGGTTTCACGCTATTCGTAGTAAGCTGATTTAATTGTTTGATTAACTTGACCGTTGTGTTGTATCGAGCGGCAATAGAATCGAGGCTGTCGCCTTTTTGTACTTGATGTTTTGGCCAGCTCACTCGTTGATCTTCTGGCATATTGGATAAATTCAGGTTAAATCGTTCTACTTTTTCAGTCGGTATGAGTAATTTAAAAGGCTTATAGGGCGTTGTTGTCCAACGATTATATCCTGGGTTCAGTTTTTTTAATTCGGTATAACTGATCCCTGCAAGTTTCGCCGCATGATTCAAATCAATTTGACTACCTATGTTGACCTCTTCGAAATAAGGTAAATAGGGAATGCTGGGTAAACTCACTTTGTAACGTCCCGGGTTTTTAATGATTTCAGCCAAGGCAAGCAATCTAGGGACATATAGCTTAGTTTCCCTAGGAACAGGCAAATTCCAAAAGTTACTGGATCGACTATGACTTACTGTAGATTTTAATGCTCGTGCGATAGTTCCTTCTCCGCAATCATAAGCAGCGATAGCCAATATCCAGTTACCCTTAAAAAATTTATTTAAATAGAGCAAGTAATTGAGTGCGGCATCAGTTGATGGTCTAATGCTGCGTCGTCCATCAAACCACCAATCTTGTTTTAATCCCAATTCGCTCCCGGTTTTGGGCATTAACTGCCATAACCCAGCAGCTCCTGCTCCTGAATAGACAAATGGGTCGTAGGCACTTTCTACCATCGGAATGAGTGCAAGCTCTCCTGGTAATTTACGCTTTTTAATTTCACCAACGACATGATAAATATACGGTTCTGATTGTCTGCTGACTTTATTTAAATAACTTGGATGAGCGACCAGCCATCTGATTTGTTCCTGAACTTCCGGGCGTGTTATTTCATGACTCAGGGTAAATTCACTACGCAGCACATCCCAGACATCAGGTGCTCCTCGAGCAATTGAACCGTTTGAAATGCAGATAAAGATGAGGATATATGACCAAAAAATTCTTATAATCAATGAGTTAAATTTCAATGGCGTTACCTGTACTCATAATTGGCTGAACAGTTTACTAAAAAATAGTGAAGTATTAAACCCTTTTTGGGTTTAATACATACATATGGTGTAGAATTAATGCTTATTGACTTTCTATTGAAATGAATTTTTTTGCTGTCTCAGCACGCCAAAGACTTCAAGTGAATCAGAAGAGTTAGCTCCATGCTTGAGAGCATATTCAATTACTCCCTTTTTATCAGTTCGAAGAAAAGGATTAACGGACAGTTCCAGCCCCAAATTAGATGGCAGGGAACATGTTATTTTTTGATGAACAAGCTGATTTAGATAGTCGGCAATGTCCTGATTTTGAGGTTCTACAGTAAGTGCAAATCTGAGATTTTGTTGTGTGTATTCGTGGCCACAATAGATTTTGGTGGATTCAGGTAACTTTTTAAACAAATTCAATGAGTGATGCAATTGCTCCATAGTGCCATCAAATACTCGACCACAACCTGCAGAGAACAGAGTGTCCCCGCAAAATAACCATCCTTGCTGAGGTTCATAATAACTCACATGAGTGGATGTATGCCCTGGATTGTATAAAACATGAATTGTTGCCGTTTCCAGGGGAATGGTTTGATGTTCATGAACTGTGTGGGTCAGGTAAGAGATTCTTGAGTCATTTGGGCCGTACACAATAGAATCAGGAAAGGCTCTGCGCAATTCATTTACCCCGCCTATATGATCATTATGATGGTGAGTTAAAAAAATAGTGCGAAGTTTTAACTGGTTGGTTTTGGCGAAATCCAGGACCGGTTCTGCCTCTCCAGGGTCGACACAATCAAATACCCCGGATTTATCACCGGTCAGGGCCCAGATATAATTGTCAGAAAATGCAGGTATAGGGATCACTTCTATCATTTATTTCTCGTGTTGTTTTGAAAAAGGTTCAATGATGTAAGAGGATACACCTGGGTTAAAATAGGTTCTGAGCGTATCCAGTACGATTTTAAGTTCCGCAGCTAAAGTGAAGGGCGGATTGATTATCCATAATCCACACCCAGTCATCCCGTCTTTAGGGGCTAGAGTCAGATTAAACTCAATTCTTAATGCTTCATTCGCCTCAATCTCTTTCATACCTCTAATCAGTTGTTCGGTTAGTTTTCTATTCACCACGGGATACCAAAGACAGTAAACCCCAGTGGAAAACTTATTAAAAGCCTGTTTTATGGCGGAAGGTATTTCTTTATATTCTTCCTTGCGCTCAAATGAGGGATCAATAAAAATCAAGCCTCTCTTTTCAGGCGGAGGTAACAATGCCTTCATACTGGAAATACCGTCAGAGTTGCTGGTATGCACTTTTTTATTGAAATGAGCCATCTGATCCAGTGCTTCGAATTCAGCTGGATGAAGTTCGCATAAATACAATCTATCCTGCATGCGTAATGTCTGAATGGCGAAGTAAGGGGAGCCGGGATAATGTCTTAATCCATCTTTAGGATTCATGGATTTGATGGTATCGAAATAGCCTTTAAATACCGGATTGAGCTGTTTGCGATCGGGCCAGATTAATTGAACTCCCTGTTTGTATTCACCGGTTTTTTCTGCCTGTTTATCCCTTAAGTCATATTGCCCTTTACCCGAATGTGTTTCGAGATATAGCAGTGGTTTATCTTTTTTTATCAAGTACGATAACAATCGGGTTAACGTCACGTGCTTGATAACATCGGCAAAATTGCCCGCATGGTATCCATGTTGATAGCTCAGCATAAATGAGTACTTGTTTTGAGAGTTTTGCCGAGTATAGCAGAATCCTGATAGTTCACGTAATAACTGTTTTGGTCTTTGTATTGTATTGAGGGATGGTTTATTAATCAGGCGCCCTGAACGATAGTTTTAAGAGTCGAGAATTTGGCTTTAAACAGGAAAAAAAAGCTTCATATAACTTGAAATCAGCAAATCAGTACCCATTACCGTATTTTAAATTTGTGCACTATACTTTTCTTGTAGACACTCAAAAGGAGGGTGAAATGAGTTTACATGAGGAATTTGATGATCAATCGTTTTCTGACTATAACTTTGATGATGACATCGACGACATGAATCAGAAAAAAAGAGTCAAGCGTATGCTCGAAGACCGATTGGAAAGAAAGCGCCTGAGAGATGAATTTAAAGATGATTTCGATGAGTTAAGCGGTGAATTTGATTGGGATGAACTGGATAAATAAGTTTCATCCCCGGGCTTTTGCTGCTGCCAGCATGGTGTTTTCAAGTAATGAAACGATGGTCATTGGACCGACACCACCAGGAACAGGAGTTATCCAGGCTACCTTATTTACTGCTTTGTTAAAATCAACATCACCTCTAATAGTGCCATCGCTTAAACGATGCATCCCGACATCAATGAGTATTTGACCTTCATTAAGCCATTCGGCATCGATGACATCCATTTTTCCTGTTGCTACAACGACCATATCGGCAATTTGAACCAGCTTGTGCAGATTTTGCGTAAATTTATGACAGACAGTTACGGTCGCACCAGCAAGCAATAACTCAAGACTCATTGGTCTGCCGACTATGTTTGATGCGCCGATGACTACGGCATGTTTTCTTTTAACCTCGATCTGATAATGGTGTAAAAGATTCATTATGCCCAATGGGGTACATGGCCTCAATAATGGATTTCGCTGTGCCAGTCTTCCCAAGTTATAGGGATGAAAACCGTCCACATCTTTTTCAGGCTTGATGTGTTCTATGATTTCGGTTTCATTAATATGCTTCGGTAATGGCAGCTGAATTAATATTCCATCAATCAGATCAGAGTCATTTAATTCTGTAATGAGCTGAAGTAATTCCTGTTGGCTGGTTTCAGCCGGTAAATCGTAAGAATGGGAGGTGATGCCTACTTCCTCACAGGCTTTTCGTTTGTTAGTGACATAAATAGTAGATGCCGGATCAGTTCCAATCAGTACTACTGCCAATCCAGGTGCTCTTTGCCCTTGTTGAACATGGTGTTGCACTCTAATTTTTAGTTCATTTCGGCGTAGGGATGATAATACTCGTCCATCGAGTAACGATGCTGTCATAATGTCCCCATAAAATTTGAGACCCTGATTATGAATTAGGGGGGTAGTTATTGCAATATATTAATTGGGCACTCTGGGTAGAAAAGCAAAAAGAATTAAAACATGTCAGGTCTTCCTGGAGCATGAATTCCATTGTATTCATGAGATTGGAGTGGGTACTGAAGCAGTCATCCACTCGGTTGTGGTGCATGAGAATCATGCAAAATTGAATACTAAGCCAAATTCAACTAATTGCTCGTTCGGAGTCATTTGCGTCGATTTGATCACTACTCCGACGGGATCGAAGGTACTGGTATTGGTATCATTATAGGTGATACGGCTGTAATCCATTCGTAAAGCCAGTCGATTGGTGATGTTCTGGTTGATTCCCAGGCCATAACGAAAGCCCGTTCTTTTTTTGGAAAAATTTGCCAGTGAAATGTCAGTAGTATTGACTTGGAATCTGCCGCTAGTAAGTCCAAGACGTCCATAAAAAAGTGTATCAGATGAGTATTGATATCCAGGAAGTATGCTGATACCGATGGTGTTTTTCAGTTTGATTACGGTATGTGAGAACGTGTTGTGGATGAACTCAAAATTATAGCTGTTTGATTGAGTAGCACTCAGAGTACCGTTAGCTTCTGCAGCAAAATAAAAGTTTTTATAGGCAAGTGTGCCATATCCAGCAAACAGAGAGCCAAAAATACCTGTTGCTGATGCGTGAGATTTATTGATTACATCGAAATTTGCAGGATGTCCTGGATTTGGTCCTGTAATACGAGATCTCATTGCGACATCAACTGTATCTGAACCGGTTCCCATTCCGGCATAAAATCCTGAATGTGCAGATGAGGCCGACAAAATAATCAGGCTTGCGCCAAGTAATTGGATTTTCCTTAACATGTTTGCTCCATAATTTAATTCGGATAACGACTGTAACGTGAAATGGAAACAGGGACAATAGGTGGTAGTTAATCTACTTTCCAACAAGATTTTGGGGTTAGAGTGGAGTAAATAAAAGTATAAATTGATATTCTACCTTTGCAAAAACGTGCGGGTTAACGTTATGATAAATTTCGTTACAATGAAAATTAATGAGAGGGAGTTTATTAATGTATCATATCGTATTAAAAATTATGGTTTTAGCTTGCAGTGTCATCTGGATTTCCAATAATCTGGCTCATGCGACATCAAGCGAAGCGATTCCTATGGGCAAGACCATAAGTCAGGAAAAGCAGCAACAAATGTCCCCTAAACAAGCATTATTAAGATTGAAAGAGGGGAATCAACGGTTTTTGGCCAATAAACAGATTTATCGTGATTATTTAAAACAGGCCAAAATCTCGTCGTATGGTCAGTTTCCTTTTGCGGTTGTACTTAATTGTATGGATTCACGCAGTGTGCCTGAATTGATCTTTGATCAAGGATTAGCTGATTTGTTTACCTTACGTGTTGCCGGTAATGTGGTTAATGACGACATCCTGGGCAGTATGGAGTTCGCCTCTGCGGTTGCTGGTTCTCGATTGATTGTGGTTTTGGCGCATACCTCTTGTGGCGCTGTTTCCGGAGCGTGCAAAGACGTTAAATTAGGGCATTTAACTGATGTATTGAATAAAATTCAACCTGCTGTGCAACCCAGTATGACCTCCCTTGGGACTAAAAATTGCAACGATGCCCAATTAGTGGATGCTATTGCCCAGGCTAATGCTTTAAATGTTGTCAGAGAAATTCAGGCCAGAAGTCCTATATTGAGGGATTTGGTTCAAAGTAAAAAAGTTGGGATTGTTGCTGGGGTGCATGACATTAAAACCGGACAGGTACGATTTTTTGAAGAAGAGCGTTCTGTTCCTGAATAACATGATAATGTTTAAATAATGAAGCATTGGGCATCGCTTGTTGAAAACCTGCGATGCCCAATGAACTGTTTTGTTGTTTTATTGTGCTTTCCACCGCGAAGAGCCTGCAATTTAATTTTAAGATTCTTTGATATATGCCGGTTTTCCATAGATATAGGTTGCCTTTATATTTTCTTCAGATCCCAGAGTCATTAAAACAAAAAGGAACTCAAAAATATCGTTAACTTTCTCACACCTGTATTTTAAATACGGAGTCGCATTGGCATCTATTACGATAAAATCGGCTTCTTTGCCCCGGGAAAAAGTACCAATTTTGTCATCAAGATGGAGGGCTTTAGCTGCGCCTAAGGTGGCCAGGTACCAACGGATCATGCTGGGTAATTGGACATTATTGAGCATGGAAACCTTATAGGCATCATCCAGTACTGCGAACATGGAAAGACAATTACCAGCGCCCCAGTCTGTTCCCATAGTAATTTTGTCCGTGTATTGAACCGCTCTGCCAAAATTAAATAATCCGCTGCCGAGAAAATTATTACTCAAGGGGCACCAGGATATTATTGCGCCTGACTTTTTAAATAACTCCAGTTCTTGATCCGTTGTGTGTATGCAGTGACCAAATACGGTTCTATCAGTGACCAGTCCAAAATGGTCATACACATCCATGTAATGTTTACTCCATGGGTACATTTTTTTAACTTCGGCAATTTCTTTTAAATTTTCATCTAAATGGGTCTGGATGTAACAATCCGGATTTTCTCTTTTTAATGCACCACAAAGTTCCAACATTTGTTGAGAGCAGGAGAGGGCGAAACGAGGGGAAATACAATATGAAAGCCTATTGGTATTATGCCACTTCGTAATCAATTGTTTGCAATTATCGTAATTTTGTTCTGACGTCAGTTTTAGAGAGTCAGGTGAATTGATATCCATGAGTATATTGCCGGTGATGAAACGCATATTTCTATTGGTTAATTCTTCAAAAAAAACATCCGTTGCACTATAAAATAAAGGACCATAGGATACGGCGGTCGTCGTGCCGTTTTTTAATAATTGATCCAGAAAGAAATTTAAATCTTGTCGCGCATGATCATCGTCAATGTAGGTGCTTTCAGCTGGAAAAACATAATTCTCCAGCCATTCCAACAATTGTTCTCCATAGGCAGCGACAATGGCGCTTTGCGATGCATGTTGGTGCGTATCAATAAATCCAGGAGTAATTAATTTACCGGTGTACTGTACAAGATTGATGTCTTTAACTTTATGTTTTAAATCACTATAACTACCCGCATCAACAATTAGTCCCGATTCTACAATTAGAAGTCCATCTTCAATATACACATAATGACACTCTTCATTTGATTGTTTGTCTTTATTCACAGGTACATTAGTAATTGTCGCTGTATCCTTAAAATAGAACAGTGAACCTCGGTATGCTGTTGTATCATTCATGTTATCGCTCCCTGTGAATTAAGATGGAGAACTGTCCTCTATAAAATAAAGCAGCAATATAGAAATCAGAATACAGAAAGGCAGTATCCATAGATAAGTAAAAAAATCTGGTGATAGTGCGGTAATAAATAAAAAAGGAAGGAACATCAACACGGCATTAAACAAAAACACAACAGTATTTAATACGCTTATCGCGACTCCTCTTGTAGCGTTTGTAGACAATTCACTGACCAGGGTATAAAACAGCATGGATCCCGAGAGAAAAAATCCGATAAAAAATGAAATGATTTGAATAATGATGAGAGTATTTACCTCAAATTGAGGTAAATAAATACCAAGTAATAACATCATGGTGCCCAGGCATAGCGTGATATGGATAACCTTTTTCCGTGATTCTATTTTATTGGATAACCAGCCAAGAAAGGGGGTTCCCACACCAATACCCAGAAATATCATAGCGCTTATTATCATTGCCTGATTATTGGCGATAGAGTAATACATCTGAATTTTAAGATACCAAAGACCAGCATAAGCTAGAAGCACCCCAAAGGATGTTGCACCCGCAATAGAGCACAAAAGTATTTGTTTGCTTTTTAAAACAGACATCAGGGACTGGATTAGGGAGCAATGTTGTTCTCGTTTATACTCTTTGGGGGATTTTATAAATAATAAAGAGATGATGAATAATGAAAATCCAAAACCCGATAGAATACGGTACATGTCATTCCAGCTGTATGCAGTTAATGCCAGAGTAAACCCATAATGTATAATGCCTGCTGACGCGCATGAGACGCCCTGGATTAACCCAAATAATATTGGAAACTGTTTTTCTGAAAACCATTGAGCGGTTAATACTGCGGCAGAAATAAATGCAAAGGATGCCCCAATTCCCTGAATGAAATTGGACAGGGTGAACAAAGTCAGATTATTGGCATAAGAAATCAGAACATTACCTGTTCCCAAAATAAAGATGCCTGTACTTACGATATAGCGTGCATTGAATTTATCCAGTAAATAACCGGCTGGAACTTGCATGAACGCAAAACCGAGTATAAACCCACTAAATGCAAAGGATACACTGATATCATCGGCATGCAGTGATTGTTTGATGGATTCTGCAAAAACAGCTGAGGCTGTACTTAGGCAAAAGGAATAAATCACAAATAATGCCGTTATCGACCAAACAAGATATTTGGATGTTTTTAGCATGATCTTCCCTGTCTGCTGGTTGGCTTGACTGCACGTGTGAAATGAACTGTCACTTTAAACAAAAGCATAGCACAGATTCACGCCAACCGTTTTTCAAATTCATTACAAAGACAAATCGCTTGAAAATTGCTCAAAAAAGCGGTATAATAAGCATCATCATTGAAGTAATACCATTATAACAAGGAAATCCATGGCTTATTCTCGTGGTGAATTCCGAAGAGCTGAGCTTGACGGTCAAAAAGCACATATTGTCACAATGCTACAACTGCTCACTCCTTTGGATCTTGCTTTGTTCAAAGCCAAATGTCCTGATTATGCATCAGAAATACTTGATAGTCCTGAGTTAACCGTATTCTGGACCAATCACTTTAATAGCATACGGTTGCAAAGAGATCCCAGTTTTCAATTTCGAGACCCATCACCTCAATCCAGGGCTGATTTTTATTGTGGTTATGTATTGTATTTGGGAGCCATGAAAGAAAAAGGAAAATCAGATGAAAAATATAGAAATTATCTTTTGACTGCCGTCTTAAAATTTAGTTCGTTTCATGCCTATAAGGAACTTTTAACTGCAATGACTATTGATTGTAAAAAGACTGGCGAACTCGAAGACATCAACATGTTGTATCATTACATAACTGATCAGTCTACCAAGCTGATGAGTTTTAAAACTCCCGGATGTTTATTGATTGCCAATACCTATTTTTATCTCTCCACATTTTATCAATATCTTGGACTGGATAATTTGGTTGATGATTGCGTTAGGAAATGCTGGACCTTTATTCATTTGGCTGGATTGTTTGAGCCCCATTCTGAAACACAAATTCACAATGCTTATTTCGGTAAAGGATTAAAAATGAGTAATCCATTTGGATTGTCGAAACTGTATGAAATGAAGCGTCAAATTCTTGAACTTTTCGGAAGAACATTATCTATCCCTGTTCAAAATAAGATGGAAACTGATGCCAAGGCGATATTCAAAGAGGCCGTGAAAGACGATTTGAACAACCTGCCCGTATTTCATGGGCCAGACTATGCAAAATCAAAAAAATTATAGGATTTGCTGACGATTACTCTCAAGGCTCTGTTTGCCTTAGAGAAATCGGAATGGCTCTCCTCATTCCTACTTTCTATAATTTTTCAAAATGAACAAACTCTTTTTGCTCTTCAAGCAAGTGCTCTTTGTAATCACTTGATCATTTAATGGTTTTATTTTGTTGCGTTGAACCATCAACAAGTTCTTCGTCTAGTGAATGCGACATCTTATCTCGAGGTGATCCGCTTTGCGAGGCGCAGCTCGAGCCAAAAAATCCAACCCCGGAATAAGACTGTGACATGAACCGACGAGGGATTATCTGAGCGAGTTCATTTGCCTGCTCTTCCTCATAAAGTTCTTGGCCCGCTTCATCAAATATGGGGTCGATCCGCTCAGCGACGATCAAATGTTCTAGTCCCACATTCCTTAATAGATGATTAACTGCATTTTTAAGTGTAAATCGTTCTGTTAATAATTTTTGTGCTTCAACCACTGTTTGGTAATTGTCTGATGATTTAGGATTATTTTCTAATTGGTTTAATTCCCTTGCAATTATTGAGTCAAGAATTTCTTTTGGATCTCTTGATCCTGATTTACGTTTGTAATCAGAGTCGGGATTTTTACGAAGCCATAAAGGTACTGGCGCCTCAGGGTTTTGCGCCTTAAACAGTTCTTCACGCCTCAATAAATTGTAAATTCCATATCGATATTCTCCAATATCAACGCCCCTACCGTATTGGCCTGTTTTTGTAAAAATATCATCGGTCACGGTACCAAATTTTGTATACACGATGCCTACGTCAAGAACACTGATTATCGCTGAACCATTATTTCTCATGCCCATATCATCCATGCGGCACACATATTTGCAACTTTCTTTTAGCTCTAGTAATTGGTAATCCTCACACCAGGGATGTATTTCGATAAATGAATTATTAAGAGCTACTTCTCCACGATCTACCAGAGCATTTAATTCATTTACCAGGCCTTTCCAATACGTTCTGCGCTCAGCGTTGCTGAATTGTGCATCATAAGGATGCGTGAGCTGATAGGTTTCTACTGCATCTTTTCCAAATCGTTCTTCAACGATATCCTGCATTAATTTTTTATCTTGGGGATCTCCTGCAAGTTTAACAATGGGTATTGCATTGATCCTGTCTTTAATCGTTTCTGCATCATTTTTTATTAATTGTGCTAATTGTATGGCTTCTTCAAAACCTTTACCGGGTCGAATGGTGCCAAAGGACAGTATATTAGGTGGTCTTCTTATTACATCAAGTGGATGTGAGGGGGACGTACTGAGTTGCTGTGATGCAACTGTTAATCCTGATTTTCCTTCCAGATCATAGGGTTGAACGGGGAATTGTTCTAATTCAAAATCTAAACCAACCTCTCTTGCTTTTTTTGCAATACCTGAGGGTTCTTCTGTATTTCGTTTATCACAATCACCGAAAGTAGCAGCAATAATGGCATTGTTCCTGTCCAGTTCATTAAAGAATTGTACGGTATCTGCCTGCCGCATTAAGTCATGGGTATACTGTTGTAAATAGCGCCGGGTATAATTTTGCTTGTACTCGTGTATAGTGATATTTACTTTGATGCCTGCTTCCTTGAACTTCACAATATCTCCTGGAGAAATAAAGACGCCACAATCCGGTGGGCGTATGTGAATATCAAGATATGTCTCATCATCAACAGGTGCCATGCTCTGAATGATGTTGTCAATGACCTGATCTTTTAATGAATCTTGTTGGTTGGCTTGATATGCCAGGTGAAATCCTTCAGCAGCGCTAAATTTTCTTTTAGCATAAAAACTATCAAGTTTTGTATTTGATGTGAGATAAGGTTCTTCTTTTTTTAAAAGCAGTGCTTGTAATTCTGCAATGAATTGGGTTCTATCTGGTTTGCTGTTCAAAATATTATTTGTACTTCGTACAGTATTCACTTTATTATTAATGTGTTGATAAGTTTCAATTGCCTCCTCGATTGCAGCCGGAGATGCAAGATCTATATCCATGGGATGAGGATTGAGTAAGGCATTTGTAAATTGCTCTTGGTCGTGAGTTGATGAGTATCCTTCCTGGAACACAGTTTGAATCATATATAACTTATCAGATTTTAAAACGCTGGGATCATTAATTTGACTGAATTGATCTGGAAAGCGTTCTGCGACAGATTGACGAATTCTTAATGATTTTAAATTTTCTATGATACTATCGGTTGTTATTTTTAATTGATTGAAATTGAGGATTTTTCTAAATTGATTATCGTTTTCAATATCATAGGTTAGATTATTACTATGAAAATCATAGGGATAATCTTTAATACCAGTGATGGTATCGCTTATTGCTTCGAGCTCGTTCAAATTAACCGGATTCTCAAAATATTCCAATAAGTTTCGAAACGTCCCATAAGCCTTTTCATATCGTGAAACTAATTGTCGATTGCCAAAATGTGCTTCAATATATTCATTTAGACTGCAATGTTCCTGAATTTCTTTATTTTGTTCGTATAAACTAACCAGATGTTTTTGTTTGTCTTTGGGTTTTGCAATTCTTTGAAGTCCAGCCATATTAGAAGCAACCGCTTCAGTTAAATGTCGCATTTTGGCATCTAGTTTATTCAATAGGTCATTTGTTTTTTCTCGATTTAATTGAATTGGTTTTTGTGAATAAATGTCCATAATAGTTATTGAATGCAAGCTGCCATCACCTCTTAAAATAACTTTGGGCGTTTTAGGACTAACAGTTTGTCTATTCACTTCTTCTGCTTCGAGAGGAGATGACTCTGGGTCAAGGAGTTTATAGCCACTGATTGCTGTTCTTTTATTTGCAACCGGCTGTAATACCTCGGCGCTTGGGATGGTATCATGAGGAATTGATGTACATCCTGCTGGAAGCGGAATAGCATAATGGCCATCATTTCGTTTTAACCAAGTACACTGTATGTCCGAGTAGTTCGTTGTAAAACCGGATTTTAGAGACGCGGCATATTGTCCATCACCTGTTTTGGCTTCTTCATCAAAGGGAGCTGTGAGTAGATATATTTTAGTCATAATGCCACTATATTTTGCGTTTGCATATTTTGATTATACGATATGTTTATTACGTGAACATTAAGAGGCAGAGTAAATTCCAAAATAGTTATGTCGTTGTTTTGATTGTCATTATTTGAGTTAACCGATGAACCAAATCATGCCAAATTTTGCTTTTGTGTATAAGAATACAATCCATGGTGAAGAGAGATTGAACTAATAAGTATTTCCTTGGTTTGAATTTAAACAACAGTCGGGGTTTCTTATAGATTATTAGGTGGTTTTCTTGAATAGACGGGCATATAGTGTTAATTTTTATGGATAAAAACATCCATTAATTACAGTGTGCATGGAGCTCTGATTGAAAAAAACTGTTCTGCATACGGCTATACTCGCGTTGACTTTGCCAATGTCTCTTCATGCGATAGGCCTGGGCAACATGACAGTAAAGTCTGCTCTTGATCAGCCATTTTCTGCAGAAATAGAATTAATCGACGTGGGTTCAACACCGTTACCCGGTATAAAAGTAGGGATAGCAGATCCTGAGAATTTTGATGAAATAGGTATTGAACGTACTGCTGTATTATCTTTACTCAACTTTAGGATTGAAAAAAATAAACAGGGAAAATACATTATCGTTGTGCAGTCCACGGAGCGAATGACTGAACCCTATATTGAAATGGTTGTTGATGTAACCTGGCCGCAAGGTCAATTATATAGAGCGTACACCGTTTTGCTAGACCCTCCAGGTTATCAATTGATTTCCACTACCGCACAAAGCAGTTCGACACATTATAAAACAGTGCAAAAGCATACCTATGAACCGGGGGTAATTAATAAAACGGTCACTACAGAAGTGGAACATAACCCGATTAGTTTAAATGACAGTAAGAAAAAAGCGACTTACGGCCCAACAATTACAAATGAAAATGTGTGGCAAATAGCTCTGAGATATAAAGCTTCAGAGGTTATTTTACCGCAGGTTGTTCTTGCTATTGTTGGAGCAAACCCTGATGCGTTTAAAGAAGGTAATCTAAATGGCTTAAAAATAGGGGTGCGATTGGTAATCCCTGGTACTGAAGACATTATGCGGGTACCTGCAGATTTGGCAACTGAAGAGGTCATGGCGCACGATAAGGCATGGAATGAAAAAGCGCCTATTAATCATGTTTTATCGCCACCCTATATGAATGGCAAAACACTTACTTCAGGCTCTCCGGCTAATAATTCGCAGATTCCAGTTATACCCAAAATGACAATGCAAGCTGAGCCTGTGCCGAGTTCATCAACGCAGTTAATTTCGATTAATGCAGCCTTGCCTGGAATGAATACTAATCAACAGCAATCAGCGCCCGATACCAATAATACCACTCAGAATATAGATCGAGATGCAACAACCAGAGCCGAGTTATCCATTACAACAGCCGCAGTGGAATCAGTAAGGGAATCTAATGCCTTGTTGATGGAACAATTACATTTATTGCAGGATCAAAATAAGAAATTACAACAGCAATTAGATAAACGCGACAAGGAATTGGAACGCTTGCAGGCCCAGGTTCAAATGATGATGAAGCAACGATTCGCTGTAGCTGCTCAGGCAAGTTCTGCAAATGCAGGTAATTCAAACACCAGTTATTGGCCCTTTATTTTATTATTGATTGTGGCTGCAGGTGTCGGTGGCTTTGCTTATTGGTATTTTATCCATCGGAAACAAGATGGCAAGGATTCTCCTTATCTAACGGATACCCCGATTCAACCCAAACCAATTATTCCTTCAGTTGAGCCTGTGTCAATTTTGACAGAGGATTCTGTCACTGAAACTCAAATTCAACCTCAACCTCAACTTCAACCTGAAGTTGCTTCAGTTGAGGCATCGGAAGCAAATACTCCGGTTGATGTGATAAACCATGAAAATGACAATATATTGACTGACACTCAAAATGATTCTATTGCTGAGCATAATGTGACAGAGGTTGAGAAAGAAGAAGATCCTGAGATCGCGATGTCTACTGAAAAAACAGTTAAAAAACGTCCCGGGAGAAAAAAGAAAGAGACAGTGAGTGAAACCTTACTGGAACTCGCCGCAAAAAATGAATTATACAAAGAAGAACCTAAGGGAATAATCGAAATTGATGAACTGGTTAAGGCTTCTGTAAACGAAGCATCAGTTACTCCAGAACAGCCTAAGGCAGAGGAATCTGCCGGAACGCTTATTGAGGTACCCCCCGTACAGCAAGACAATCAACCGGTTGAGCCTGAGCAAGACAAAGTATCTGAACCGGTCAATGATGCAGAATTGGCCAACAACGAGGTATTGGAGTTTGAGTCCGGGTTGCATGAGTTACTTCAAGAACAATCAAAGCAGCAACCAGCTAAAAACACTGTTGTTGAAGATAACGGTCAGGACATGTCTTTGGATTTTGTTTCGTCGCTATCGGAGACCCCTGAAACTGTCCAGATTGATAATCCCGTTGTTGATGATACAGGTGAAGGAGAGTACATTTCGGACTCCCATGGCAGTCAAGAGAATATGTTTCAACCTGAGGAAGCCGCCAGTGACGATCTTGCCTCAGCTACCCAGATGCCTGAAGTTGATTTGGATAAATCCATTACTGACTTTTTTGTTGAACCAACACAGGAACAAATGAACTCAGATGATCGTTATTTTGCTGATGACGCATCCATTAAATCCGAGCCTGAAACAAATAAAGAGTCCGTAAATCCATTAAAAAGTACTAAAGCGCTTAATACCTTGCTGGATCTTGCAAAAACTTACATTGGAATGGATGATTTTGAATCTGCCAGACATTCTCTGGAAGAAGTGCTTGAGTTCGGTAATGAACAGCAAAAAACGGACGCCAAAGCCTTACTTGAGCAGATAAAAGATAAATAAAATGAAGTGATTAAACTGCTTCTCCTTGGGAACAATTGACTGCTCACGAAAAGAGTCTGTTTCGAATGGGTGTCATTTGAACTAAATCTGATCCATTGTCGTTTTTTTGATTCACTACAAAAGCAGTATATCCAGAAACTCCACAGAAACCATCAACTAGATATAGACAAAATAAATGGGGTATTATAAATTGACCCTTTTTATCAGGAAATTTGAATGCGTATTGCCTTAGTGGTCGAATACGATGGAAGCCAATATCATGGTTGGCAAGCACAGACGGGCTTGCATACTATTCAACAGTCTGTTGAGCATGCTCTGTCAAAGGTTGCAGACAGTACTATTTCTGTCGTGTGTGCTGGTAGAACAGATACCGGTGTTCATGCGACAAATCAGGTTATCCATTTTGATTGTGAAAAGGAGCGTACCATACGTGCCTGGATTCATGGCGCGAACTCTTTTTTACCTAAAGATATCTGCGTTAAATGGGGCAAGGAGATGAAAGACAGCTTTCATGCTCGTTACTCAGCGACCAGCAGGAGATATCGCTATGTGATTTATAATGGCCCGATCCGTCCGGCTTTATTGCGAAGTAATGTGACTTGGCAATACAGGCAGTTGGATCATCGGCTTATGCATGAAGGGGCACAAAAACTACTGGGTGAGAATGATTATACGTCTTTTCGTTCAGTAGAATGTCAATCTAAAACTCCAATGAGAAATGTACATCAGATACAAGTGACTCGCTCAGGGGAGTTGGTGATTATTGATATTACTGCAAATGCCTTTTTACACCATATGGTGCGCAATATAGCAGGAGTATTAATTTCGGTGGGATCAAATAAACATCCCCCTTCCTGGGTTGAAGAGGTCCTGCACGCTCGAGATCGAAAGTTAGGGGCTGAAACCGCTCCTTCTTATGGTTTATATCTGGTTCAGGTAGGCTATCCAGCAGAATTTGGTGTTTTACAGAATAACCCGGGCCCCTTATTTCTTTGGGAGAAATAATTGAATCAAACTCGTATACGAGTCAAAATGTGCGGTATGACACGTAAAGAGGATGTAGCTCACGCCATCAGCCTTGGCGTTGATGCTATTGGTTTGATTATCTATCCTAAAAGTTCGCGTTATGTCAGTATAGAACAAGCCCGCTTGCTGCTCAGTGATTTGCCTCCATTTATCGATGCAGTTGCTGTGCTGGTTAATCCGGACAGGGGCACCGTTCATCAGATACTTGATGAACTTCCTGTTACTTTATTGCAGTTTCATGGCGATGAATCTCCTGAGTTCTGTCAGGAGTTTGATTTCCCTTATATTAAAGCGGTACATCCGAAATCATCCAGTCAAATAGTCCATTTTGCAGATGAATTTCAGAGTGCTCGCGCTGTACTTCTGGATGCTGCCACACCTGACAGCAGAGGAGGTACAGGGTTAACCTTTGACTGGTCAATTATTCCTGACCATGTAACAAAACCCTACATTTTGGCTGGCGGACTCAATGAGCTGAATGTTATCGAAGCGATTAAGCTGCATAGGCCTTATGCAGTAGATATATGTAGTGGGATCGAGACATTGCCAGGGGTAAAAGATCATCAAAAAATGAGCCGATTTATGAAGGCATTATGGGGTAAAGAATGAGTATTAAAGAACTTCCTGATGAACAAGGGCATTTTGGTCCTTATGGCGGTATATTTGTAGCCGATACTTTGATGTTTGCGCTAAAACAGTTGGATCAGGCTTATACCAAATTCCGTAATGATCCGGAATTTTTAGCTGAGTTGCATTCAGAATTAAGAGACTATGTGGGGCGCCCCAATCCTTTGTATCATGCGGATCGTTTAAGTAAAATCGTTGGCGGTGCGCAGATATATCTTAAAAGGGAAGATTTGAACCATACAGGCGCACATAAAATAAATAATACAGTAGGGCAGGCATTGCTTGCCAAGCGTATGGGAAAAACGAGAATTATTGCGGAAACCGGAGCAGGGCAACACGGTGTAGCATCAGCAACTGTTGCTGCAAAACTTGGATTTGAGTGTGTTGTTTATATGGGGGCAGAAGACATCAAGCGCCAATCCAGTAATGTGTATCGCATGAAACTCCTGGGTGCTGAAGTGGTTCCTGTTACATCGGGATCAAAAACGCTTAAAGATGCATTAAACGAAGCAATGAGAGATTGGGTAAGTCATGTTGATGATACCTTTTATATTATTGGTACTGCAGCGGGCCCTCATCCATATCCTCAAATGGTTAGAGATTTTCAAACCGTAATCGGAGCAGAGGCTCGGAGACAATGTCTTGAAAAAACAGGTCAATTACCCGATGCACTTGTTGCCTGTGTCGGAGGCGGTTCTAATGCAATAGGGTTATTTTATCCTTTTTTAAATGATGAATCTGTCGCTATTTATGGTGTCGAGGCTGGTGGAAAAGGTTTGGAAACCGGTGAACATTCTGCTTCCCTGATTGCAGGAAAACCAGGAGTATTACACGGAAATAGAACGTATTTGCTTTGTGATGAATACGGACAAATTAAAGATACTCATTCGGTCTCTGCTGGTCTTGATTATCCTGGTGTTGGCCCCGAGCATGCTTATTTAAAAGATACTGGACGAGTCCAATACGTCGCAATAAATGATGATGAAGCTTTGGAAGCATTTCGGACTTTAACACGGATAGAGGGGATTATACCGGCACTTGAGTCCAGTCATGCGCTGGCGTATGCAATGAAATTAGCAAAAACCATGGCTAAAAGTCAACGCATCATAGTCAATTTATCAGGACGTGGTGATAAAGACATGCATACAGTGGCATCTATTGATGGAATTACAGTGTAATGGAACATAGAATGTCGTTCTGAAGAAGTGACAGGACTGGCGAATATAATGAGTAAATGAATCATGGGTATTCACATTCTTGTTCAACTTCTGAGGTTTGGAGCGACAGATTTTGAATTGATGTTTGATTGATACTAATTTAGGTACTATATGAACCGAATTGATAAAACTTTAGCAGATCTTAAAGCCAACGGCAAAAAGATGTTGAGTCCTTACCTGACAGCAGGTGATCCTCATCCTGATAGTACAGTTGAATTGATGCATGCATTGGTCGGTGCTGGGGCAGATATTTTGGAGCTTGGTATTCCTTTCTCTGATCCTATGGCTGAAGGGCCTGTGATTCAACATGCAATGGAGCGCGCTTTGGCTCACTCAGTACATTGTCAGGATGTGCTTGAGATGGTCAGGGAGTTTCGACAACAGGATAAGGATACTCCAGTCATTATCATGGGGTATTTAAATCCCATAGAACAGTATGGTTATGATCGGTTTGCACAACATGCTGTAGAGGCAGGAGTAGATGGGACGATATTGGTTGATTTGCCTCCTGAAGAAGGAGACTCAATTTCCAGCGCTTGGGAACAACACGGTTTGTACAGTATTTTTCTTTGTTCTCCCACAACTTCTGAACAACGAATGGAGTTGATTAACCGTCATGCTAATGGATATCTGTATTATGTTTCTTTAAAAGGAGTAACCGGTTCAGATACACTGGATGTGTCTTCTTTAAAAGCAGAATATCAAAAACGTAAAGCGCAAACCAGTCTTCCCTTAATGGTGGGCTTCGGGATAAAAACTCCTGAAATGGCTGCCGAAGTATCAGAGTTTTCTGACGGTGTTATTGTAGGGGCTGCGCTAATCACCACGATTCTGGAAGCCTATGAATCAAATAAAAACGCAGCACAGGCAGGAGCAGCTTTAATTGGCTCCATGCGGCAGGCAATCGATAATAATGGAAAAAAAGAATGACAGAATTAACAGAAAAAAGAGCGCATTTTATAAGACAGATGATTACCGATGATCTGGCCAATGGTAAACATCAATCGGTAGTTACTCGATTTCCACCTGAGCCAAACGGATACTTGCACGTAGGTCATGCCAAGTCCATCTGTTTGAATTTTGGCTTGGCAGAAGAATTTAAAGGTAAATGCTTTTTGCGTTTTGACGACACAAATCCCATTAAAGAAGAAGAAGAATACGTCAATGCAATAATAGATGATGTCCGATGGTTAGGATTTGAATGGTGTGACATGACCCATTCTTCTGATTATTATCATCAACTCTATGATTTTGCGGTGTATTTGATTAAAAAAGATATGGCTTATGTAGACAGTTTGAGCATGGAAGACATTCGCGCTTATAGAGGTACTCTACAGGAGCCTGGGCGAGAAAGTCCTTATAGAAACAGGCCAATTGAAGAAAGTCTTGATTTGTTTACCCGAATGAAGGCCGGAGAATTTGAAGATGGCGTCCATGTTCTAAGAGCCAAGATAGACATGAAATCAGGGAACGTCAACATGCGTGATCCTGTTCTTTATCGAATCCGTCATGCCTCTCATCAACGAACGGGCGATGAATGGTGTATTTACCCAATGTATGACTACGCACATCCGATATCTGATGCTCTGGAGAAAATCACGCATTCATTGTGTACTTTAGAGTTTCAGGATCATCGCCCTTTATATGACTGGTTGGTTGATAATCTGCCTCTACCTGCGCGGCCAGTTCAAACCGAGTTTGCACGTTTGAATTTATCTCATACCGTGACTTCCAAGCGGAAATTGCGTGAACTGGTTGAAAAAAATATTGTCTCTGGTTGGGATGACCCGAGATTACCAACCTTAAGAGGAATGCGTAAACGAGGCTATCCACCTGCCGCAATTCGCCAATTTTGCGAAATAATTGGCATTTCCCGAAGTGATTCAGTGATTGATATGTCTTTATTGGAAGAGTGTGTCCGTAACGAGTTTAACAAGACTGCCAAGCGCGCATTATGTGTGATGGATCCGATTAAAATTGTTATTGAAAATTATCCTGAAGATAAAGTGGAGCTTATTAAATCTAACTTTTATCCCCAGGATCCTGATTCAGACAGCAGAGAATTACCGTTCTCAAGGGAAGTTTATATTGAACGTTCTGATTTTATGGAAGATCCTCCTAAAAAATATTTTCGTCTTTCTCCTGGAGCAGAAGTACGACTGCGACATGCTTATGTGATCAAATGCGAGAAGGTCATTCGAGATGATAAAGGGAACATCGTAGAACTGCGCTGTACCTATGACCCGAAAACTTTAGGCAAAAATCCTGAAGATCGTAAAGTTAAAGGGGTCATTCACTGGGTATCCTGTGCTCATGCCTATCCGGTCACTATTTATCAATACGACAGATTGTTTCATGATGCCAATCCCGCCCGCGAAGATGACTTTCTCCAGTTTTTAAATCATGATTCATTACAAACTCAGCAAGCATTTTGTGAACCTGCGCTGGCAAATCAATCTGAAGGTGATGTGTTTCAGTTTGAACGGCTAGGTTATTATTGTGTTAACCAAGTGGTTGATGGGCAGGTCCAGGCGTTTCATCGTGTGGTGGATTTAAAAGACACTTGGGGCAAAGTGAGCTAGGGGGCAAAGATGTTGCATTTATATAATTCCTTAACCAGAACCAAAGAGGTTTTTGTTCCGATAACACCCGGTAAAATTGGAATGTACGTGTGTGGAATCACAGTTTACGATCATTGCCATCTTGGTCACGCGCGCTCTATGGTGTCTTTTGATGTTATCGTGCGTTTTCTTCGCTCGCAGGGCTTTGATGTAACTTATGTTCGAAACATCACTGATATCGATGATAAAATCATTGTCCGGGCGAATGAACGTGGTATTTCCATTAATGAATTGACGGATCATTATATTGAAGCCATGAATGAAGATACCCGTTCATTAAACATACTGCCTCCAGACATAGAACCAAGAGCGACAGGGCATGTAGATACCATAATCCAATTAATTCAGCGTTTGTTGGATAAAGGCAATGCTTATGTTAGTGACAATGGGGATGTCTGTTATCAGGTGGATACATTTCCTGAGTATGGAAAATTATCTCATAAAGATATCGAAGGCCTGGTATCAGGTTCTCGGGTAGAAATTGTTAAAGAAAAACGTTCTCCATTGGATTTCGTCTTATGGAAAAAAGCTAAACCTAACGAGCCAAGTTGGCCATCACCTTGGGGAGATGGGCGTCCAGGATGGCATATTGAATGTTCCGCTATGGCCATGCATGAGTTAGGCGAGCAATTCGATATACACGGCGGCGGTTTGGATTTACAGTTCCCTCATCATGAAAATGAGATTGCCCAAAGCGAGGCTGCATCAGGTAAGCAATTTGCCAATTACTGGCTGCATGTGGGCATGTTGCAGGTTAACGGGGAGAAAATGGCCAAATCTACTGGTAATTTTTTCACCATTTCCGATGTGCTAAAAGAGCATCATCCTGAAGTCATTCGCTATTTTCTTTTGAGCAGTCATTACCGAAGTCCCTTAAACTACTCTGAGGACAATTTGTTCAATGCAAAAAAAGCATTAACCCGAATGTATCAATCCATTAAAGATTTACCCTCTTTGGATGCTGAGAATGAGTTGGATAATCATTGGATTGAGCAATTTAACCAAGCGATGAACGATGACTTCAACACGCCTGTAGCATTATCGGTTTTATTTCAGTTGAGCCGTGAAGTCAATAAAAATGCCTCCCCAGTGCTTGCAGCAACTTTGAGGCACCTGGCAGGAATATTGGGCTTTTTACAGGAAGAGCCTTCTGCATTTTTGCAGTCTGGCCTTGAATCGGATGATAAGGAAGTTATCGAGCAATTGATTGCCGAACGATTGCAGGCAAGAGCTGAACGTAACTGGGCAAGAGCCGATCAAATTCGAGCTGAACTACTGACTCAGGGCATCGAGTTGGAAGACGGGGAGAAAGGAACTACCTGGCGGAAAATTTCTGATTAATGTTCGAGTGAATCAGAAGCAGGGATTAAAAAGCACATGTCCGTTTACTACCTGGATTAACTACTTTTAGTATCGATTAGTAGAAAACAGGATCATGGCCTCTCAAGTGTCTAAATCGAAGCTTGTAGTTGGTGCATAAAATCCTGGTTGCGAGCAACCAGGCTACTTAACTCAAGCGAATTCCCGCGGCTATGACCGCGGGATCCATGATGGTGGCATTCAAGTATTAGATCCCGCGGTCATGGCCGCGGGAATTCGAAGTGTACTATTGGCTCCCATCTCAACACAATTCTCGCGGCGTTTCCCCTGAACGCGCCTAACTATTTAAGCGTAGCTTTTACTCACTCCGAAAACGAATTCCCACGTCTGTGACCTCAGGATCTAATAATCTAGCGCAGTTATCCTGAACCCTAGGATTAAAGCCACAGATATTCTAAGTGCATCATTTGTCCCCATCTCAACCGAATTCCCGCGGCTATGACCGCGGGACCCATGATGGTGGAATTCAAGTATTAGATCCCGCGGTCATGGCCACGGGAATTCGAAGTGTACTATTGGCTCCCATCTCAACACAATTCTCGCGGCGTTTCCCCTGAACGCGCCTAACTATTTAAGCGTAGCTTTTACTCACTCCGAAAACGAATTCCCACGTCTGTGACCTCAGGATCTAATAATCTAGCGCAGTTATCCTGAACCATAGGATTAAAGCTACAGATATTCTAAGTGCATCATTTGTCCCCATCTCAACCGAATTCCCGCGGCTATGACCGCGGGACCCATGATGGTGGCATTCAAGTATTAGATCCCGCGGTCATGGCCGCGGGAATTCGAAGTGTACTATTGGCTCCCATCTCAACACAATTCTCGCGGCGTTTCCCCTGAACGCGCCTAACTATT
>NZ_RZGU01000030.1:0-33971 GCF_003990085.1 Legionella sp. km535 | reverse complement strand
ATGTGCTGGATTTAAGACAATGGCGTCAACAGTCGGCTGCAAATGACGTGCAACGCTACGGCGGTTTGGGTGGTTTAACTTTTGAGGGAGAACCCGGTATTGGTAAGTCCGAGCAAATAAAGCAAACGTTAATCGCTCGCGGATTTAAACTCATGTCCAGAAACTCGGTGCCGGCTCCTGGTGAACACCCCATGTATGTTCTTCCCATCAGTATGTCTGCTACGGATAAGGAAGCGCTGTTACTTAAGGCTTTTCATGAGGGAGCAGTTGTGGTCATTGACGAGATTAATAGTTCTCCGATGATGGAACATTTATTGAACAGTCTTCTTATGGGTAAAACCCTGCAAGGAGATACACCCGATGTTCCAGGATTTTTTATTATTGGAACGCAAAATCCCATCACCCTGTCCGGTCGCCGCGCACCCAGTACTGCCTTATCCCGGCGGATTATTACGGAAGAACTGCCGCTTTATTCCAAAAAGGAGATGCTGAATATTTTAATCAATGAGGGCGTGAAAGAGAATGTTGCTGGCGACATGATTAAGGCCTTTATGAACAACAGACAAAGAGCTGAAAAAGAACGGCTTCTTCCTGGTCCAACATTCAGGGATTTACTCCGCCTTGCTCAACGCACTGTGAACACTAATGCCAAAAAGCGTGAACGAGTTGATGCGCGCATCGAACATGCGGAAGCAAAAACTAAATGTGCACGACAAACACAGGGAAGACAACACGTTTCAAGTACGAGTTCGAGTAGTGCTTCCAGCTCAAGCGCTGTTTCCAGTTCAGGAAGCAGTTTTTTTAGCGCATCAAAACGTACTGATAGAGGATACGATGTCGATGAAGATTTGGCCAGGATAATGAAGCGCTGATTTCTTGTATTCGAGTGCTCTTGCCGTGAAGTCGGTGATGAATTATCAACACAACTTAGGCGGTAGCCAGATAATCTTCACCGTACTGCTCAAGATAATCATTGTAATTACCCAGGTAATTCTGTACTCCATGTTGTTCAGTGAGTACCAATACCCGGGTTGATATACTGTCAATAAAATAGCGATTATGGCTGACAAACAATACGGCGCCTGGAAAAATCTGAATCGCTTCAATCAAGGCATCGATCGACTCAAGATCCAGATGGTTAGTTGGCTCATCAAATATAAGAACGTTATGTCGTTCCAGGATTAATTTTGCCATGATAAGACGAGCGGACTCTCCTCCACTTAACATTCCAATTTTTTTATCTACATCAGAGCCGCGAAATAATACCTGCCCCAATACTTTCCTGATTTCCTGAGAGGAAGCGGCTATCTGATCTTCCATCCATTGCAATACCGTTTGCTCAGGGGCTAATTGAGTACGATAATCCTGGGCAAAATATCCAATACTAACAGTATCATTCCACTCAAACGCCCCTTGATCCGCATCCAGCTGATTTAATAAAATTTTTAATAAAGTGGATTTACCAATCCCGTTTGGTCCGACGATGGCGCATTTATCACTACGCTGAATGGCAAATGAAACATTTTTTAATAAAATTCGCTCATCAAACTTCTTATGAAGCTGTTCTACGCTGATAACTGTTTTCCCGGAAGGTCTTTTCTGATGAAAATTAAAATACGGTTTGAATATATTGGACTCCTTGATTTCCACCAATTCAATCCGATCTATCATTTTTTGCCGGGAGGCGGCTTGAGCGGCTTTACTTGCTTTTGCTCCAAAACGATCAACAAATCCTTGTAAGGCTTCAATACGTTTTTCCTGATTTTTTAACTCACATTGTTTTAATCGTAAACTTTCTTCCTTTGCGTTACAGAATTTATCATAATTTCCCGGATAATCGAGTACGGTATCGTAGTCAATGTCGAGTATATTGGTCGAAAGATTATTGAGAAAACTGCGATCATGGGAGATAAATATCAATAATCCTTTAAATTGTGTTTTCAAAAACTCTTCAAGCCAGGCAATAGATACGATATCCAGGTGGTTGGTCGGCTCGTCCAGAAGCATAATATCCGGTTGTTGATAGAGTACTTGAGCTAATAAGACTCGTAACTTATATCCTCCTGATAAAGCACTAAGGGGGCCATAATGAAATTTTTCAGCAATACCCAAGCCTAAAAGCAACTTTCTCGCAATCGCCTCTGCTTCATAACCATTCTGGTTCATAACGATTTCTTCTAATTCACTGAGTCGATATCCATCAGCTTCAGTGAAAACATCCTTAGAGTATAATTGCTCTTTCTCAACCAGTGCATCCCATAGAGTGGAGTTTCCACGAATGACCACATCAATGAGTCTGTCTTCTTCATAGCGGAAATGATCTTGTTTTAAAATCCCAATTTTAAGACTTTTAGCTTTTTCGACCGAACCATTAGAGGCTTGTTCTTCTCCTGCCAATATTTTCAAAAAAGTAGATTTACCGGTACCGTTTGCTCCGACAACCCCATAACGCTGGGTAGGCAATAAGATTAAGTCCACATTTTGGAATAATGATTTAGGTCCAAACTGCATACTGATATTTTTAACTTCTAACATCTGCCCAGCCTTGTTTTGAGTGAATGAGCAAAACATGCTCAATAAGTACAATTAATTGGACAAGTTTAACACTAAACAGATATTTTTGCACTGTAATTAAAATAAGATGCCATGGTTAGAAAAATCGACTCTGATTCATCATTCAAATTAAAGTTATTCCCAAGGCGGTCGAAAACGATGATGAAAACCAGAGGCTGTTGGTGACGTTTGATACAACATCAGCTGGATCTGTCTGTTCACAAGGAGAGAATTTAATGAAAACTGTAAATTTAGTGTTGGCAATAACCATAATGACATTGAGTTTCAATGCAAGCGCCAACTGGTTATGTATTGTCAATGATGCAAAAGGGAAGGTATTCAACGGTACAGGTTCGGACAGAGCGTCAGCCCTTGGTACTGCGATGGAGCTGTGCTCAGAAGGATCTGAGTTTGCCAAAAATTGTGTGGTTGTTCAATGCACGCAGCAGTAATTTCATCGACAGTACAATGAGGTTGAGTCATTGCTATCGCTCAACCTCACGTGTTGTGTTTGCCCCCCCTCCTGATCTCTATTGAAACAAGACTTAAGCACGGGTTTATCAATTTTCTTCGCTCTACTCGCTCACTCGCGAAATGCATCATCGGTATAAAACGATAAGATGGCGATTAACGAAAAATTTTGGTACTTTCTCAATGAGCCAGAGCAATCAAATCCAAAATATCTCCAAATTGAGGAATTCCAATGTCAGATTCTGATGTGACCACCACCATTTTAAGCAAGCAGGAAAAGAACTGGATTCTTGAGCAACGATTTACTCGAATTACGGATCACAAAGAAGTTTTGATTTATCCAATGGGCGCTGAGCGTTATTTGTTCTCGATATTATCAGGAGCAAACACAGATCGTTACCATCTTAAGCAGGACATAAAACATAAAAATATCCTGATTATCCCAGGTTATGGCAACAGCAGCTTTATTTTTGCCGAAGCCGGAGCACAATCTGTCACGGTTTACGATAAAGACCCTGTCACTATAGCCTGGATGAAAGCTTATAAAAAATATTATCATTATAGGGAATATGACGAACAGGGAACCCCCTACCCTTCGGTTGGTGAACTGTTAACCGCCCTTACCCTTTGGTATCCACCTGTACTGAAGCTACCTTCGGGAGGAATTGCTCTTCGCATTCTTTGGCTTCTGAATCCCCGGGGGTTACGTCGTAAATATCTTTTGTACATCATAACGCTGGTTCGCAACGCGATTCGAGCTAAAGAGAACAATCGATATGAATTTGAAAAAAACATCAGCTTTTATGCCGGTGAATTAAAAAACCTGATGCACACTAGAAATAAACCTGTTTTTGACACTGCCTTTGTTCCCTACTTACTTGGAGTGAGCAATGGAATAGAAAAAGCCGAGGATATTATCGGGTTTATCAAAGAAATTACCCAATTGGTACCCCAAGGTAAAGTTCTGGTAACACCGACCCAAAAGAGCAAAGAATTTTACTTTTTAGGGCAAACTTATTTCATTACTACTGATTACCCATCTATTGCATCCATACCCGGACTTGAAGGATTGGTTATCAATGAAGACAAGGAGTGGTTCAGGACCCAGGGTCTGACTGTATTTGCTAATCAGGAAAAGACCATAAAATCAGTTCAATAGCGTCCTGTTGATCTTTATAAAAACCTCAAAAATAAATAAGATCAGTTTGTTAAACTGATAATCATTACAACATCGACTATACCACGGCTGTCCCATTAAAAATATGACGTCTTTCCGAGCGTAGCGAGGAATCTCCTGCAAATTGGCACAATCTGAATTAATGCATTAATTATCATTACCTTTTAAACTCCTTGTTTTTACAAGGAATTTAATGATGTACATCAGAAGATGTACCTGGATTTTTATATCATTTCGACACGCTCGAAGATCCAGGAATTGATAGAAAGAAATTGTATCCTTTAACGGAACTATTATTTTTTGAACAGGTTAAAAAATACCAAAAAGAAATTTAAGGATATGAGTATTAGGCACCTGCAGAAAAAGGCTGGCTGGGGAGACTCAACTCTTGATATGATTTTAATGGCCGCATTGTAATGGGATCGTGCAACCTTGCAGGAGATTCCTCGCTACGCTCGGAAAGACGTCATATTTTTAATGGGACAGCGGTGTCGACTATACTGTTTCTAAAGTTTTGCATGTGGTAATATGAATATTTTTGGAAAAACCAAAATGGCAGTAACAATTAAAACACCTGATGAAATTGAAAAAATGCGTGTCGCAGGTCGACTGGCAGGTGAAGTTCTGGAAATGATTGGGCCTCATGTAAAAGAAGGAATCAGTACCGAGGAACTGAATACCTTATGTCATGATTACATCGTGAATGTGCAAAAAGCCATTCCTGCTCCATTAAATTACAATGGTTTTCCCAAATCCATTTGTACCTCGATCAACCATGTGGTTTGTCATGGAATTCCGGGTAAAAAAACCTTAAAAAATGGGGACATCATTAATATAGACATCACCGTAATTAAAGATCATTATCACGGTGATACCAGCAAAATGTTTCTGGTTGGCGAACCATCCATCAAAGCAAAACACGTAGTCCAAATTGCTCATGACTGTCTGTTCATAGGAATTGACATGGTGAAGCCTGGAGTACAGCTTGGAGACATTGGCCACGCGATACAGCAATATGCCGAAAAAAACCGCTGTTCTGTCGTTCGCGATTATTGCGGTCATGGAATTGGCCGAGTATTTCATGAAGATCCGCAAGTACTGCATTATGGTGTGCCTGGTACCGGTATGAAGCTGGAACCTGGAATGACTTTCACAATAGAGCCCATGGTCAATGTTGGGAAACACCATACTCGATTATTACCCGATCACTGGACCGTAGTGACAAAAGATCATAGCCTTTCTGCACAGTGGGAACACACCTTGCTAGTCACAGATAACGGTGTAGAAATTTTGACTCTGCGTAATGAAGAACGATAATCGCACAATTAAAAATATAATTAAACAGTTCAAGGACGAACTGTGCAATGAATTCAGACAAAAAGCCAATATTGTTTCCATAACTCGCAAATTGGCTGCATTTATAGATACCCTGCTCATCGACCTGTTTACTAAAAACCAAATGGACCAGGGAGAACATTTTTGTTTACTCGCCCTGGGCAGCTACGGTCGCAGGGAGCTTCAACTGCATTCCGACATTGACTTGCTTATTCTGCATACAGAACCTCTCTCCAGTGACCAATTACACAAGGCACAAACCTTTATTCAGGATTGCTGGGATGTAGGTTTAGAGGTCAGTCATCAAATAACCAGTGTTCATTCCTGCGCTGAATTAGCCAGCAAGGATTTAACCGTTATATCTACCCTTCTTGATATGTTCCTGATTTGCGGCAAAGGAACATTAATGGAGGAGTTAATTTATCAAATTCATCCTCTCCATATGTGGCCAAGCAATGAGTTTTTTTACGCCAAGGAGCTTGAGCAAAAAAATCGCTATGCAAAATATGGCGAAACAGCCTATAACCTTGAACCGAACATTAAATATGGCCCTGGAGGTTTAAGAGATCTTCAAGTGCTCCTCAGTATTGGTAAGCGTCATTTCAATATTAAAAAACTGGCTGATGGTATTGGCTATGGATTTATTTCAGAAAAGGAATATGAAAAGCTTATGTACTGCCAACACTTTCTCTGGAGAGTCCGTTTTGCTTTGCATATGCTGGCAGAAAAAGCAGAGGAACGCTTATCCTTCGATTTACAGGTTAAACTGGCACAGGTTTTTGGTTACCAGGATCAACCGCATTCGTTGGCAATCGAACAATTTATGAAGGATTATTTTAAAGTTATCAAACGTAATCGCGAATTAAATGAAATGCTCCTGCAATGGTTTGAAGAAACGATTGCGCATCATCAAAAACAAAAAATAATTCAGCTTGATAATGAATTTCAATTATCCAATAACTACATTGAAGTGCGCCACACTCAGATATTCAAACATCGCCCCTATTCCATTCTAAAACTCTTTCTCTGGATAGCAAAACGTCCCGATATCGAAGGCGTAAGAGCCAGTACCATTCGATTAATCCGCGAGTCTCTGTTTTTATTGAATAAACGATTTCGAGATTCGCCTGAATCGACGCAAATTTTTATGAACATACTCCGGACAGGTAACGATCCCTACGAAGCATTACAACGAATGAACCGATACGGTGTATTAGCTCATTACCTTGATTGCTTCGCTACAGTGACCGGTCAAATGCAGTACGATTTATTTCATGTTTATACGGTAGATCAACATACCCTCTTTGTTATTCGTAATATCTCACGATTTACACAAGATGCCTTTACAAAACAATTCCCACTGTGCGCTAAAATTATGCCTACTTTGGATAAACCTGAAATTTTGTATTTAAGCGCTTTATTTCATGACATAGCCAAAGGCAGAGGTGGAGATCATTCGGAATTGGGAGCTGTTGAGGCGCAGTTATTTACCGAAAGACACCAAATCAATAAAGAAGACAGCGATTTATTAATATGGCTGGTACGATATCATTTATTAATGTCCCAAACGGCACAACGTCAGGATATATATGATCCTAAAACGATAGAACACTTCTGCCAACTTCTCCCTCATCCAAGGTATCTGGATTATTTGTATTTACTGACCGTCGCCGATATTTGTGGAACCAACCCTACACTTTGGAATGCTTGGAAAGATTCATTATTGAAAGAGCTTTATAATGCTGCCAAACACATGCTGCTTAAAGAACAAGAACTAATGGATGAAACCGAGCTCATTAATACCCGGAAACAGCTAGCCAGGGAGCTGTTGCTTTCAGAACACATTTCCGATGATTCCATTCAACAACTGTGGAGTCAGTTTAAAGGGAAATATTTCCTCCATGAATCCCCTGAGGTCATTGCACGGCATACCAAAGCAATTTTATCCTGTACAAAATTTCCATTGGTTATCATCATGCCGCATCATAGCCAGGGAGGAACTGAAGTATTTATTTACACTCCTCATCGAGATGAACGCTTTACCATCACCACCACGGTTCTAAGTAATCATCATGTAACCATTCAGGAAGCAGCAATTACAACCTGCGACAATCAATTTGATTTGGATACCTATATTATTTTAGATGAAAAAAACCAGGCATTTTTTAATGAAGAACGCTCCAACGATATCCAAAAAGCTTTATGCGTCCACCTCGCAGATAAAGAACATCTTCCCCCGCTTGCGCGAAAACGACTCTCCAGAGTACTCGCTCACTTTGATATCAAAACACAAATTAACTACAGTGAAGACAATTTGAATCATCACACGCGCTTATTCCTGGTCACCAATGATCGTCCTGGTTTGTTGGCAACCATCAGTAGAGTATTTCTTAGCTTGAACATCCATTTGCATAATGCAAAAATCGCAACTGCTGGAGAACGAGTAGAAGATATGTTTTACATTACTAACCAACAAGGTCAACCATTATCTAACGAAGAAAAAGAACAGCTAAAGCAAAAATTAGTTCATGATCTGGCCAGTGCAAAATAATGGTAACTCACCACGTTATCCGGAGCGGAGAGAGCGATTTCAAGCAAATGAGTGCGCTTTTGCGTGCAAGTATTTTAACCCCCTCTCCGTAAACCCTCTCCCCACGCGTGGTGGAGAGGGGATTTGAACGTGAGAAGTTACAAATAATGAAACGGGATGATAAATCATCCTCTCAGCGACATGTTTTAAAAAAATCAGATAATAAACTGGAACACTCATGCTGCATAACTCCTTCGTCTATTATCACTTTATGATTTAAAGGATAACCTTGAAGAAGATTAAATACAGATCCAGCTGCTCCGCCTTTAAAATCTCTCGTTGCAAAGACCAAGCGTTTGATGCGTGCCTGTACAATAAGACCCGCGCACATCACACAAGGCTCAAGCGTAACAAACAGGGTAGTATCCATGAGCCGATGATTTTTAAGCTGTTGAGCGGCTTGTCTTATGGTTAGGAATTCCGCGTGATCCGAGGGATCATGACTTTTTTGCAGGGCATTTCTACCCACGCCCAATAATTCATTATCTTTGCTCACCAGTACGGCGCCAACAGGTACTTCGCCCTCCGATTGAGCAAGAAGTGCCTGTTCATAAGCCATGTGCATCCAGAATTTATCGTTCATTCCCATTCAATAGTTGCAGGAGGCTTACCTGAAATATCATAGGTGACACGAGACACCCCTACTACCTCATTGATAATGCGATTAGATACTGTGCCTAAAAAATCCCAGGGCAATTGGGACCAATGAGCCGTCATAAAATCTACAGTTTCTACGGCACGAAGGCAAATCACATAATCATAGCGACGCCCATCACCCATAACACCGACGCTTTTAACTGGTAAGAACACAGCAAATGCCTGGCTGACTTTATGATACAGATCGGCCGCATGAAGTTCTTCAATAAAGATGGCATCGGCCTGACGCAAAATGTCTGCATATTCTTTTTTGACTTCAGCAAGTATTCGTACCCCTAAGCCCGGTCCTGGGAAAGGATGTCGATACACCATTTCATGTGGCAATCCTAATTCAAGGCCCACCTTACGCACTTCATCCTTGAATAATTCGCGTACTGGTTCTAATAATTTTAAATTCAAGGTTTCTGGCAGTCCACCCACATTATGGTGAGACTTAATAACCACTGATGCTCCATTGGTGCTTGTAGCCGCGGACTCAATGACATCGGGATAAATAGTTCCCTGGGCAAGCCAACTGACGTCTTGAATTTTTTGAGCTTCTTCGTCAAAAACCTCGATAAACGTTCTGCCAATAATTTTTCTTTTTTCTTCTGGACACGTGATTCCCTTAAGCGCGGATAAAAACTTTTCTTCTGCATTAACCGCGACAATATTTATTCCCATATGTTGACCAAACATGGTCATCACTTGTTCTGCTTCGTTAAGACGTAACAAACCCGTATCAACAAAGACGCAAATTAATTGCTTGCCTATCGCTCTATGCAACAAAGCAGCAACAACAGAAGAGTCAACGCCGCCAGATAAACCAAGGAGAACCTTTTCTGCGCCTACCTGCTTTCTGACTTTAGTTATTGCTTCATCAATAATATGACCTGCGGTCCAGGTAGTTGGTGCCTTGCATATATCAACAACAAACCGTTGTAAAATGCGCAAGCCTTGTAAGGTGTGGGTTACTTCAGGATGAAATTGAAGTCCATACATCTGTCGTGATTCATCAGCCATTCCAGCAATAGGTGCATTACGCGTTTCACAGATTATTTTAAAGCCAGGAGGTAATTGAGTCACCTTATCTCCATGACTCATCCAAACATCCAGGAGCGCCTCTCCTTTTTCTGAGGTGCGATCTTCAATATGTTCAAACAATTTGCTTTGACCATGCAGGCATAACTCAGCATAGCCAAACTCTCTGATAGAAGACGATTGCACCTCGCCTCCGAGTTGTACGGCCATTGTTTGCATACCGTAGCAAATACCGAGTAGAGGCAAACCGGAAACAAACAGCCATTGTGGCGCTCGTGGATTAGCATCATGCGTTACTGTCGAAGGACCACCAGATAAAATCACGCCACAAGGATCAATCTGCTGAAATTGCTCCTGAGTTATATTGTACGGATGTATTTCACAATAAACTCCCATTTCACGAACTCGACGTGCAATTAACTGAGTGTACTGAGAACCGAAATCCAGTATGAGTAAAGGACGTTGTTTTAAATCAATCATGATTAATTATCCACCTGATAATTAGGTGCCTGCTTGGTGATGCTCACATCATGGACGTGTGACTCACGCATACCCGCATTGGTAACCTGGACAAATTCTGTTTTGGTATGCAACTCATCAATGGTAGAACATCCCGTATATCCCATACACGAACGTAATCCACCCAGTAATTGATGTATTATTGTCTGTACCGGCCCTTTGTAAGGTACCCGCCCTTCAATTCCTTCAGGAACCAGTTTTTCTGCACCTTGCGACACATCCTGAAAATAGCGATCGCTGGAGCCTTGTGCCAAGGACATCGCTCCGATAGAGCCCATTCCTCGATAACTTTTATAAGTACGTCCTTGATATAACTCAATTTCACCTGGAGATTCTTCAGTTCCTGCAAACATTCCACCCAACATCACAGTATCTGCCCCTGCAGCCAGTGCCTTACATACATCGCCTGAAAAGCGAATCCCGCCGTCAGCAATAACGGGTATGGCTCCTTTCAGTTCATTAGCTACATTGGATATCGCGCTTATTTGCGGCACCCCAACTCCGGTCACTATACGAGTTGTGCATATAGAACCAGGGCCTATACCTACTTTTACTGCATCAGCACCGGCTGCATATAAATCACGAGCAGCGGCAGCTGTAGCGATGTTGCCACCGATCACTTGCACATCCGGAAAATGTTGTTTAATCCATTTCACCCGATTTAATACTCCCTGAGAATGCCCATGAGCAGTATCAACAACCAGAACATCAACTCCTGCCTCGATAAGTGCTTCTACGCGCTCATCAGTACCATCACCAACACCAACAGCAGCCCCAACACGTAACTGCTCTGAACCGTCTTTACAGGCATAAGGATTATCTTTAGCCTTTTGAATGTCTTTAACCGTAATTAAACCTCTTAGTTGAAATGAATCATTGACAACTAAAAGCTTTTCAATTCGGTGCTTATGCAACAAACTGCGTACTTCTTCTCTACTGGCACCTTCTTTAACGGTCACCAGTCTTTCCTTGGGCGTCATTACCTGTGCTACAGTCAGAGCCATATTCGTTTCAAATCGAATGTCGCGGCTTGTTACAATTCCAACAAGATTTTGACCATCAACAACTGGAACTCCCGAAAAATTATATTTGGTCATTACATCAAGTAATTGTTTAACAGTTACATCGGGGGTTACTGAAATGGGATCTTTGACCATACCGCTTTCAAACTTTTTAACACGTCGCACTTCTTCAGCCTGCTCATTAATACTCATATTTTTATGAATAATCCCTATGCCGCCTTCTTGGGCCAGAGCAATAGCCAATCGTGCTTCTGTAACAGTATCCATTGCAGCAGAGAGCAAAGGCATGTTCAAATTGATTGAACGTGTTAATCGGGTATTTAAGGTCACGTCTTTAGGTAAAATAAGGGAATGGGCGGGTACAAGTAAAACATCATCAAAAGTCAGAGCTTGCTGTACGATGGAAAGAGCCATGGTGTTCTCACTCCAGTAGTTAAATTAACCGAATAGTTTACTCCATTTGTAAAAAAAGTTAAACATTTAATTCATAAATATTACATTTTATTATGAATTTCAGGTTTAATTCTGTTTAAATCTCTTGACATCTTGAATTAAAGATTGATTAGCGTGTACACTGTTGGTTAAATATTGTGTTGAATCGAATAATAGGAAGGGTTCAGCGTTGGCTAAAATAATAGTAATCACATCAGGTAAAGGCGGAGTAGGCAAAACTACTTCTTCTGCGGCTATTTCTTCGGGTCTTGCTTTATTAGGGCATAAGACTGTGGTAATAGATTTTGACATTGGTTTAAGAAACCTGGACATCATCATGGGTTGCGAACGCCGTGTAGTATATGACTTTGTTAATGTCATCAATGGCGAAGCAAGCTTGAATCAAGCGCTTATTAAAGACAAGCGCGTCCCAAACTTATACATTCTACCTGCATCGCAAACACGCGACAAAGATGCATTAACCCTTCAAGGGGTAGAAAAAACATTAAACGAATTAGCAAAAGATTTTGATTTCATCATTTGTGATTCCCCTGCCGGAATAGAAACTGGCGCCTTGATGGCCATGTACTTTGCTGATCATGCAATCGTTGTAACCAATCCGGAAGTATCATCCGTGAGAGATTCTGATCGCATTTTAGGCATCTTAGCCAGCAAAACAAAACGAGCGATTGAAAACTCAACCCCCATTCAGGAGCACCTCTTATTAACCCGCTATGATCCAGAGCGCGTTGAGCGTGGTGAAATGCTTTCTGTCAGTGATGTGAAAGAAATACTGGCGATTCCATTAATTGGAGTAATACCTGAATCAAAATCAGTTCTTAAAGCATCCAATACAGGCACACCAGTAATACTTGATGAAGCGAGTGATGCCGGCATTGCCTATCAGGATGCTATAGCACGCTTTCTCGGGGAAGATCGACCAATGCGCTTTATAAGTAATGAACGTAAAGGATTACTGCGTCGCTTATTTGGTAAAAACAAGGAGGAAGTAACAATATGAGTATTTTTAATTACCTCCGTAGAAGAAACTCTACCGCATCCGTTGCAAAAGAACGTCTTCAAATCATTATTTCTCATGAGCGTTCTCAGCGTAACACTCCAGATTATCTGCCTAAACTGCAAGAAGAAATTCTTGCGGTTATTGCAAAATACGTACATATTACCCGTGATCAGGTCAGTGTCAATCTAGAGCGTATGGGTGATAATGCCGTTCTGGAATTAAATATTACAATGCCGGATGTTACAGAACAAGCTTAATACTATTAGACTTTGTTAATTGATACAGTTCATAGTATCTAATTAATATAAAATAAAAATTCAAATGATATTAAGCTGCTTCAGGCATACTTTTATAATAATCATCCATGTACAAAATTATCCTTCATAATAATTTAATCATAGAATCAATATAACTCTAATTTTAGAATCTCAAAATTTCTTAAAAACCATTTACCCACACATATGGTCTTCTGCATCCTGAAATATCAATGATAAAGACATTAAACAACGAAAACTATGCTACAGTATTTACCATATTGTCTAAAATAACCAAGAGGCCTATCCTGCATGAAATTACGAGATTTAATCAAGACTTACCTAAACTCGTCTTATGAAAAACAGGATGCTCTTATTTATATTGAAAAGAATTCAATTGATACTGTTATTCCAAACGAACTGGTCAGATTTATCGATAAACTTAGTAAAAATAAGCCAATAAATAACGATGAGTTTCAAAAGTTCTCTCAGCAACTGTCATCTCTGGATGACTCTGAGAAAAATTGTATTATTCATTTACTTTTTAGAATCACTTCAAATACTTATGAACAGCATAAGAGTGAAATCGAAGAGGATATTAAGAGCCTGGAGAGTAATTTAATTACAGGAAAAAAACTGACTCAACATTCAATAAAAAATGCTACGAAGTACATTGGATTATTAAACTGCTATCAACTCTTTGCTCATCATGTTTCTATCAATGCAGGTAATAGATTTGTTTTTTATCCTGCGATTCAATCATTTGAACGTTCTTTTTTTTCCTATGCCCTACCCTTTACTATCAATGCACTGCGATTAGTTGGAAAAATGCCGATCACTAATGATTTCAAAGGCATTGATTTAAGCAAACCGTTTTATCCATTACATTTGGAGGTTGTTAAAAACGATAGAACTCCATTAAAAAAAGGTGTTAAAAATAGTGATGAATATTTCCCATATAAAATGATCAGTAAAATTGCCAAAGGAGATACCGGGGATAATACATTCGTGGCTACCAATGGTAAAAAAATATTATTTATCCGTGGAGTAGAACGTTATTCTCCTAATGCTATTTTAGCCTCAAAAATTGCGACTTTGGTAAGTCCTACTCATTTTTCTTCAGAGCGATTGCTTGATAACCATTTAGTTGGTTCCAGAGGAATACCTGGTTATGCTGTCTCAGTAGCTGATGACAGCATTCGTGAGGCGAGAAAAAAATACATCGAGCAAGAAAAGAGAATTTTTCCTGGCACAGGCATTATTGACGAAGTGACCAATTTTGTTCGTGAAGGAGATCCAAACATTGAAAACTATGGATTATCTTCTCAAGATGTTTATCAAAGCCATTTAACAAAAATTGATTTTGACTTTTGCAATGTTACTTCAAAAACGTCCAAAGAACACTACGAAAGTAATATATTAACATACCACGGAGGAGGAATTTATCGTACCGCTTCTCATATACAAAGTAATCCCGAATACATCAAGGAAAAACTATTTGCTCGACTAAAACTGGCTATGCTTTCTCAAGAATTGTTAAGCTCACTTGCAAATAAAGCTTATTCGCCCGGGGATGAAGATAAAAGAATGAGAGCAGTTGATGAATGCACGAATAGAAGCACTATTGCACTAGATTTATTTTTTGAACATCCTCATGCCCATACTTTTCTACACCAAGACCCATCAATTTTAGACCAATGCTTTCATCAAATTGCTGAATATATATCGTCTCACTTTGAAGAAGAAGATCAGGAATTATTGCAACTCTCACTAAGAGAGCGAGTTGAGTTCATCAAGACTAAAGCGAAAGAAACTTTAGATATCAATTTAACGCTTACCGAGTATGAGCCTATAAAGCCAGAAACCCATGAGAATTTTGATTTAATTGATGATGAAACAATAGAGCGTCACATTGAACTCGATCTAATTGAAGAGTTCCATAAATCAGAGTCTGTGGTCACACCAAATCAAAGTTCATTTTTATCACGTAATTGGATTAAACTATTAGGTGTAGCCATATTAACCATGGTTGGAGTTGGTATTGGTGTGACTTTAACTGCTACGGGTGTTTTTGCTCCTTTAGGTATTGGGATAGCAGGATTTAGCCTTGCAACAGCGGTGGGTTTGGGTGCAGGATTACTTGCTGGCGCGGCTATTTTTGGCACTACAATAGCGTATGATGAACATCAATTTCGCACATCCCGCAATAACGAGGTTGCAGCTAAAATTGGCAACGTAACACCAAGCCCCAGCGTTCAAAAATTGATTGAAGAAGTAAACGCAGACAAGAACAAAATCGATAAGGGATTTGCTAGAGTAGAAAATGACTTATTGAAAATCAATACAACAGCCACTGATCACGATCAGCAGTCTATTATATCCAATACAATGAAGGGCTGTTGACCATTACACCCGTAGCCTATGTTCTGCACTTTATACGCGGAATCCATCCAGCGAGAGTAGCAACTATCTTGAATTAAACTTCAAGACAGTTGCTACGCTTAAAAAGTGAAAATCGTTCAGGCATAAAGTGCGGCAGGTAGGGGTAAATAGATAACTGATCTGTCATTATAGTTTAAGTACACCACTCAGCTAATTAAGATTTGTCCAACAACCTCAGATTATTTGATATAAATAAATATGAGACAGGTAAACTGCCTCGAGAATAAAACAGGGTTCTCGCGGTAAAAGTCCGAATACACCGAACCGGTAGAGCGTTATTCTTGACCAGAGTATTTTGACGGCCATCACTAAAGAATTGAAACTAGACATTGTCTTTATCGCTGAGATACTCAAAAGAACTCCAATAGTATATTTGAGTAAAACCAGCTAAATTATTCAAATAGAGCGTTGAATAAATGAAAAAAACAGAATAAAACAGAATAAAACAATGCTAAAGGAAAATGAATAAGGGCTCAACCCTCAGTCATGCTCATCACAAATAGCAGCATGCTGAAGGCTGAGTGATTACCTCAACTTAAACGATTTCAGTTTCAACAGCGCCCTTTTCAATTTTCTTCTTGGCATTTTTAGATAGAGAAGAAGAGCGTCTTAATTCGTCATCGGCAAAATCATCTACTTTAATAACGTCCTGCCGAGCACGCTCAGCCTCTTCAAGCTCTTTGGACTCTTCAGAAGTAAGAATACCGCAGTTTAAAGCCTCTTCAATTTGCTCCTTGAAAGTAAGTGATTTCAACACATGATCCTTAGCGGCTTTCATCACTTTTCGCTCAAGCTCCTCTACCGCGCATATTTTATGAAACGCTTCTTCCATTCGACCTAATGGGCAATTAACACCTGGCTTGCTGTACACAAGACGTGTTAACCGTGATCTGGTTTCATTAGGTTCAATTAACATTCTGGCTAATTTATGCCCTAATCGATCATTAGGAATATGCCTTCTGTTACCGAATGGTTTTAAGATCAAAGGCAAGGCAATTCGTGCCCAACGAGCTGGAAAATTAATGATCACACCATGCATCGCATCTTCACACTCATGCAATAGTTGCTGACAACTCCATTCAACCAAGGGCAAATCAGCTGATGGTTCGCCATCTTCATAAAACCGTTTCAACACACTGGATGCCATATACAAGCAGCTTAACATATCACCCAGCCGAGCAGAGAGTTTCTCTCTTCGCTTTAATTCACCACCCATGACGCCCATGGAAAAATCTGCAAGAAAAGCAAGATTCGCACTGTACTTATTAATTAGTTGGTAATATCTCTTGACTGAACTGGCTGGTGCTTTCGACATATGAGCATCAGTCCAGGCAAACACGAGCGACTTGGTAAAGTTGGCAAGTATGAATCCTGCATGAGCAAAAAAGGTTTTATCAAATTGCGCCAAGTCATTATTGCGCACACTTTCCAGCTCTTTAAACACATAGGGATGACAACGAATAGCACCTTGGCCAAAAATAATCAGGCTTCGTGTTAAAATATTTGCACCCTCTACTGTAATTCCAATGGGTGAACCCTGGTAGCCCCTGCCTAAATAATTATTGGGTCCGAGACAAATACCCTTCCCACCATGAATATCCATAGCATCCAAAGCAAGGGCTCTGGCACGCTCTGTTGTATGATATTTTAATATTGCTCCAGCTACTGAAGGTTTGGCTCCATGATCAATAGCAGCTGCAGCCATGACCAAAGAGGCATCGATAATATAAGTATTTGCAGCAATTCGTGCCAAAGGCTCTTCTATCCCTTCAAATTTACCAATGGGCTGGTTAAACTGTTTGCGAATACGCGCATACGCTCCAGAAGCAAGAGCCACTGCCTGAGCACCGCCACAAGCACTTGATGGAAGAGAAATGGCGCGACCTGCACTGAGACACTCCATTAGCATACGCCAGCCTTGACCAGCCATTGCAGCGCCGCCAATCAAATAATCCAGAGGAATAAAAACGTTTTTACCCTGGGTAGGTCCGTTTAAAAATCCAGTATTTAAAGGGAAGTGTCGTCTTCCCTTAATGACACCGGGTGTAGTAGCAGGTATCAACGCACAGCTAATACCGATGTCTTCTCCTTTCCCGAGTATATTCTCCGGATCGAACATTCTAAATGCCAATCCAACAACAGTGGCCACTGGGCATAGAGTGATGTAGCGCTTATCCCAATTCAAGCGGACGCCAATGACTTCTTCACCATTAAATTCTTGACGACAAACGATACCTTGATCTGGAATGGACGCAGCATCTGATCCGGCATTTGGCCCAGTCAATGCAAAACAGGGAATTTCACGGCCATCAGCCAATCGTGGCAAATAATAATTTTTCTGTTCTTCTGTACCGTATTTCAGCAGTAATTCTCCCGGGCCCAGGGAATTGGGTACAGAAATCGTTGTTGCGGCAGTAATTGAACGACCGTTGATTTTAACCAATATGGACATCTGCGCCGTTGCAGAGAATTCCAACCCACCATATCGCTTGGGAATAATCATACCCAGGAAACGATTGTCTTTGATAAATTGCCAGACCTCTGGAGGTAAATCAGTGCGATTATGAGTTATATCCCAATCATCAAGCATGGAACATAAAACATCTACAGGTCCATCCAGAAACTCTTGTTCTTCTTGTGTTAAATGGACAACTGGAGCACTTCTTAACTTGGCAAAGTCAGGTGCACCGCTGAATATATCGCCTTCCCAACTCACTGTTCCTGCTTCCAATGCTTCTCGTTCCGTGCTGGACATTGCGGGCATTGCCTTGCTGATTATTTTAAACAGGTGTTTGGAGATTAACGCTCTTCGCAAAGGGGTTATCGTTCCTGCGATTAAAACAAGTTCTACAGCCCATAAGAGGGATTGTGCGAACCATCCTGGAGAACCAAAATGAAAGACCAAGCCCATGAATAGCGCAAAGCTGATAGCCCAAACCGATATTGACGCTTGGCGCGTTATCAATATCCCTGCTGCACCAATTGTCGCAAGTATTAATAGTACATGTAACACAGTGTTCTCCTTATTATCAGCCGATTAAAATAACTTAGGGTTATTCTTAAAGTATAGCATCTATGACTTCAATAACCTGTTTAGCAACAGACTTTGGGTGTTCCATTGGAAATAAATGTGTCCCCTTGGTTTTAAAACCTTTTATATGAAAATGCTTGCGCATATAACGTACATCCAAACGATCAATAACGGTACTTTTATCACCATAAACTAATGCAGATGGAACCTTTAACTTTCCTTCATAACTGGGTATGACATGAGGGATCGTTCTATAAATTTTATACTCGATATGTCGGTCAAATTTCAAATGGTACCCATCTTCTTTTAAATCCATACCGTAAGTGATGTAATCATTTAAACAGTCATCAGTGAATGTTTTAAATAAATCTCTGGTTTTCAAATATCGAAGCAATTGATCATGATCATGCCAATAAGCTCTTCTGCCTTTTGTTCTATAAGCAGGAGTCACTCTATCAATAACACCTAAAGCTTTAGCCAAACGCACCATGATCGATTTAAGTGGACCAATTAAAGGTGAATCAAGTAAAACTACAGCTCTAAATAAATCGGGACGTTCAATCGCTGCCAACAAACTTAAAACACCTCCTAATGAATGACCAACTGCAATCACCTTTTGGTTCGCCTGGTGTTCAATACTGGTAATCACTTCATCAACTAGATGATGCCAGTTTTCTGTCACTGGATAATCCGGATTATGCCCAACCTTGTCCACGAAACAGATATCAAACCGGACTGACAATTGATCTAAAAATTGTTTATAACATAATGATGGAAATCCATTGCCATGAGCAAAATGGATTAACTCCCTCATCATGACACCATTTTCTTACTGTCAGAGCGTAACGCACTGATTGCAAATCCAAAATAAATACCAATGCATATCAATAAAAGGAATCCAAATCCATAGAATATGGCATTTAATGTGATAAAGGTCATTAATACAAGCAGCATTGGAGTCGCTGCAACCATGAATAATCGACAGGACTGTTTAAAACCCAGTTTAAATGAAAAAAAGACTCTTGAAAAAACTTGTCCCAGAAATGCCAGTACAAGGAAAAAAACCGCCAGTAATGAGTAAAAAATAGCAACAACCACAGGATATATCATCAATTGTGCCGCATATTTTAAACTGTATACAGACGTGCTATTGATGATACTTTTACCATCAAACATCATATTCATGCCTTTATCAAAGGGCTGAACCACTACGGGGCCTCTAATTGTTTGGTCAGCTCCAACATTCATTATTGATGGCGAAGGAATTTTAATCGACATAGCTTCTTTGTTAACAAGCAAAGTTAGATAAGGATATTCCTTGGTAAACTCGGAAACCGTTCCAGTTGTGTCGATAATCACTGATACCTGTCCTTGATCATTTTTAATAAGATAAGGCATTGGTTTATCAAACTTGGTTTCTCCATTTTGAATATAAATAGTAGGTAAGGAAAGAATTGGCGCAATCAACTGATTATGGAATTCGGAATTAAAGTCAGCACTCATTTTCAAAGAGTACGGAATAGCACCAATCGCAATGGCTAATAAAAGATAAAGAAGCCCGATCCCTCGCCAACGCTTCCCCACATCAATGTATAATCTTCTTGAATAAAAAGACATGTACAGTGCTGACCAGTAACTGTAGACCGGAGCATCAAAAGGTTTTAAGTTATTTTTATTTTTCGCCACACCATTCTCCAATACGCTTGCCTGATTGTTGATGAAATACATGCATTTTCATTTTAGGTAACTCTACAAAGATTTGTCCATCTGGAAAGGAGTAATCTGCAGGCAATCGCAAATTAATACGCTCCCCATTGAGAATACTTTTTGCCTGAATCAACTTGTCTGCGCCCATGTCATCTATAAATTCAATTTTTAATTCTATGGAATTGGAATTTTTATTACTGGAATATTGAATGTGCTCTGGTCGGACTGCCAAAGTGAGCGCAGCATTGTCTTCAATCGTTTCTGTCCATTTTGGAGCTGGAAAGTCTACACCTAATCCAGTCTGTATAATCTCCGAATCTTTTTTAAAAACTCCTGTAAAGAAATTAATTGGGTAATGACCGGTAAATCCAGCAACAAACTCTGTTGCTGGATTTTGATACAATTCCTGTGGCGTTCCCAGTTGTTCCACAACTCCTTGATTTAATACTAATACTCGTTCGGCCATGGTCATTGCTTCAGTTTGATCGTGCGTAACATACAAGCTGGTGGTATTAAATTGTTGATGCAACTTCTTAATTTCGTGCCGCATTTCTGTACGTAATTTGGCATCAAGATTCGATAATGGTTCATCAAATAAATAAACTGCAGGTGATCTGACTATGGCTCTTCCCATAGCGACCCTTTGTTTTTGACCGCCGGAAAGTTCTTTGGGTTTTCGTTCAAGATACGGTGTCAGATGCAATAATTTTGCAACATCCCTTACTCGTTGATTAATATCAAAAGTGCTCATCCGTCGCATTTTTAATCCATAAGCCATGTTATCAAAAACGGACATATGCGGATAAAGAGCGTAGTTTTGAAATACCATCGCCATATCTCGTTTTGCAGCCGGTATGTCATTAACGCATTGATTATTGATCAGAATAGTTCCGGAGCTTAACTGGTCCAGTCCAGCAATAAGACGTAACAACGTCGATTTTCCACAACCCGATGGTCCAACAACAACCATAAACTCACCCTTTTTAATGCTGAGGGTCAATTGTTCCAAAATAGAGGTTGTTCCTACTTTTTTAGTAACATTAATTAAATCGACTGTAGCCATATTTATTTTAATCCTTTTTCAAACCAGCGTTGCATTAACATGACAACCATACATGGAGGAATTAAAGCAATCAGCGCAACGGTCATAATATAATGCCACTCCGGAACTTGATCCGCGACACCGGCAAGATAACGTATACCCATAACTATAGTAGCCATTTTAGTTTCTGTAGTAATGACTAATGGCCAGAGGTACTGATTCCATCCATAGACAAATAGTATGACAAATAACGCTGAAATTTGTACACGGGATAAAGGTAATACGATATCAAAGAAAAATCGCACTGGTCCTGCTCCATCAAGCTTGGCAGCATCAACCAGTTCCTTGGGAATGGTTTTAAAAAACTGACGAAATAAGAAAGTACCTGTTGCTGATGCGAGTAAAGGTAATGATAATCCAGTGAACGAGTTCAATAATCCAAACGATGCCACTACCTGAAAGGTAGGTACTATCCTTACTTCAACGGGTAACATCATTGTTGCAAAAATCAGCGCAAAACATGATTTTTTAAATGGAAAGTCAAAGTAAACCAGAGCAAATGCCGATCCTAAAGCCAATATTATTTTTCCAAAGGCGATACCAAACGCCATCACTAAACTATTAAACAGCATCACGGTAATAGGTTCACCTCCAGTAACTGCCATACCTTCAGTGAGCACCAGTTTCAGATTTTTAAAAAAGGAAGCACCTGGAAGTAAGGGAAGCTGGGACTGCATCATGGCAGACCCCTCATGACTGGCTGCAACAATTGCCAGATAGAGTGGTAACAACATAAAAAGAATAAAAATACTTAAAAGACCATGTGATAACAGGCGATTTAAATGATTCATTCGTAATGTACCTTTTTTTCAAGATATTTGAACTGAGCTAATGAAACAAGAATGACAATGATCATCAATAACACTGATTGAGCGGATGAACTCCCTAGATCCATTCCCTCAAAACCATCCTCATAAACTTTATAAATCAAATTGGTTGTACTGTTCCCAGGACCTCCATGCGTCATAACCTGAATAATTCCAAAAGTATCAAAAAAACCATAGATTAAATTCATAATTAAAAGAAAAAATGTAGTGGGCGATAAGAGAGGAACGATTATCTGCCAAAATCGTTGCCAGGAAGAAGCACCATCCATTGTCGCTGCGTCAATCAAGGTTGTTGGTATGGCTTTTAAAGCAGCAAAATAAAATAAAAAATTGTAGCTGAATTGTTGCCAGCTTGCCGTTAAAATGACAACCAGCAATGCTTGATTCGCATTATTTACATAATCAAAATGTATTCCGATAGAGTGCAGAAAATGCGTCAGCCAACCCAAAGTCGGGTGACAAAGAAAACGCCAGAGTATCGCAGCCACAGCAGGAGCAATCGCATAAGGCCAGATTAATAAAGATTTATACACGCCCTGGCTTCGAGTTCTGCTGTTTACTAAAGTAGCCATTAATAAGCCCAGGCTCATGGTAATCGCCGTAACACTGATAGCAATAATAAAAGTAACCCAGACAGCTTTAAGATAACTGGGATCTTCAAACAAATCTGAAAAATTACTTAAACCTGCAAAGTGCTGATGAAGACCAAAGGCATCGGTATAAAAAAATGATTGCACCAATGCACCACAAGCAGGCCAAATAAAAAACACTACAGTGATGAACAGTTGCGGTACTATAAATAGCCACGCATAGAAACTTTGGTGATTAAATTTAGCCATTAGCCAACCATGGAGCGGTAAATGATGTACTAACAGGGTCTGTTGACATTTCATCTTTTAACCCCCTGCTTCCCGAACTTTATGCGCGGTATCGATACTGTTCTCACTAAAATACACCTACTGTTAATGAGACCATTACCCGGTTCCGCGTATAGAGCGCGGAACCGGGGCTAAGGGAACAACGGTTAACAGACCCTGATTACATCGATCTAAATAAAGATTATATAGCTATTTTGAATCAATTTGCGAGCGCTAATAACGATTATGTAGTATAAATTATTAATATTAGTATCATTCACTTAAGACGTTCAAAAGGGAGACATCTTTGCGATACATCCACATAGAAAATCCAGGTCCACACAGCCAGCTAACTCTTAAAGTAGGCTCCCAACCTGGATACACTCCCAATCAAATACTCATTAAAATCCACGCAACGGCATTAAACAGAGCCGATTTAATGCAACGTTTGGGAAAATATCCCCCTCCTCCTGGCGAATCAGATATTCCGGGTCTTGAAGTTGCAGGAGAAGTGATTGCTATTGGAGCTAAGGTACAAAACTTTAAACCAGGGGATAAAGTTTATGGTTTGGTCGGTAGCGGAGGCTATGCCACGCATTGTGCCGTTGATTCGTCATTAGCTCATCGTATTCCCCTGCACTGGAGCTACTCTATGGCAGCGGCCCTTCCTGAAGCGTTAACCACTGTTTATGCCACTCTTTTTGATTTAGGCTCTTTAAAAAAAGGGCAAACATTATTGATTCATGGTGCAGGAAGCGGGATCGCTTCTTTAGCAATTCAAATGGCAAAATTAAGCCAAGCAAAAGTCATTACTACAGTGGGGCACGAAGGCAAACGGTTTAATGCACTTGAATTGGGTGCCGATCAGGTCATTAATTATAAAGACAATGATTTTGAAAATTTAATTGAAGATCACAGCATTGATTTAATTATCGATTTTATAGGTGGTGATTATTTTAACAAGCATCTTCACTTACTAAAACCCAAAGGAAAATTAGTTCAAATTGCTTGCCTTAAAGGAAGCAGCGTTGAATGCAACCTCGCTCTGATTATGCGCAAAAGATTGCAGATTATTGGATTTGTATTGAGATCACAGAGTGTAAAAGAAAAAGCCAGGCTATGGAAACTGGCACATAAAAATTGGTTTGAACCTCTGCAGGATCTTAAAGTCAAACCCATAATCGATTCGGAATTCCATCTTGATCAAATTGAACAAGCACATGCTCGCATGCAAGAAGGAAAGCACTTTGGCAAAATAGTGATTCGTACCGATTAAAGTAGAATTTATTCCGCTTTTGATGCATGCCTTAAAGTACGATCCAGCAATTGCGTATAAATAGGTTCATTCCCCACTAACTGCACTATCGTTGTGGAAGTGATGCAAGTAATCATCAATGGCAGTATTAATGAATAATTTTGAGTCATTTCCACAACCAGAACGACCCCTGTTATCGGAGATCGAACCGAGGCAGCAAATAAAGCACCCATCCCAGCCACGGCGAACATACCTGGATGAATTGTAGAGTCGATACTAAAATATCCAAATACATGATAAGCAGCCAGCCCCAGCAAAGTACCTAATGCAAGCATCGGGGCAAAAATGCCGCCAGGTATGCCCGTAGAATAGGACAGCATGGTTGTAAAAAATCGGATAACCACCAGCAAGCATAAAATTCCGAATGCAGGAGACATGGTCAACGCCTGATTAATGATGTCATAACCGCCACCTACCATTTGAGGATGGGTATAAGCGAGATACCCCACCAAAAACCCAACAAACGACACGTAGAACATTTTTTGCCTGGGGTTCAATTTATCCAGAAGGCGCAGTGTTCCCATTAAAACCACATTAAAAAATATCCCTACCACCCCCACGACAATACCAAACAAACAGAACCACCATAAAGCCTTCAAACTGGGTAATTCGAATAATTGCATTTTTATAGCAGGCTCAGGACCAATGATCAGATGCAAAGTTATTGTAGCCATAACACAGCAAATGATGACCATTTTGAAATTGGTGAATGAATAATTAAACTGATTACGCATTTCTTCCATGACAAACAACACCCCAGCAAGCGGCGCGTTAAAAGCTGCAGCAAGACCGGCAGCAGATCCAGCGGCGATTAAAGTATCCCTTTTATCACGCGGAAGTCGAAGCAAGTCTCCCAGCATATCGCCCAGATTCCCCCCCATCTGTATGGTTGGGCCTTCACGCCCCATAACCATATTCGCAGAAATGGATAATACTCCACCGATGAATTTTACAGGGATTAAACGCTTCCAAAATATAGGGCGTACATGCAGAAGTGTTCCTTCAATTTCAGGGACTCCGCTTCCCGATGCCTCGGGAGCAATATGTTTCACCATAAGAAAAGCCACCAAAACCATCACCATAGTCACTAGAGCGGAGATGATTCCTTGAGGCCAACCATGCGTACTGACCAAACTGTAAAACAAATTGATTAAAGCGACCAGACCGGCAATAGCCAACTGAAAAAATGATGCAAAAGCTCCAGTTATCACTCCTAACAAGATCGATACAGCATAAAGAATCAGTATTTTTTTACCCATTTCATTTCACCATATCCATTAAATTAGTAATAATCCTAAGACCTGCCTGATGGGTTAATGACAAAATAGTTTCTGGATGAAACTGGACTGCGTGTACAGGCAACTGTCGATGAGAAACAGCCATAATGATCCCGTCATCACTCATTGCAGTAACTAATAATTCCTTTGGCATGGCTGCTAGACGTGCATAAAGAGAATGATATCTTCCCGCCTTAAACGAATTTCCCAAGCCGTGAAATAAACCATCAGATTTTAGAACCGAAATCTGGGAAGGCTTCCCATGCATGGGGTACTCGAGCACATCAAGAGTTCCGCCAAAGTGCTCCACAATTCCCTGCAGTCCCAGACACACGCCAAATAATGGGATGCCAAGACTGATTATTTCCTGAATGTTTGCAGATAAATTAAAATCAGCGGGTTTTCCTGGACCAGGAGATAAGACCACCAAATCGTAGCGGTTATTCTTTAAATAGCTCAGAGCGTTATCATATCGAATGGTGCTTACTGAAGCCCCGGTCTGCCGGATGTAATTTGCCAAGGTATGCACAAACGAATCCTGATGATCAATAAGCAATACGTTCTTATTCTTGCCTGTCTGAGGCAAAGTAACGGGATTTTTATAATGCTGAGGTTCGGCATTTCTAAGCAGATCCAGAAAAGCAGAAGCTTTTAAACGAGTTTCCTGTTCTTCTAGTTCCGGGACAGAATCATAGAGTAAAGTAGCGCCTACCCTGACCTCGGCTATGCCTTTTTCAATTCGCACAGTACGCAAAACAAGCCCGGTATTCAAGTTGCCATCAAAACCAAACCATCCTACAGCACCTGCATACCATTTTCGTGGGGATTGTTCATGCTCTTCTATAAAATTCATTGCCCAAATTTTAGGAGCGCCTGTTACGGTAACTACCCACATATGGGTTAAAAAAGCATCTACGGAATCAAATTCTTCCCTTAAAATGCCTTCAACATGGTCTACTGTGTGAATAAGGCGAGAATACATTTCAATTTGACGTCGGCCAATGACCCTGACACTTCCAGCTTCACAAATCCGTGATTTGTCATTGCGATCCACATCAGTACACATGGTTAATTCAGACTCTTCCTTTTCAGAATCCAATAAATACTGAATGTTCTGTGCGTCTTCAATGGCATCAGCTCCTCGTTTAATCGTCCCTGAGATAGGACACGTTTCAACTCGCCTTCCTTGCACCCGAACATACATTTCAGGAGACGCTCCAACCAAATACTCTCCTTCCCCCAAATTAATGAAAAAGCCATAGGGAGATGGATTGGTGCGCCGCATTTTGGTAAATAATGAAGAAGGCTGATCCGCAAAATGCGTGTAAAAGGTTTGGCTGGGAACCACCTCAAATAAATCACCGCAAGCAAAACGTTTTTTCGCTTTCTCTACAACCTGAGCATATTCTCCGGGAGCATGATCACAATCCTTTTGCGGTTTATCGGTTGGTGTATAGGGTGAGTAAATTCCATCACGAGCCAGAGATTCTGTTGATTTACCTTGATATTGAAAATCATAGCGCCTTAAAAACGCCTCTTCTTTGCGGTGATTTACAATATAAATTTCATCAGGTAAGTAGAGCACCATTTCTCTTTGAGCATCATCCCTTATTTTATGTTTCGTCAGTTGTTCAAATTGATGGATTAAATCAAAACCAAAGGCACCGTATAATCCCAAATAGTGTTCCTCGTCTGATTTAAAAAATGCAAGCAGTAATCGTATCACACTAAATACTGAAGGCTGGTGGCTTCGCTCCTCTTCGCTAAAGACCCTTTGTGAAGGTTTAATTTTTAGTTGGCATAATACTGTCGTGTTCTCGATAATTTCCAGATCATCCTGATCTGACAATAATGGGTAAAGAAAAGTTAATAAAACTTCCCCCCGCTGATTTAATGCTTCCAATCTGATTAAATTGTGTTTGCACACTATTGCTAAAGGGGGATTATAAAATCCAATATCCCAGCAGGTATAACGCCCAGGGAACTCAAAACTGGAGGCAAACAATGCGCCTCGGTGAGAATCAATGCGCTCAAGCAAGGACTCAATTCCCTGACGATAATCCAGAGAATGTTGAGAAAACTCGACATGAACGCCCCCTAGGGTTTTGTAATGCTGTAACATGGTTGTAACACTCTATAGTAATTAACTGCTACTCATTCTACTGTAATTAAATCCTTCTGCAATAAAGTGCTCTCTACATGCCAAAAAAAACTGTCTTGTCCGGAAGGCGGGCAACTATTTAGCATTTGGTACTGCAGTACGTTGAAACAACTCGTTGACATACACTAAAAATCACATCATCTCGAACGCCAAAAAGAGATGATATGGAGTGTTTCAGCGAGTTGAAAGAGAATTTAAATCTAGAAAACAATAATACCCACTGGCTCGTTGGCATCGGTTTATTTTGATGAATGGTTGCCCGCATGCGCGGGCAAGACATTTTTTTGTCATGTACATAGAGTAAAGCACACCCCATTTGATACGCAAAGACAAACAGGACTTCATTTTCATGACAATCTCGCTATAATGAGGAACTTTCGATTTGGATGCCATTATGACTCTCTCGACCAAAGAATTGGAACACATTGCGCGTTTGGCTTATTTGGAAATTGATGCGGATCATTCAGCTCAATTAACTCAGGAAATCAGTTCAATAATGGATTTTGTTGATCAATTACGTGCGATTAATACCACAGATGTAGCCCCACTTTTTCATCCTTTTGCACTGCATCAACGTTTAAGAACCGATGAAATTACAGAAGCGGATTGTATCGCTGAATTGGAAGCAATTGCTCCCATGTTTGAAGACAATCTTTATTTAGTCCCTAAAGTTATAGAATCCGGTAAATAATCATGGAACAATTTTCTCTTACCCAGCTTTCCCAAGCACTCCGCAATGGTGAATTAAGCAGCGTGGAATTGACGCAAGACAGCATTAATAAAATCCAGAGTAATAAGCATCTTAATGCATTCATCAGTGTTGATGCCGAGCAGGCGCTTATTGAAGCACAAAAAGCAGATCAATTAATAAAAAATGGGCAAGGTACCACACTGACTGGTATTCCCATGGCACTTAAAGATCTCTTTTGCACTAAAACGATGAAGACAACCTGTGGTTCAAGAATGTTAGCCAATTTTCAGGCGCCTTATGAAGCAACGATAGCAACAAAATTACACGAACATGGAGCAATACTGACAGGTAAAACCAACATGGATGAATTTGCCATGGGTTCTGCCAATGAAAACAGTTATTTTGGCTCCGTAAAAAACCCCTGGGATAATGAACGTGTACCCGGTGGTTCCTCAGGTGGCTCTGCTGCGGCTGTAGCAGCCGGTCTTGTTCCCTACGCCATTGGCTCTGATACAGGCGGCTCAATAAGACAGCCCGCTGCTTTTTGCGGCATAAGCGGGATTAAACCAACGTACGGATTAGTCTCACGATACGGTATGGTTGCCTATGCATCAAGCCTTGATCAAGCAGGGCCTTTAGCTAAAAGCGTGGAAGATCTCGCATTGATTTTACAAGCAATAGCTGGTTATGATCCCCGAGACTCTACTTCTGTTGATCAAGCGATTCCTGATTATAGTACCGAAATTAATAAGCCATTGGATACGATGCGTATTGGTCTACCATCCTGCTTTTTTCAGCCTGAAGTTGATTCCAACATCCAAAAAGCGATATTGGAAGCAGTACAGGTATTTAAAGATCTTGGCGCGCAAATTGTTGAAATGGAACTGAATCTGCAACCATTATGGGTGCCCTGTTATTATGTCATCGCCTGCGCCGAAGCATCTTCGAATCTGTCACGCTATGACGGGATCCGATTTGGCCATCGCAGTAAACAATCAGACAATCTGATGGAGCTCATCACTCATTCACGCAGTGAAGGTTTTGGAGCAGAAGTTCAACGTAGAATCCTCACTGGAACTCATGTACTTTCGGCTGGATATTTTGATGCTTATTATCTTCAAGCGCAAAAAATCAGACGTTTAATTCAGGAAGAATTAACAACCAATCTGAATACAGTAGATGTGATTCTTGGTCCTACCACACCAACCTGTGCGTTTAAACTGGGAGAAAAAATTGCTGACCCAATTCAAAATTATCTTGCAGATGTATTTACTGTAGCAGCGAACCTTGCTGGTTTGCCTGCTCTTTCAATACCTACAGGTTTTGCTCATGGATTACCCATAGGATTGCAATTAATGGGAAAACACTTTAGCGAAGCGCGTCTGCTTCACATAGCCCATCAGTACCAACAACATACCAGCTGGCATATGACCAGCCCAAACAACATAGGGTGATTTATGGAATGGGATACCGTAATTGGGCTTGAAGTACATGCTCAATTAAAAACAAAATCCAAATTATTTTCAGGTGCTTCGACCACCTTTGGTGCCGAACCAAACTCACAAACCTGTTTTATTGACGCTGGGTTGCCTGGAGTTCTGCCTGTTTTAAACCAAAAAGCAATAGTCATGGCAATTCAATTCGGTTTGGCAATTAATGCGGATATTAATGATTTATCTGTTTTTGAGAGAAAGAATTATTTTTACCCTGATTTACCTAAAGGCTATCAAATTAGCCAATTCCAAAAACCAATAGTCAGCAATGGACAACTCAAGATCCAACGTGAGGATGGCAGTTATAAGACGGTAGACATTGTTCGAGCTCACCTGGAAGAAGACGCGGGTAAATCATTGCATGACGCACAAAGTGACTGTACAGGAATCGATTTAAACCGCGCAGGTACTCCACTTCTTGAAATCGTAACTGCTCCCTGTCTGCATACAGCAGAAGAAGCAATCAAATATTTAAAAACGCTGCATCAGCTCGTAAGATTTTTAGGGATTTGCGATGGCAATATGCAGGAAGGCTCCTTCAGATGCGACGTCAATTTATCCATTAAACCCCAAGGTTCAACAGTTCTGGGCACCAGAACGGAACTCAAAAACCTGAACTCATTTCGATTTATTGAAAAAGCAATAGCCTTTGAACGCGCCCGACATCAGGACGTACTTGAAAGCGGTCAGAAAATTATTCAGGAAACACGCCTGTATAATCCAGATACCAATTCAACTCATGCGATGAGAGATAAAGAAAATGAAAACGATTATCGATATTTTCCTGATCCTGATTTGCTGCCCATACAAGTAACGCGCTTTCAAATTGCTGAAATAAAAAACAGCCTCCCTGATTTACCCGAGCAGATTTCTCGAGAGTTACAAGCCGTTCCCTCCTTAAATGATGAAGACATGAATTTTCTTTTATCATCGCCGGAAGCCTATCAATTTTATAAAGCCGTAAAATCGTACACTAAAAGTACGGATAAATTGATTATCAACTGGCTCAAGGGACAATACGCTGCCTCGTTAAATGAACATAACTTGACCTTTGATACTCAGCCAGTCTCTGCGCAAACGCTGGCCAAATTATTGGATAAACTTCACGACAATACCCTTTCGTCGATCAATGCAAAAATCATTTTCACTAAACTTTGGGCAGGTGAGGATGATGTAGAAGCTATAATTCAACGTGAAGGCTTTCAACAAATGAATAACAGTGCCGCTCTGGAAGAACTGATCATTAAAATCATTCACCAATATCCTGATCAAGCCTCGGAATATAAAGCGGGTAAAGAAAAACTCTTGGGATTTTTTGTCGGTCAAATAATGAAGCAGACTAAAGGACAAGCAAATCCGGAACACATCAATACCTTAGTTAAAAAACATCTTGCCACCAACTAACAACACTTCATTAAAGTATCAAAGCCTGACATGAAATCAGTGCAGGCTTTGCTCTAGCTGTCTCATCAGAAGTTCACAGAAATATGATTTTAAACCGGCTCGAGACACTCTTAATATTGAGTTAATGTGAGTTCGTTATAATCGCATCTAAAAAAAGCGCCAGGGGAGTACAAATGATGAGCCGCCGATCTTTAGGATATGGGTTCTATACCCCAACTACAGGCAACTTGATAGATTATGAAATGGAGTCGGTCGATAAGCCGGGTTCTGTCGCGGACAATCATTCATCTGGGACACACGTCACCGTATGCCTCAAGCAACCTACCCGAATCCCGTGCGGGCCGCACGACATGACTTTGCAGTCACATGGATTCCTATTTGGTCTTGCTCCGGGTGGGGTTTTCCCTGCCACGACTGTTGCCAATCGCGCGGTGCGCTCTTACCGCACCATTTCACCCTTACCCGCTTGTTGCCAACTCTTGAAGGACAAGCCTAAAAAAGAAGAACAAGCGGGCGGTATATTTTCTGTGGCACTTTCCGTAGGTTCACACCTCCCAGGAGTTACCTGGCACCCTGCCCTATGGAGCCCGGACTTTCCTCCCTTTGTCGAAACAAAGAGCGATTGCCTGACCGACTCTGTTATCTATAGTAGCAGAGTGCCTAGCTAAAGACCACATATACCGATGAATAAATATTGAAAACTACTGAAGAAGTGCTGTATCCAGATAATAACTATCCAAATTAGAAATCACGAGTTCCAATAAATTCATCATCAAAATAACGCTTCAGTTTAGTACGTAAAGTACCACGGCTTACACCAAGAACTCGAGCAGCTTTTGACTGGTTGTAACGAGTCAGTTCCATAACAGTGCGAAATAATGGAGCTTCTACTTCTTCAACAATCAATTGATATAGATTTAAATTAGAATCTTTGTTACCAACACTGGTTAAATATCCTTTTACTGCACTAATAACTTGATGCGACAGTGCTTCGTTACCTTGAACCACTTCTTGCATAACTGCATTCATTTTAATCTCCTAGTACAAAATAATGAATAATATATTATGTTCGGCAGATCCACGCACCAAACACCATGACCGATATAATATCAAATATCTCAAAGAGTGTAAACATTGTTTCAATGATATTCATTTATTAAGGAAATATTAAGAAAAATTATTGTATCATTTTCGAAAGAGTTGTAAAAATAATTATATGATTTATTTCATAAAATAGTCATTTAATAAGTGTTTTAAAAATGTTCAATTATTTTTAGGCTGATTATTCACCAAATCAATAATAAAGCCCGATGAGGTGTTCCTTCTCCTTCCTCACTCAATGGGAACTATGAACTATATGTTGAGACACCTTCCCTGAAAATCAAGGGGCAGTGCCTGGATAAATGAAGCTAAATCAATATCTTGTTGTAGGTAATTGATATTATTCTAAAATGCAGGGCAAGGTGCTCGATAAGGTCAAGAGATGGTTTTGCCAAAGATTTAGATTTATATAATTCTGATCCATAGAAGGTATACACAATAGCTTTTCTCTCTTTATAAGCGTAACGATTTAAATGGTTTATTCATAGAAGAAAACAGGTACATTCTTTTTCGTCCAGACTTTGTTCCTCCTTTTCAAAAATCGAATAGACTTGAAGGCGTTCTGGACTGTTAAAAACCAAATCGTGGATGCATTTCTCATCTCCGTGCTTACCTTTGCTGTTAATTTTGTAATTAGTACAACCAAACAAAATCTGAGGCGCACTCGTGAATCCAATGCTGGATAAGTACTCTAAATAAGTTTCTTTAATGTCGATATAATCTGGATTACTGGCCAGATTGATCACCCCATCTCCGGGAGTTGCGATAATAATTGATACCGTTGACAAATCAGTTTCAGAGGCAATTTGTGATGCTATCCATTGAGCAAACCTCGGGCCGCAACTGGTCGCATGATAAATAATTGCTTTTTCAACACCATCATAATTCGTAAATGAAAAAATGTATGCACTACATGATATAAGAGGTTCTGCTATCAAGGTAACAGTGTGTTCAGTCTGCTGATTAATAATTACCCCTCTAATGCAACACGATGGGCGTTCTGAAATGATGAGCGTTTTATTCTCCAAAGGATACTCGAAAATAAGCTCTAAAGAAGGTTTTACCAGAGGTTCACTTTTATAAAATCCTAATTCATACACGTTAACTACTCTCCATTTTGAACCAGGCACATCATTCGGCAAAAGAATTTTTTTACAAAAAAGATGAGCATAGAACGAATAATCCATTATTTACCCAATTATCCTAACATGGACTCATAAAGCAGACAATCTCCAATAACAGAAGATACCAGATAACTCTTATAGCCCCCAGCTATCCATCTTAATCTTCTACATATCTTCGAAAAACAAGTTCAGTTCTACTCTCTGGTTCAACTCTGTCTCTGCATCAGGTAGCTGCCGTTAGATAAATCGAAGCTGAAATCCCGCCACGAAGACCGCGAGATCTGATACTTGAATGCCACCATCATGGATCCCGCGGTCATAGCCGCGGGAATTCGGTTAAGATGGGGACTAATATTGCACTTCGTATTTCTATGGCTTTGATCCCATG
>NZ_RZGU01000003.1:0-217865 GCF_003990085.1 Legionella sp. km535 | reverse complement strand
AAACTCCTAAAACTATTGTTTGTGCTGTAATGCGCAAATTAGCTCATATCATCTTTGGAGTTTTAAAAAGTAAACTGCCTTTTAATGAAAATTTATCTTGCGTTTAAAGACAGTATCTACGCCGGCTGGTAATCCACCCATTTTTAACTGGAGGTAAAAGTAGAGCTATGCATGCGATGGAATATGTTAGGATTTGAATTTTTGCGTCAGGGTGCAAGTTCCTAAGCGCTAGGCCAATCAGGGTATTTTGACAATTGGTCCATTATATCCATTTGCCGCGAACAAGTCCTGAGAGATGGTCACAAAAAATTTTGGTCACTTTTTGTGACCATCTCTCAGGAACAAGTCGCGGGACGTCGAAACTTGAATTGTCAACAGACCCTGGTTATTTTATTGTTTTTTAATATTTGCTAATTAATCCTTTTCCTCATTATTTTTTAATGAGTTCGATTATCGCGCTAATCCAATCGGGATCATCGTTCATGCACGGTATTAATGTAAATTTCTTGCCACCGAGCTTTAGCCACTGCTCTCTGGTCCTGATGCCCATTTCCTCCAGAGTTTCCAGGCAGTCGGTAACAAAAGAAGGGCAGACTACAGCAAGATTTTTGATGCCTTTTGCAATTAATTCAGATAAAAGCTCATCCGTGTAGGGTTTAATCCACGGAGTTTTGCCTAGTCTGGATTGGAATGATGTGGTGTATTGGTTTTCAGTTAAATTTAATGCACTGGCTAATAAACGACTGGTTTCATGGCATTGCGCTTTATAACATCCTTGGTTAATGCTTGACACAGTTGGGCAAGCTTCCTGACAAACAGTCTTACAGCCACTTTTTTGTACTTGCCGTTCAGGAATTCCATGATAACTGAAGAGAAGAAAGTCATCTTCATCCATATGATGACTTATTACTTTGGTTTGAGCATTAATGTAGGAGGGATGCTGGAAGAAATCTCTGATGATGGTTATAGAAGGGATGACTTCCTGTTTTGCGAGAAGCCGCATGACTTCCTCAATGGATGAACCAGTTGCCGCTGATGAATATTGTGGATACAAAGGCAGAATAGTAATAGATTCACATTCTTTTAATTGATTTAGAGCATTTAAAATTGAGGGTGAGCCATAACGCATACCCAGGACGACTTTGAAATCAGCCCCCAGTTTTAATTGCAGTTGATTGGCTATTTGTTGATTGTGAATCAGCAAGGGTGATCCCTGTTCTGTCCAGATTGACTGGTAAGCATGCGCTGATTTTTTTGCTCTGAACGGTAGAATTATGAGATAGACAAGTACATAACGTAACAATACAGGTAAATCAATAACCCGCTTGTCTGTTAGAAATTCACTTAAATAGGTTTTAACTGCAGAAACATCAGTACTGTCTGGCGTGCCTAAATTAATAAGTAATAAACCTTGCTTCATTGGTATATTCTGCCCGATTGATTCAATACGGGTGATAATACATGAATATGATGGTCGCAGCAGCACAATTATTAAAATGCTGCTGCGCTAAAGTTTTAAAGAGTACTCAAATCAAGCCATTTCTTCTTCAGCTGTCTCACTCAGTGCAATAACGTTTGAAGCATGGAGGCCTCTTTCGCCGTTTTCCACATCGTAGGTGACCGTCTGACCTGGAACCAGTGTTTTGTAACCAGTACCATGAATTGATGAGAAATGAACAAAAATATCCTCACCACCACCTTCCGGAATAATAAAACCCCAACCTTTGGCATTATTAAACCATTTGACTTCGCCTCTAGCCATAAATCCTCCTTTTGCTAAAGCTTATCAATCGTCGACTGACCTTTGGGCGTCAGTTGATCAATTGCATTCGTCCATAAATGACAATTGTTTACGGCCTATTTTACAATAGGTTATTTCAACATAACTTAAAATGGGATCATTACTCAATAGGTTTATTAAAATTTATCGATGACTTATTTAAATTATGAATCTTGCTTTGCTAGAATAGGCTATTAATACGTGATGTGAGCCTTTTTTGTTTCTTATCGATGAGCGAATTCAATCTACTGGTTTTGTTTTAGGCGACTGGCCATTATCTCGAGTCTTTTTAAAGAATGAGGCTCAATTTCCCTGGTTTATTTTGGTTCCCAGAGTTGAAAACATTCAGGAAATGTATCAGTTGAACAAACAGGAACGGCTGATTCTGATGGAAGAAATGAATCAGTTGTCTGTCTTGGTTGTTGATTATTTTAAACCAGACAAATTGAATATAGGCGCTCTTGGAAATGTAGTTTCTCAGTTGCATGTACATGTCGTTGCCCGCAATGAACACGATAGTTTATGGCCCCATGGGATTTGGCAATCATCAAACAGTCCTGTGCCCTATGATAACGAGACAGCAGATGCCCTGGTATTGGTATTCAAGGATCTTATCCTTGATGCAGGGAAGAGAATAGGCTAACTTTAAATGAAGGGTATCCAATGTTTTTTTTTAATTAACCAGCTCATTCTTAATAATTCCTTAATTTGTTTATGGTATTCTGGTCTAATTGATTTTTCGTGAGGAGTTATTATGGATTTTAATAGTACTTCTAAAATGTTGGCAAAAATGCATGGGCAAAGAAAATCCGCAGATACAGACACGTTAGTTGTAACGGATAGTATCGAGCCTGTTGATGCAAACACAAATCAATTTACTGCTGCTCCTCAATTAACACCTTCTTCTAAAATGGAAGAAGTTCTTACGAAAAGTCTCAGAGCAAATCTCTCAAAAGAATACTCTCCAATGGAATAAATTCCACTTTTTATAAATGCGTTTAAGTCTAAATTATTCAAATTAGTCTGGTGCGAAAGCTATTTTTTAGGTATATACTTTTTAATAAGAGAATAGTTCTTGAGGTTAGAGTATGGCTGGGGGTTTTTCTGCAACAAGTCACTGGCGTGATTCAGCACGAAGTGCTCGTTTTTTTATTGTGGATGCTCGGGCTGCGTTTCCTATATTTTTATTTTTAATGCATATTAGAGTGTGGACCGGGATTTTGGTCTTAATCTCAGCGGTATTCTTTGGTATCGTTGAACATTATGGTTTTACCATCCCTGTTTTTTTGCGATGGCTAAGAAGTATCATGGCGGGGTCTGTTAAATCATCGCAACCATGGTGGAGATAATGGAACGAGATATCAGTAAATGTATGGGTATAATTGCCGCAGCGTTGAATGCCAAATTTTATTTAAATGATCGTTTTGTCAGTTACGATGAGGTCTTTGCAGATACTGGTTTATTACCCGCAATCGCCAAGCGGGCTGATCAATTGTGTTCTTTATGTCTGGGGTATGGATTAGGAGCAACTTTTGATGAGGCTGAGGGGGCATTATTAGGTATACGTGTTGTATTTGATGAAGTCACCCCTAATGTGTTACGTTTGCTGTGTATGACGGATGTGGTGAATGAATTAATACATGGTGGGCCAAGCCGCGATTACACTCCTCTGGATGAATTAATGTATGATTAAATGCTCTTCGCAAATAATTGTAAAGAATTCGAAAGTTATTGAGGCAGTTACAATTTTCGATAATCTGGTTTGCTAGACTAACCTTATAAAGCTATATATGTAGGAGTTACCGAATGTCAAATGCAAGCGATGGAAATTCAAGATACAGGGACAACAGGTACAGTTTTCATATCAGTACATCGGGTGAAACGGCGGGAGTACCCCCTGAATTTGTCCATCAGAGTGTCTTAAGCCCGGTTAAAGACTTATTGCAGAAAACGGCTAGAGCACTTAGCTTAAGGCCTGATGACGCTGATTACCGAAATGTTGTTGAATTACTGAACAATTGCATCAGTGGAGTCCAGAACGGATTAGACAACAAAATTGTCAATCAATCTGCATCAGTGCATCATGAACACGATGAAAATGTAAATACATCACAAACATCTTTGGGGTTTTAAATAGATAGATTACTAGGATTCCTCTCATCGATTTTCGTAAATACTGTTATACTTTAATCATAAATTTATTAACTTAGGGCGTTTTGCCCTCTCACCAAAGTATTGATGTTATGAAAGATCGACTCTCAGATGAGCAAAATGAAGTAATATTGAAAGCCTTGAATGATGCCATTGAAAAAGGGCCTTGGGATAAATCCAATTTTTTAAAAGTTGTTGGTAAAAATTTAATTGAAATTCGTGATGGATTCATCAATCAATTGGGTGCCAGCAGCCGCGCCCAACTTAAAGCAGAGTCCCATCTGGCAAATCGTATAGCCCTCAGGAGCGGACAGCAGGAAATCTATATTTCTTTATATTCTTCCGATGGTACTTCGATACAATCTTGGGAGAAGATTATTGCAAATCTTCCTAAACAAATGATCTCTCGTCCTATTTACGCTGATGAAGCTGACGTTAAAGCACTGTTAAAAACGAAAGAAAACAAACAGAATGAAGCTTACGTCGCGATATACATTAATCAATCGGATATTTTGCCTCTTTCTTCTGATAAGGCTCCTGTTGATAAACTTGGTAAAATGTTATTAAGCCTGAAAGATAAAACACTTAATCTGGATAATATCAGTCGTTTTGTTCATAGTACCGGAGTCTATAAATTTGAACGTAACCGATTGATTAAAGTATCGTAGCCCGATTTGTTTTATTGATTATTTTCATCATTTTTATTATCTCCAGAGCCTGTTGACATTTCATCTGTTGGGGGCTTTACGCCTACTTCCCGCGGGATCTATAAGGGTCTCACTAAAATGAGCCTATTTTTAATGAAACCATTTCTAGATTCCGAGCATTAAGCGCGGAACGTAGGTTAAGGGCGCAATGGTCAAAATAAATTAACCAATTGAATAATAAGATAAAATTCAAGGTATAACGATTCTGGCACCAAGTATAATGAGTTTGCAATGCTAAGACTAATGCTCAATAGCCTTAGCGAAGCAATCAAAATAGAATCTTCGCTAACATGCTGTACTCGGTTGCTTCACTTCGTTCGCAACGACGACTTATTTATTCCAAATTAAAAATTCGTTCAAAGAACCTGGTGAAAATATCGCAAATTTATCTCAGAGCAGTATATACTTGAATTAATCAACCTAATTAAAAGTTTTAACAATGGCTCAGCAGCAACAACAATCAGGTTCAGACAATGCAATGGCACCAGTATGGATTATCATACTGTTGTTTATTACTGGTTTTCTTGTTTGGAAATTTGGGCATGCATACATCGTTAGTGCTGTTTTTGAAATCAATATCTGGCAGGCTAGACTGGTTAATTTGTTCATTAATAATCAAGCCTTAACAAATCAGATATACCTGATGCAAACTATTGACCCTGCTACGGTGCATTGGGAGCAATTGATGCAGATGACGGAGAACGTGGGTAATTTTATGCGTTATCCGGTTGTCCTTGTTTTGATAGTGTTAGCCGTAGTTCTTTATAAATCGAATATAACCTTAAAGTTTCGCAGAGCTCATGATATGAAAAGTTTGAGGGCTCAGGAGCAATTCAATTGGCCAGCAATTATGCCAGTGATTAAAGAAGATTTAGTCAGTCAGGATGTGAATACAGGACCTTGGGCAATGGCTTTGACCCCAATGGAATTTGCCCGTAAATATAAGTTATTAAGAAAAGATGATGCTATATTGGATAATCCTATCCCCGGGCAGGAAATGACTGCAGGGATCAGACGCGGGGACGCAAAGCGGGTTTTTACCCTGCAATTGGGCCCATATTGGGATGGTTTTGAGCGTTGCACTCCACAAGCTTATGCCTTGGCGGCTGTTTTTATTGCCCGAATGAATCGGGACAGGGATGCAGCCAATAACATTCTTAAAGTGTTGGACGCGACTTTTGTTTCCGGGAAACCTGATTTTTCGGTTGCTAAACCCGTGATTAAAAAATACCAAAATGCTGATAATGTTCAAGAAATTATATCAAAGCATGCATACATGCTGACTGTACTCGCTTCCTTGCTTGAAGGCGCTCGAGATGATGGAGTCGTTCCCAGTTCTGAATTTCTTTGGTTAAAACCCGTGGACAGGCGATTATGGTATATGCTTAATTGTGTAGGCAGACAAACGCCTTATGCTGAAGTTGGTGGTCCATTTGCTCATTGGCGTGCTGAAAAGGAAATGGGGCGCCGCTCATTAGTCCCTATGATTGATGAAGCGATTCGAGCTTTGGAAATTGCAATTAAAGAGATTAAATTAACACCTCGTCAAATGGGAGAGTTAGAGCCATGATGCGCGGTATTGATAGTAGACATGAGTTAGATCCAACCCTTCTCTTAAGGGATACTCGAACTTTAACTCAAAGATTAGGGGATTTCTTTGCCGATCCCACCAATATATCGATATTGCTTTTTGCGCTGGCTGCCGCGGCATATTACTTTTCTGAAGTGGCAACCTTATTGATGTTAATCGGCTCCTTATGCTTCCTTTACAGTTTTACCCGAAAACAAAAATTACCCTTCCGTTTGCCGCAAATTGCGCGTGTAAAGGATTATAACGACATGAAGCCGGGTATTAATAAACCCAATATTGCACGAGGAATTGCATTTTTCGGTAATGATAGAAAAACGGGTGAAGAGCTGTGGTTTGCCAATGATGACATGAGAACACATGCTTTAATTTTCGGTTCTACTGGTAGTGGTAAAACAGAATGTTTGGTCTCTCTTGCTTACAATGCATTGGTTCAAGGTAGTGGATTCATCTATGTGGATGGTAAAGGGGATAACTCTCTTTATGCAAAAGTCTTTTCTATGGTTCGAAGTATGGGGCGTGAAGATGACTTGCTGCTAATTAACTTTATGACTGGTGCGCGCGATATTGTTGGCCCTCAGGAAAAAAGACTTTCTAATACCTTAAACCCTTTTTGTCAGGGTTCCTCAAGTATGTTGACTCAGTTGGTGGTCAGTTTGATGGGCGGATCGGGTCAGTCCTCTGATGGGGATATGTGGAAAGGTCGTGCTATCGCATTCGTTGAAGCCTTAATGCGTTTATTGGTTTATATGCGTGATGATGGCGCTATTCTTCTTGATGCAAACTCCATACGAAACTACTTCGATCTGCAACGACTGGAATCAATAGTAATTGACAAGGTATTCCCTCGAGACGATCAGGAGAGCGTTAATATTGAGCAGGTTCCCAAACTGGTAACCGACCCGTTGCGAAACTATTTGAACACCCTGCCGGGTTATAATAAAGAAAAAAAAGGAAAGCAGGTATCTCAAGTATTGGAACAGCATGGTTTTATTACCATGCAGCTGGTACGAAGCTTTTCATCATTGGCTGATACTTATGGCCATATTATTCGAACCAATTTGGCCGAAGTTGATTTTAAAGACGTTGTATTGAATCGACGAATCTTGGTCGTGTTATTACCTGCCCTGGAAAAATCTCCAGATGAATTATCAAACCTCGGTAAAATTATTGTGTCTTCATTAAAAGCCATGATGGCCGCAGGACTTGGTGAAGAGGTGGAAGGGGATTACCGCGATGTTATTTTAAGAAAACCAACCAATGCACCCACACCCTATATGTGCATTCTGGATGAGTACGGTTATTATGCGGTGCAAGGATTCGCGGTGGTACCTGCTCAGGCGCGATCTCTAGGTTTCTCTGCTATATTTGCGGGGCAGGATTTACCCGCATTCCAAAAAGCATCAAAAGAAGAGGCGGCTTCAATTGGCGCGAACACCAACATTAAAATTTGTATGAAGCTGGAAGATCCTACTGAAACCTGGGATTTCTTCACCAAAACTGCAGGCGAAGCTTATGTTACCAAAGTAGACTCATTTCAAACAAAGGATACCAGTATCGCGAATAGTTATATGGATACAAAAAGTTCTTCATTTGAAAAACGATCTCGAGTGGATTTATTGGACTTAAAAGAACAAACAGAAGGTGAAGCACATATATTCTTTAAATCCAAAATTGTACGGGCGCGAATGTTCTATGCGAATCCAAAACCAGTGAAACAATTGAAAATCAATCAATTTTTGAAGGTTGAACCTCCACCTGATGATTATTTAATGAAGTTACAAAAGCAATTGTCTTCATTCCAGCAAATATTGGATAGTGGTGATTTAAGTATCAATAAAGAGGTCGAAAATGAAGAGATTACCTTAATCAGCAAGGTATTAAGGGAATCCAATATTGAAGAGCCTATTGAACGAGGAGTGGCGGCATTAATAGCATTCCACGGCCATAACGAGCCAGAGCCCGTTGAGGATATTATTGAGGAAGAGGTTGAAGGTGCATTGACCATATTTAGCCCTCTCAGGATTAACAGTAATGCTCCACCTATTTTAGTGAGTGATAAAGCGACGTTCTCTGAATCTTTGTTGCCTATTAATGAAACAAGAAATCAAATGATGATGATAGAGCGACTTACTGGAGCTAAAGATAAGTATGCTGGTACAGTTGCGAATGAACTGATCAAAGACTTTCAATTAGCAACAAGCTATCCACCTGAAGATCGAGATGTTATTGATCCTCAGGAACTTACTGACGTTGTTAGGAGTTTGTCTTCTCGCATTGCATTGGAACGTGAAAAAGCAATTAAAAAAAGTGAGGAAGAGTTTTCCTGATGAATCAGTTATTCAATGAATCTGTCCTGGTGTAAGGTCGAAATCTCTCAAAAACATCATTCCGCATATGATGGTTTTCTTTACTCCAGGTGCTTTTAGGCACAACTACCATCTGAAAGGTATTTCGCTCTATTTTCTTCCGTTTTGAACGTATTAATTTAACTCACCAAGAGTTTATTTTATTCACGATCAATTAAAAACAACAGTTCTCTTTTGCGCAGTATAAATAATTTCTTTAAAAAAATAGCAATTTTATTAAATTCATTGTAACGTAATGATTTGTATGTTTTTATTATCGGCTAGTAGTTTAAGATAGTTAGACATAGATAACACATGAAGTCTTTTTTCAAAATTGGGGATAACGGGTGAGATCAGTGCGTACTAACTACATCATTATAATGATCCGCGTCATTGGGTTGATGGTCTTGCTTTTGCTCAGTGCTTGTCATCGCTCCCATTATGTTCCAGATGAAGATGATCCAAAGCTGCCTTGTAAAGTTCAAGGAGCCTGTGACTCTACTATCATGAAGTATTTTACCAAATTGAACAAAAGCGGTATAAAGGTAGTCACTATAGGCCAGGATTATTTAATTAGTATTCCTGCAAGCGCATTGTTTGATGATCAAACTCCTCATATAAAATGGTCTTCCTATGGTTTATTAAATGAAATATCAACGTTTCTTAAACAATTTAGAAAAGTAGCAATTACAGTAACGAGCTACAGCAGTAAATACGTATCCGTTCAAAGAGAACGGGCATTAACTATGGCACGATCCCGAGTAGTAGCAGAATATTTATGGTCTCAAGGTATTGATAGCCGTTTTATCTTTACACAAGGGTTAGGTAGTGATAAACCTATAGCTAGTTTTAACCAGGGAGGCGATAAATCACCAAATGCCCGAGTAGAAATTACGTTTCGACGTGCTGTAGTCAATTGAGGAAGTTATGAGCCGGGAAAATTGGTTATTAATACAAAGAAATAAAAACTTTAATGTTAATATTTACCGAAGTGGTCTGGTTGCCTTAATTTTTTCACTTTTGATAAGTGGTGTTATTGGTGTATTGATATTTTACCTTTACCTGCATCAGCCAGAGAGAGATTATTACGCGACCAGTGGAGTTACTCCCCCGGTCAAGCTAAAGTCGATACCGACACCAAATGAATCGTCTGTACCTTTACTGGAGCCGGATCCACCAACAGATGATGTACCAAGGATTATACCGCAATAATTAGAGGTTATTATGGCTGAAGATGCCTTAGCAGTTGTAGCATTAAGAAATCAGTTTTATAAAGATAGCCAGCGTAAAGTAATATTAGCGCTTTTGATTGCTATTGTGGTTAATTTTATATTGGGTTCGATGTTGGTTTATATTTTAACTCATCCACCCGCTCCTCGATATTTTGCAACAACAATTAATGGGCGCATTACCCCACTGTTTCCTTTGAATGAACCAAATCAATCCGATTCTGCGGTATTGCAATGGGCAAACCAGGCGGCAATTGCTGCTTTTACCTACAACTTTGTTAACTACAGAGACGAGTTGCAGGCATCCTCCGGTTTCTTTACTGCGGATGGCTGGGATCAATTTCTTAATGCTCTTCAGTCTTCAAACAATCTTGATGCAGTAAAAGCTAAGAAGTTGATTGTTTCAGCTGTTGCTACCCGTGCACCTATTATCTTGCAAAAAGGGGTATTAAATGGCAGTTATTCCTGGCGGGTACAAATGCCTATATTGGTTACATATCAGAGTGCCAGCGAATTTACACAGCAAAATAATGTGGTAACCATGTTGATTACTCGAGTATCCACTTTAAATTCCCCTCGCGGTATTGGTATATCACAGTTTGTAGTCGGACCTGCCAGTGGTGGGGTGAATTAATGATGATGAAATCAAAAATAAAATTTAAACTTAAGATTCTTGCTGCATTGGTTAGTCTGATGCCATTGGGTAGTTTTGCAGCAAACCAGGGCGATGATGCAAAACAGGCTTTACAGCAATTACGGATGTTGCAGCAAAAATTATCTCAGAATCCTGGTCAGGACAGTCAAGGTTCTAATGATTCAAGTGGAAGTGCTGCCCCATCTGCAGCTAATGCGAGTAATCAATCGCCTCCCAGTACGGTACAGACTCCTTCGCCATCGACAAATCAGTCACAGAATTCTTCAAACAGTGATACTCAGGCAATAACTCAATCAGAAACTGAAATCATTGACAATAAAGCATTCAAAGACATGACTCGGAATTTATATCCTTTAAGCCCCGAACAAATTGTTCGTTTAAAACAAATGTATCAAACAACGGAGTATGCTCAGGCATCTACTCCTGGCACTCCACCAAAGCCAACTGCCACATCGCAATTTGTTAATTTGTCGCCAGGATCTACCCCTCCGGTGATCAGGTTATCGCAAGGATTTGTTTCTTCTTTGGTTTTTCTGGATTCTACTGGCGCTCCTTGGCCGATTTCAGCATATGATTTAGGTGATCCTTCCGCATTTAACATCCAATGGGATAAGACCAGTAATACCCTAATGATTCAAGCAATGAAGTTATACAACTACGGTAATCTGGCTGTGCGCTTAAGAGGCTTGAATACGCCTGTCATGTTAACTTTGATTCCAGGACAGAAAGCCGTTGATTATCGTGTTGATTTGCGTGTACAAGGCTATGGCCCTAACGCAAAAACAATGCCTATGGAAGAGGGAATACCTCCTTCAGCCAGTGATATATTACTTCATGTTTTGGATGGTGTGCCTCCTGCTGGAAGTACTCGTTTGGTAGTTAGTGGTGGTGATGCACGTGCATGGTTATCCAATAATAAAATGTATGTTAGAACCAATCTTACGATATTGTCACCGGGCTGGTTAGCAAGTATGACCAGTGCTGATGGAACGCATGCTTATGAAATGCAAAAATCTCCGGTGTTATTAGTGTCCTGGCATGGCAAAGTCATGCAACTTAAGGTAGAAGGGTTATAAAAACATGGCAAGCAGAAAAGAAAATATCAAGTCACTGTTTTCCAATACTCGAACTCGAGTGATTATCATTTTTACATTAATCCTGTTGATTATCGCTGTCGTTATTGGTTACATGAAGCTAAGAAGTACCATTCAAGGCCCTTTATCAAAAGCTTCAGTGAGCGTGACACCTGGAATTCAATCCATTCCTGGTGTGCTTGATCCAACAGCACAATATGCCAAATTGCAAGAAGAGCAGAATATTACCCAAGCCAAACAAGCCGAAACTACGGGCGGTAGCGCCATACCAACCATTATTCGTACCCAGGCACTGGGTGAGGGTGTAGGGGTTATTGGTGCACAGGGTGGGCAAAGTGGTGTTGGTTTTACTGCTTTAGCCAGAGAGGATGATGAAGGGGCCCAACGAAGTTTGTGGATACAGGATCTGCAAAATGGTGGTTGCAGTAAGGCAGTTATTAATAAAGTAATCAATCAGGGCGCTTTATTAAACGATCTGAAGCAAGCATGCAGTTGTGTGCAACTGAAGGACAGCGGTTTTGTTCTTAAGGATCTGGAGCAAGTCTGTGAGTGTAAAGAATTAAGAGCCGCAGGATATAATGCCAGACAGCTTAAAGAAGCAGGTTACACCGCGGCGCGATTAAGAAGTTGCGGTTTTGATGCGTGTGAGTTACGAAATGCTGGATTTAGCGCTCAGGAAATGAAGGATGGTGGATATTCTGATGGCGAATTAAAAGGAGCTGGATTTTCTGATAATGAAATTGCCAAGGCCAGTGGTTTACCCGATGGAATCTCTGCTGATGACGTAAGAAAAGCAGGATGTGGTGTTGCTGCTCTAACCAAGTTACGTAAAGCAGGTGTATCCGCTTCTGCAATTCGAAAAATTACAGGGTGTAGTGCAGAACAGTTAAAAGCTGCAGGTTATACTGCCAAAGAGTTGAAGGATGCCGGTTTTAGTGCGGCGGATCTAAAGAGGGCAGGTTTCTCACCCGATGAACTGAGAGCTGCCGGGTTTACTGCACGCGATTTATTAAATGCAGGGTTTACACCAGATGAGCTTGCCAAAGCTGGTTTTACTGCCGCGGAAATAAGAGCAGCTGGTGCGGAACTACCTCCAGGAATAACACCAAATGATATAAAAAATGCTGGCTGCGATGTTGAAGTATTAAAAAAACAAAGAGCCGCTGGAGTTAGTGCTGCTTTGATCAAACAATATGCCGGGTGCAGCGCGCAGGCATTGAAGGCTGCTGGCTTTAGCGATGCAGAATTGGCAGATGCCGGGTTCACCCCGCAAGAGATTAGTTCTGCTGGCGCTCTGTCTGATGCAGATGTGAAAGCAGCAGGTTGTGATCCCGATAAGTTGAAAAAATTACTTAATGCAGGTGTTTCTGCTAAACGGATCAGAGATTTAAATGGTTGCAGCGCAGAAGCATTAAAAAAAGCTGGATTTGATGTCAAATCCTTAATGGATGCGGGATTTACACCCGCTGAATTACTTGCTGCGGGTTTTTCTCAGAAACAATTGCAAGATGCCGGCTTAAGCCCTGCGTCTATTATTGCCAGCGGTCGAACAGCTGATTGCAGTGTTGAGTCATTAAAAAAAGCCAGGGCTGCAGGTGTAAGCGCCCTTACTATTAAACAAACAATGGGATGTTCTGCAGCGGCATTAAAGGCAGCAGGGTATTCCGCAAAAGAGCTGAAGGATGCGGGATTTACTGCTGCTGAGCTTAAAGCCGCAGGTTTTAGTGCAAAAGATCTGAAGGATGCAGGATTTAGCGCCAAGGAATTACGTGATGCAGGTTTTTCAGCACAAGATCTGAAAGCCGCTGGATTCAGTGCAAAGGAGCTGAAGGATGCCGGTTTTAGTGCTGCAGAACTAAAAGCTGCAGGCTTTTCTGCTGCGCAACTTAAAGCAGCGGGATTTAGTGCAAAAGATCTGAAGGATGCCGGCTTCTCGGCTGCGGAATTGAAAAATGCAGGATTCAGCGCAAAAGAACTTAAAGACGCCGGTTTTTCAGCGTCTGATTTAAAAAATGCGGGATTCAGTGCTAAAGATTTGAAGGATGCTGGATTCTCAGCCGCTGAGCTAAAAAATGCTGGTTACAGTGCTGCAGAACTGCGAAATGCGGGCTATACAGCTGCAGAACTGAAAGATGCCGGATTTACTGCAGGTCAATTGCAAGCAGCAGGATTTTCTGCAGCAGAATCAAGCATGGCAGGTTTGCAAGAACCTAACCTGCAACAAAATCCTTCTTCGTTAACCGGTATTCCTGGTTTTCCTGGTCAGAAAACATCTGCTTCACAGGCTGCATCCAGTAGTGATCAACTGCAGGCGATTTTAAATAAACAAAATCAACAGATGGCTGAGCAAAAATACCAACAAAAAATCCAGCAACGAACTTCGGATATGCTTTCTGCGGCAAATCAATCAATACAAGGCTGGAAAACAGTTAGTACTCAGGTATACACAGCAGGAACCGAGGAAAAACCTGCTGGTGCAAGTGAAATTGCTCCTGCTGGCTCAACAAATCCTGCAGCTCAAGGACAACAGGCGCAGGCACAAAACAATGCTCCACCCCAAAAGGCTATCATTAAAACGGGTGACATAGTATTTGCTGTCATGGATACTTCAGTCAACAGTGATGAACCAGGCCCAATTTTAGCAACTATAGTTACCGGCAAATTGAAGGGCGCTAAATTGATAGGCAGTTTTAATTTACCTTCCAATGCGGATAAAATGGTGATTACCTTTAATACCATGTCCGTGCCTGGTGCGGCAAAAACAACTTCAATATCTGCATTCGCGATTGATCCCAATACAGCGAGAACAGCATTATCCAGCAGAACAGACCATCATTATTTAATGCGTTATGGTTCTTTATTTGCTTCTTCATTTATTGAAGGATTCGGTAATGCATTCCAATCAGCGAATACTACTGTAAGCATAGGCGGTACTGGTGGTGGAAATAATATCACCGTATCGAATGGTATCGGTCGATCCTCTCTTGAAAATGCCGTTATCGGTTTGGCAACAGTAGGTAAAAGCTGGGGACAGCAAGCGCAACAATTGTTTAATACCCCAACTACCGTTGAAGTATTTTCGGGAACTGGTTTGGGAATTTTATTTACACAAGATGTAACAACTATTTAACTTGATGGCAGAAGAATAATGGCAGAACATGATCAAGATAATGATGAATATCGATTTGCGGAGCTGGATTCATTTGAAAATGAATCAATGGGTGGAGCTGAACTGGGTCAAAGCGGCGACCTGTCTTCCGGGAAGGGGCAACATTCTGAGCAAAAGAATATAAAACGGAACGCTTTGATTGCTGTTGGTTTGGTTATTTTTGCTATGGTGTTGTATAAGTTCATTGGTTATATGTTCTTCTCAGGTACATCAGAACCCGTGGCAAACAAGGCCGCTGTACCGACTATAACAGAAGTGGCGACAACACAACCCGCACCAACGACAACGATTACTCCTGCCCCTGTTCAGCAAATTCAACAGGTTAAGCAAATTGACTCACAAGCGGAAAGAGAATTGACCAATAAAGTTTCTGCTCTTGAAGCATCTCAACAAAGTCTTAGATCAGAGGTGAGCGCTCTTAGTGACCAGATTGGAGCGATTAACAATAATATTAATAATTTGAATTCGCAAATTGCCAATCTCAACCAGGTGATGGGGACTTTATCAAATCAACTAGCCAAACAATCAGAGGTTATTGGTGTGTTGATTGCTCGTTCACAGCCTAAAAAAGTGAAACCAGTTGCTCATTATGTGCCTCAGAGTATTAAATATAATATTCAGGCAGTAATTCCAGGTCGCGCATGGCTAATTGGCTCAAATGGTTCTACAATTACAGTTAGAGAAGGGACAAATATTGCAGGATATGGAGTGGTTAAATTAATTGACTCACTACAGGGTCGAGTGTTAACCAGCTCCGGGCAAGTAATTAAGTTTAGTCAAGACGATAGTTGAGGCGAATATGGCAACTTGTACTGGCGGCACAGTTTCATGCTGGATCTCAAGCCAAGCTGATATTTTAACGAATCTTGCAAATTCATTAGCTCCTGTAGAACGATTACTTACAGGTGGTGCTTACCTTATTGGTTGTGCTTTTTTATTTAAGGCAATCTATAGTTTGAAGGTTTACGGTGAGGCTAGAACTATGATGTCCAATAGTGCCAGCGTCAAAGAACCAATAATGTATCTTATGGTTGGAGCGATTTTAATTTATTTTCCAACTGCATTTAAAACATTTATGCAATCAACCTTCGGATATCAAAATGTACTTCAATATGCTCCTGTAAATAGTAGTAATCAGGCGCTTGACACACTTTTTGGTAGTGGTAGCGTCGTTGGAAGACCATTAGCTATGTTAATACAGGTAGTTGGCATAATTGCATTTGTCAGAGGATGGGTATTAATTGCTCGCTCTGCATCTCAAGGGCAACCCCCAGGAGGTACTGGAAAAGGCTTAATGCATGTATTTGGTGGGATTTTAGCAATCAATATTGTAGGTACTATTAATATGATTAATAATACTTTATACGGGTAAGGTTAGACTAATTTAAAATTGGGAGAGAATAGTGAAAAGTAAAATCGTCAATAAATCAGGATATAAGTACTGGTTGATGAGTGCGGTGTGCATGGGGCTAATTGCTTTAGTCAGTCAAGAGGCCGCAGCAGGATCAATAACAATAGGAAATATGGCTTCAACTATAACTGGTTCGTTCACCAGTTTAGCTAAATTGATTACAGCAGGTTCCTACTTGGCTGGTTTAGGATTTTCTATTGGTGCCATTATGAAGTTCAAGCAACATAAAGATAATCCTACCCAAATTCCAATTGGAACACCTATCGCGCTGGTATTTATTGCGGCCGCATTATTATTCCTGCCTTCTATTCTCGGTGTGACAGGACAAACCATGTTTGGAAGTGCTGGAGAAACTGCAGGTCCTACTGGTACAGTATTTAAGTAAGTATGAAGCCTGTTTAGGATAAAGAAGCAAATTGGGTAGAGTATCGTTCTTTACCCAATTTGGATTTTTTGTCCAAATGGGTTTTTATGATTTTTGACTTAGAGTTACACATAGGTGTCTAAAAGCGATAAAATTGAAACTGTTCATGCTATGAATGGTTAAGGGCACCCTGGTTCTTAAATTCAGCTTAATGTGAGCCGAGAATATGGCGGGTAATCAAGAACGCTGCGAATTAAAATTAATTGCTACACCAGGTTCCTGGCGTTTGTATTCAGCCAGAAAAATTGATGAGCGGTTTAAATCGTATGAGCAAAAAATATTTAACAGAGATCGTTATACCTGCCAGTTTTGTGGATTTCAAGCGCGCTTATTTCAAGAAATTGTAAACCTTGATAATGATTATACAAACAACAGGTTATCTAATCTGGTAACTGCATGTTGTTTCTGCGCTCAATGTTTTTTTATTGAGTCTGTAGGTGTTGGTGGTTATGGCGGTGGGACACTCATATATCTTCCTGAATTGAGTCAGTCTGAATTAAACAGCTTATGTCATGTTTTATTTTGCGCTATTACAAATGACACGGGCTACAAATCGAGCGCACAAAATATCTACAGAAGTTTTAAATTTCGCTCCCAAATTGTTGAAGAAAAATTTGGTGAGGGAACAAGTGATCCTGCAATATTTGGGCAGTTAATGATTGATTCTGGCGTAACAAATCAAGAGATTAGCAGTCAGCTTTTGAAAAATGTGTGCTTATTACCATCACGAGCGAAATTTAGAAAACAGATAGAAAAATGGGCGGCCAGTGCATTAGAAGAAATTGCTGAATAGATATCAAAGAATCAGACGACTGAGGTTGGTGACATAAAACCAGAATGGTCGTGAAATAAATAAAAATTGGGGATAAGGGATGGCGAAATGGTCAGAATCGTTTTTTGAGGGTATAGATACCTTCTTTGCCTGGTTAAGCACTTCTCTGAAGCAGACGACTGAGTCGTATGTTGATTTGGAAACTGCAGACAGTCCAACTGTCCTGGTCAATCATGATGGTTCTTTAATTTCAATTATAAAGATTGAAGGAGTGACCGCACTGGCTGGAGCTGAAGAGTTTGATCGGTTAGTCTCTGGTTTAAATAATGCATTTCAGGCCGCCATGGGAAGGCCTGGCCATGCCCTGCAAGTCTATTTCAGTCATGACAAGCAAAATATAAAAAAGGTTATCCAGGACATTTACGAGCCTGCGGAAGCTACAGCAAAGCGGCTTGATCTGACCTTAGGAGATTTGTTTGACGAACGTGTCGATTATTTAGCGCAATACTGTGCTGAAGAGAGAGTTTATTTTGTATTGATTACCCGTCCATTTAATCTCTCCAATGATCAGTTGAAACTATCTTTTAAAGCTAAAGCTAAATTTATTAAAGACAATAAAATACCTCCATTTAAAAATACCCAGACGATTTTTGCCGCAGTACCTGAATTACGAGATACTCATGACGCCTATGTACGAGCCATCATGAATGATCTGGATGCATTACGTGTATTTGCCAAATTGCTCGATGTTCATGAGGCCGTACATGCAATTCGGATGACTGCAGATCCTGATTATACCGCAGACAATTGGCGTGCTACTTTACCGGGTGATAAGTTGCCTGTACGTGAAATAAACAGTTTTGAAGGAGACCCTTCAGATCTGTTGTGGCCCTCGCTGGCGAAACAGGTGATTCCCAGAGATGCAGAAGTTCTTGATTTAAGAACGGTTAGGGTTGGTGATAAAATTTATGCGTCTACCTATATTGATTTGTTTCCAAAAGATGTAAGACCTTTTATTACCCTATTTTCGCGGATACTACCCTCTCATGTTCCCTGGAAAATTGCTTTCTTAATTGAAAGTGAAGGCTTAAGTACGATTAAACTCAAAGGTCTTTTGTCCGCTATATTAAGTTTCAGCTCCGCCCAAAATCGGCTGATCAGTGATTCGGTCAACTTGTTAAAATACCTACAGCTCAATACTGATGAAGCGATTGTGCGCTTGAGAGTTGTTGCAACTACCTGGGCACATGAAGGAAACTTGCCTTTGCTTAGACGAAGAAGTTCGGAGTTAGTCAAAGCAATACAGGGTTGGGGCTCGACGGATGTTTCAGAGATTTGTGGGGATCCTTTTGCCGGGTTTGTTTCTACAATGCTCGCAACAACAATGAATAGCCCTGCAGTACCTACTGTTGCTCCCTTATCAAGTGTGATCTCCATGCTGCCTATAACGCGCCCGGCATCTCCCTGGAAGACTGGCGCTTTACTGTTCCGCTCTCCTGATGGTAAACCGTGGCCATTCCAACCGGGTTCTACAGAGCAGACAACCTGGATTGATTTGGTTTATGCTCGCCCTGGATCAGGTAAATCAGTATTATCCAATGCCATCAATTTGGCTCTTTGCCTCTCAGGGGGATTAACTCGATTACCTCGAATAGCTATTATTGATATTGGACCGTCAAGTAGTGGTTTGATTTCATTATTAAAAGAAGCGCTGCCAGCCTCAAAACGTCATCTGGTCGCTTATCATCGCTTGCGAATGACGCCTGAATATTCTATTAACCCATTTGATACTCAGTTGGGTTGCCGTTATCCAACCGCATTGGAACGATCCTTTTTAGTGAATTTTATTACCTTGCTCACAACACCATTAGGCGCGGTAAAACCTTATGACGGAATGCCTGATTTGGCGGGTATGGTCGTCGATGAGCTCTATAAGAGCATGGCCGATGAATTTAATCCCACTCCTTATGCTCCTGGTGTTGAGGAATTCATTGACAGTATTTTAGAGGAAATTGGGTTTGTACGTGATTCCAAATCTACCTGGTGGGAAGTTACAGACTCGTTGTATTCAGCCGGATTTGTGCATGAAGCCATGTTAGCACAACGATATGCCATGCCTTTGCTAGCCGACGCGGCATCCATTTGCCGCTCTTCGTCGATTGAGGATTTGTATGAAAAAGTGACCGCGCCAACAGGTGAATCACTCATCAACGCATTCTCAAGAATGATTTCTTCTGCCGTACGTGAATACCCCATTTTGTCACGAGTCAGCAGTTTTGATATCGGTGATGCTCGTGTTGTATCTCTTGACCTTGATGAAGTAGCCAAGAGTGGTGGTGACGCAGCAGACAGGCAGACTGCAGTGATGTACATGCTGGCACGGTATGTATTGGCGAGACATTATTACTTGACTGAAGAAAGCTTGAATAACATACCGGAACAATATAAGGAATATCATAAGCAACGAGTTCTGGAGATTAGAGAAGATCATAAGCGTATTGTCTATGATGAATTCCATCGTACCTCCAAATCAGCAGCTGTGCGCGAACAGGTCATTATCGACATGAGGGAAGGGCGTAAGTGGAAAGTTCAGATTGCTTTATTGTCACAGTCTGTAGATGACTTTGATCCAGTAATGATTGATTTCGCGACAGCTATTTATATTATGGATGCCGGCCCGTCTCAGGCGATTGAGAAAACCACTGAAATTTTTGGACTTTCTGAAACAGCAAAAGTAGCTTTACGAAACCGAGTACATGGCCCTCGTCAAGGAGGAGCTACATTCCTGGCGCAATTTGCTACCAAATCAGGAGTGAATGTTCAATTGCTGACCTTAACCCTGGGGCCAGTAGAACTCTGGGCATTCAGTACGACTGCAGAGGATGCGACTGTTAGAAATCATTTATACCGTCATTTAGGGCCTTCTGAGGCGAGAAGATTGCTTGCTGCATTGTTTCCCAATGGTTCTATCGCCAAGGAATTGGAAGCACGCTTGGCAACAATGAAGGAACAAGTCGGTTTAATTGAAGAGGACGAGCGTGACGGAGCTATTGATCAGCTTGTAACCGATATTTTGGAAGCTTATGCAAAAGATCCTAATATTAAATCGTTGCCTGTCAAAATCGGTTAATAAGGGTCTGCTGCCATTTCATCTATTTACCCCACTTCCCGCGGCCACAGTCGCGGGAATTTGGTTGAGATGTGAGTGTACATGCTGAATTTCGAATTTTCGCGGCTGTGACCGCCTAATCCGGAGACTAGAACTGGACTGGTTTTTCGACGATGTGTAGAAAATTAAGCTTGTAGTTTGCTTGTTGGCAAACAGGTTCCTGTTCTTCTCAGTTATTTACATTTGCTCACTAAAATGCACCTGCTTATACTCCAACCATTACTAGATTCTGCGCATAAAGCACGGATCGTAGTGTCAGCGCAACCAGCTAGTCCAAATTGTTTTTATAAGTTTCAATAACATAAAAAGTAGTTCCAAGTACTATAATTGCCCAAACAAACAGGTACCAGGCAGGAGCTAACTGGTTATTAAAGAGTTCAATTAATGTGAACGCAATCAAAGGCATTGTTCCCCCAAAAAGGGCTTGGCCTATGTTATAACCAGTGGAAATACCACTGGCTCGAATACTGGTTGGAAACATCTCAGCTAACATGGTTGGGACGGTTGCATTGATAGGTGCCAGTATCAATGCTAACAGGAGTTCACAATAGAGAACATGCCACCAGTTTTTACTGACCAATAATAAAAAGAATGGAAAGACATACAGTAAGAGCGCCATTAACCCAACTAAATATACAGGTTTTCTACCAATAACATCAGACAAATAACCCATAATTGGAATAAATAGTGTAAGCGACAAAAGTGCTAATAAGTTAATTAGTAAAGCATCGTGTAACTGAAATCCCTGATATTTGACTAAAAATGTAGTGACATAAGCGATGAGTAAATAATTTGACATGGCCAATATGCTGGTAAGCATCACTGCTTTAAATAATTGCATTTTATATTGGGAGAAAATAATTTTTATAGGCGCATCGTGTTTATGGTGATGCGATTTGCTTTGAAATGCAGGGGATTCGCTGCTTTTCAGGCGTAAATAAATACCAAAAATTCCCAGGACTCCACCCAGCAAATAAGTATATCTCCATCCCGCCTGCAGTAGAGCATTCCCAGTAAAGTAAGCGCTGAATACCGAAGCAATTAGAGCACCTAAAAAAATACCGAAAAAAGCGCTGCTGAGAACCAGACTTCCTGCAAGTCCACGTTTGTGTGCAAACATATGCTCGATTAAATAGGTCGTCGATCCAGGAAGTTCGCCACCTACTGCCAGACCTTGAATAAGCCTTAAAATTGAAAAAATGATGGGTGCTGCAATACCAATAGATTTATAATCTGGAACCAAAGCAATTAAGGTCGTAGACAAGGTCATGATGGACATAGAGAGGATCAGTGCTTTTCGTCTACCAAAATGATCCGCATATTGCCCTATGAGGATGCCTCCAAAAGGACGCATAATAAACCCTATAGCAAATAGGCTGAAGGTAGCAAGTAGAGAAACAAAATGAATTTCAGAAGGAAAAAAAATTTCGGCAAAAACCGGGGCAAAACTGGCGTAGAGAATGAAATCATACCACTCGAGGGTATTACCATACAAACCTGCAATAATACTGTATTGTTCTTTTTTATTCATAGTGTAAGTTCTTCTTTAGATGATTAGTTGCATTAAACCGCTTGCTTATAATGTGCAGGATTCTGATTCCTCTTATTTTTGATGACATACAACGCAGCCATATCCAGAATTGAAGAGGATGCTTTTATTTGCTGTCGCAGCTTTTTTATTAAAATTAACTGCATTGTTGCGGGCATTTAAAATACGCTGTTCCAACATTTCTTTATATGGCCATAGATTGTAGGTTTTAGACAATTTCGCGTTTTTGTAGATGATGATTCCAGTTTCTACATCTCCCGATTTAACCAGCATATCCCCCATGTTCATAAAAAAACCTTCGAAATTATGTGGGGCAATAATTGAATTCCAGCAGGCTCTTTGTTTTCCTGTATGTATTTCTTTATTCATATAAGGATGATAATCCGGATTGTTTCTATTAATTTTTGTTCTAGAACATAAATCCAGCGTTTTCCATTGCCATTGTAATCCTTCTTTATAATGCTCTGAATCGGCAGGAAGACTACTCATAGGATAGCCTGCGGTAAAATAATTAAATTGTGGCCACGCTTGAATTGCTTTTTTTAAAGTAAAGTAGCCTCTTACTTCTTCTTGTTTATCCTGATATATCTGTCCATCAATAAGCTGAGTATCCCCATAAAACCCCTGATAAATTGGGTTATGTGGATCAAGTTGAAGTGCATCAAGGAAATATTTTTTAGATAAAACAATCTCATTGGTAATTAATGGTGAGTGATCCTGAGTTCTAAAACGTTCGGTAATGTTCCATATATGGGTGAAGCCTAAATAGGCTGCTAATTGGGGGTCATCGGGATTTTCAAGATAAGCTGCGGTTAATAAATAGTTAATTCTGGGAATGTCTAGATAACGCCCATGATGTAATGAAGTCCAGAAATAGTGCTTTGCCTGAACGGCCAGTTTGGATTTGGAATCATTAGCCTTCTTGGGGGGCGTAGCCATCAGAGCAACCTGTTCACAACCACTCAGGTTAACTACTAAAATACATAACGACACCAGTATGGGTAAACGCATCCTTGTGCTCCCTTAACAGATACATCAATTGAGTGATTTATACAATGGCTTCATTCAGTGTAAAACCGTTTAAAATTCCTGGTGTGAAAGGATTCACCTGGTTATTTGTTTTGAGCAAATAACGGCCTGAATTACTGTTCACTTCAAAAAGTATTTGTAAACTCGAACTGTCTTGTTCATCAACCAGAACATTCACTTTTTCTAATAATTTAAATATTGCCCAAGAACCTTGTTCGGCAAGCTCGTAGTGATTTCCTTCGATAGAATTTAAAGCTAATTTGGCATTATTTTGTGGCCAGGTAAATTGTATAAACGATTCGCTGTTTTGAGTATCAGTTAATTTGGTAGTGCCGATTTCCAGGTTTAAACTGGCAACTACAGGATCCAGACTGATTTTCTGCAAACTAAATTCAATTTTACTTTCCTCACTATGAGCAGGGAAAAACATATTAGTAATAATATTGGCGCGGATGATTTCATCAATTGCGTCATTGGAGATAGGCATTACAAAATCATTTACTGATTTAGTTTTCCATTCGGCACTGGATACATCCAGGAAGGGTTTAATGTATTGTTCAGAAAATGTATTTAAAACACCATGTGTTGAGAAGAAACGATTAAAATCGCGTATTTGAATTTCTTCACTTTGCCTGGAATCAAACGGATAACGTTTGGCTATCGTATTTTGAAATTCTCGATAAACGGTTTGTTGCCACTGTTGATTAATGTATTGTCTGGTGTCTTTGATGAGTATAACCCAAGTGTCACCTGCCAGTTGTTTTGCCCAGGAACTCAGCGGCTCAGGTAATTGACGCGATTGCATAAAGAGAGCGCTCACCGGATCTGTAGAGTATTCATTTATAAATCGTGATTTTGTCAATGAAAATGCTGTTTTACCCCCGTCGTTTACAACGGATAATGTCGCAATAAAATGTTCTAGCTCATTAATTCTTAAGCTTAGTTCTTTAATGCTGGTCGTGCTGGTTAAGTTCAAGTCAGTGAATTTATGGGCAACAAATTGATTGAAATTGGAGGTACCGTCTTCCGACAAATCAGGTTTTGTTGCTTGTTGAACCAGGGTAATCAGTTTTTCGATCGCATCAGTTTGTTGCAAAGATTTTACAATCTGGCGGCCTTGTTGATAATCATGATAATGCAATGGCTGCGATCTTTTTATAAACGTTTGCCACCAGGTCACATAATCAAAACAATAAGCTTGTATTAACAAATTATTGAGTTGGGCCAAATCTTGGCGAGCAAGAACCCAATTCTCGGCTTGAAGTTTGCTGCTAATATTGGGAATGGCTTTTATCACTGTTGTAAAACCGGTTTTTGTAAAATAAACCGGTAACTCATTAGTTGATAAATGAAATCCTTCAATGGCAATTTTTTGCTTTGCTTCAGGGAATGATTCTTTTGCTATGGAATAATATAAATAGCTTGTAGGCAGCGCATTTAAGTAATTTCTTGCATCACTGATAATTTGAGGTTTGGTTTGCACACCACGCAGAGGTTTACTCAATGTATTCTTCAATAAGATTAACTGATTTTTGTTTGCGTTTGGCGATTGTTGCCATTGTTGTTTAAACCAGTTATAGACTTCATATTCTGAAAAATGCTCTGGCTGTCCAAGCATTAAATAAATCTTCAATGCCTTATACCGGGTAATAGGTGTATTGCTGGGGTTGGTGATGACTTGTTCCAGTTCATTCGTTAAAGAGGGAAGAAATTCACCTTCAAGTTTGAGCTTCGCATTATTATGCAGATTGACTTTTAATTGATGGACTGTAGGGAGCGATACCGAGTTTGCGGAAATACGTTCCATGCTGTCTGCTGCTTTGGTCAAGTGGTATAAAGCTTGAGGGCCATTATGTCCTTGGCTGTTTAAAGTATCATAAGCCAATAATTCTTTACTGGTTTGATCCAATAAATGAGCCGTTTTGTAGTGATTGTAACTTAACACCAATAAACTGATCACAGCAATACTTGATGCTATGGCGATTATTGGTTTTTGAGAAACGGTCCTGATTTGAGGGGCTTGACTGCATTGTTCCTGGATGGATTTCAATGCTCCTTCAACAAAATAGGCTCTGAAGTTGGTTGCTTGCGGGAAGGTATCCTGAACAATCAATGCATATTCGTGCTGAATTTTTTTGTTTAATCGATCGATACTGACGCCGCCTTGTTCCGCGCTCGTAAAATAAAGTGAATGCAGATGGAACAGTTTAGGAGACACTCCCTGGATCAAGGCTTGAATTGGTGCACGTAAGCTGGATAACTGAAGCGGGAACTCACGAATTAAACTTCGTTTAATTGTTGAACGTACGGGGTGCATCTTGGCGATGACCTGGTGACTGATTTGTTCAATTAATTGGTTAAATTGTTGTGAGTACAGTTCAATTTTTTTGCGAGTCTGGTTAATACAATCCAAAGAAAAGCCTAAGGGTTTTGATAATTCAGTGGCATGATCCATTTGATAAAATTCAGTGAATCCTGCCAATGTATCCATTTTAGTAAATATGAATGCCAACTCAACTTGATAGCCCAGGTTTGTGCCCAGCCGTTCCAATAATTGTAAATGGGATTTACGTTTTTCCGTAAAAGCGATGGGTTCAGCAATTAATAAATCATTGACGTCAACGCATAAAATGAATCCTGTAATTTTAAGGTAGCGGTTGCATCGATTGAGCTGTTTTAAGGTATTTTGTAATAGTGTTTTGCTGTTTGTGAGCCAACTTTCACTCAGTTCAACGATAATACCCTGCTGGTTAAAGTATATTTTTGCATTCTGTTCGCTGAATACTGGCATTATTTCCATCGCACTTTGTTTTAAGAGTGCTGATTTTCCCTGTTCGTTGTTCCCTGTGATAACAATGAAGGAAAGTTGATTGCTTTGAGGTTTTAACTGAGCCAGTATTTTTTTTATAGCATCACATAATGCGCGTAAAGAATTATCCATTAGTCATCCAGCATTGCAAGTTGGGTGTGTCCAAACAACAGAGTCTTCGCTTTATTTTCCAATACGATGTGGCTGGTCAATAATGCAAGGGCTACAAAACTTACAGCGATAATAGTGGTTATCATCGAGGCTTTATAGCTTTTCTTAATGGTTTTGGGTATGGGATTTTCATTAAATAACCGATGCGGTTTATTGAACCGGTATTGTTGAATGATTTGATACAAATCTTCAATCGTGTTATCCAACATTTGTCGCCCATCAGCTCTTAGATGATATTCACCTTCAAATCCGACAATCAGGCAAAAATAAACCAATTCGATTAAATCAAGAAATTGATTCGGTCGATCTTTGATGTAATTCAGAATTTCAAAAAAACGCTGTTGTGGTTGAGCTCCATCGCTTGTTAAGGGGGTAAATGATTTAAATTCAGCCGCCTGATTATATATTCTTAAATAACTTTTACCCAGAATTTCATCAATTGTAGCGGATAATAAATAATGAGCGATGCTGATGAGATCCTGTGGATACTTGGATGCGTCGAGTTTGCTGTGAAAGGCACGTAATTCATGCTCTATATTTTCTCTTATATTCTCTATTGGCGGAAGGCTAGGGCTTAAACAAAGCCGTTCGAGTAAGGATAAAAGTGGTCCTGCAGCTGCAACTAAGGAATTACTGGAAAACGGTGCGATAAAAAGCTTGGAGCGATAGTATCCCTGCGGAACAAGTGTGGGTCCCGAAATTGCAAGACGGCTGACAAGTGAGGCCGGATAATGCTCAGCTGTCATGAGTTTGCTCCAAAAGAGTTTTGGCAATGCATTGGAGTTCCTGTGATACTGCTCGTTAAATAACGAAGTCACGTAATAATGTCAGCAAAGCTTTGGGTACTCTGGATACCCTTCTTTTTGCAGGCATTAAGATCTTCTCAATTACTTGTGAAGACCGTTTTACAAGAAATTCATTGCTGCAATTGCAAAAGCTTCAGTTAAAAATAAGATGATACGTTATATACTGCTATATGTTCAAGTTAGTCAAGCCCACTTTTCACGGCTGTCCCATTAAAAATGTGACGTCTTTCCGAGCGTAGCGAGGAATCTCCTGCAAATTGGCACAATCTGAATTAATGCATTAATTATCATTACCTTTTAAACTCTTTTTTTACAAGGAATTTAATGATGTCATCAGAAGATGTATCTGGATTTTTATATCATTTCGACACGCTAAACAAATTTAAGGATATGAGCAATAGGCGCCTGCAGAAAAAGGCTGGCTCGCGAGACTCAACTCTTGATATGGTTTTAATGGCCGCATTTTAATGGGATCGTGCTACCTTGCAGGAGATTCCTCGCTACGCTCGGAAAGACGTCATATTTTTAATGAGACAGCCGTGGCCCACTTTTCAGATATTGCAGCAGTTGGGCTTAATCAATCAAATGAACAGAGTTAATCATCACGAATTGGGCAAACAGGTGTTAAACTTTAAATTTCCATGGCGTTGAACGTGAAATCGAACAGCGGTACATCGCTGTTTGCACGTCATGAAACACGTCAATATCAACAGCTCCTAATGTTTAAAATGGCGCGTACCAGTAAATACCATAGCAATACCGTGGTCTTCTGCGCACTTAATAATCTGAGCATCTCGGATGGAGCCTCCTGGCTGGATGATCGCGGCAATTCCTGCCTGTGCAGCAATCTCAATGGTATCTGAAAAAGGTATAAATGCATCTGAAGCCATAACACTGCCTTTAGTACTAAAGCCCATTTGTTGTGCTTGCCATACTCCGATTCGTGCACTCATTACCCTGCTTGTTTGTCCTCCTCCAATGCCAATGGTCGCTCCGTCTTTGGCATACACTATGGCGTTGGATTTGACATGTTTTGCTGCCAGCCAGGCAAACAATAAATCGTTCATTTGTTGTTCTGTAGTTTTATTGGCAGTTACTGTTTTAAGTTCACACTGAACCATTGAGATTGAATCGTGTTCCTGAACAAGCAAACCTCCATCCACTTTTTTCATGTTCAATCTGAACTCATTGTCTACCCGCCAGTCGCCTGTTGCAAGAAGGCGAATATTTTCCTTGGTTGAGAGAAGGTTCTTTGCGTCCTTACTCACTTCAGGAGCAATAATTACTTCGACAAATTGTTGATCCATAATGGCTTTGGCTGTCTCAGCATCCAGCACTCGATTAAAAGCGATTATGCCCCCATAAGCTGACAACGGGTCGCATTGAAACGCTCTTAAATAGGCCTTTAAAGAGGAATCACCCAATGCAATACCGCAGGGGTTAGCATGCTTGACTATAACGCAAATCGGTTTATCCATTGGAAATGATTTGACGCAATCAAGTGCAGCATCTGCATCGAGAATATTATTATAAGACAATTGCTTACCCTGAATCAGAGTTGCAGCTCCTAATGATCCGGGTGTAACGTTTCTATCAGCATAAAATATTGCTTGTTGATGGGGATTCTCTCCATAACGAAGTTCACTTGCTTTTTTAAATTGACAGGTAAGGACGTCGGGAAACCCGCTTGGGGTACACTGTTCATCCAAAGTCGTTAAATAATTTGTAATTGCCGCATCGTAGGCTGCAGTGTGAGCAAATGCTTTCTTGGCTAGAGTGAATCCCCACTGTGCTGGAGCTTTTTTTGCTCTTAGGAACTGTATCAGCTCAGCGTAGTCATCGGGAGAAACAATTACATAGGTATGAGCATGATTTTTGGCTGCAGCTCGAACCATGGTTGGGCCACCGATATCAATATGTTCAATCGCATTATTAAAATCGCAATCCGGCCGGCTTATGATTTGTTCAAAGGGGTATAAATTGACTATCAGCAAGTCGATGGGCTTAATATTGAGTTGTTCCAGCACCTTTTTATCCTGTTCACCTCGGGCAAGCAATCCGGCATGAATAGCTGGGTGAAGGGTTTTTACCCGGCCATCCATTATTTCGGGAAACCCGGTACAATCACTTACTTCCGTAATCGGTATGCCTTGTTCTCGTAACACTGCAGCGGTATTGCCTGTCGCAATTATTTCGATTTTTTGCTGATGTAACACTTTGGCAAGCTCTGTGATTCCTTGTTTATCAGAAACACTGATCAATGCTCTTTTGGGCTGAAATGCTGTCAGAACCTGCTGTTTGGTCATTTTAAAGTACCCTTACTGAATCTGTATTACTTGCGCGCAAAAACCAATAAAGCCCATCCATCCAGATGATTCGTTTTGGTATGGGTGAACGAATCTTTATATGATTCTATGAGTGAGTCGGCTTGTTCTGCCAAAATCCCTGATACTACCAACTCAGCTCCTTGATTGAGCAGTTGATAAAATCGGTCTTTAAGAGACATTAGTGGCGCTAATAGAATGTTCGCAATAATCAAATCGACAGGATCTTGCAGCGCTTCAGGAAAACCGATAGAGAGCTGTTGTTCAGTAATGTGATTTGTCAATGCATTATTTTGCGTGGCTTGCAAAGCTTGATTGTCTATATCAACAGCAACCACATGTTGAGCCCCAAGCTTTACGGCGGCCAATGAAAGAATGCCAGAACCACATCCATAATCGATGAGTGATTTGTTGTGAAGATCTGCTTGCTCCAGCCAGGTTAAACAAAGAGCAGTGGTTGGATGAGTGCCCGTTCCAAATGCTAAACCGGGATCCAGCATTAGATTGACTGCATCAGGGGCGGGTGGTGTCATCCAGGTGGGGCAAATCCACAAGCGGCGACCAAATTGTTGCGGCTTAAAATCATCCATCCAGGCTCGTTCCCAGTCTTTTTCGGCCAGTACTTCAATACTGCACTCCAGGAGCGGGCGACTCAGGGACAGGGCGTGTTTCGCCTCTTGAGCATGCTCTGCCTGAGCATAGAGGGCTTGAATAATCACTTCAGGCCATAATGGAGTAGTACCTGGTTCAGGTTCTAGCACAGGATTGTCATTTTTATCAGTGAGCATAATGGATAACGCTTCCATTTCTTCCAGTTCCTCACTGATTTGTTCGATTTCTTCGCTTGGACAATGTTCTATTTTTAATTGATACCACACCATATTAATCCTTCAGCATTTTTTCTAAATAGTGGATATTAGTCCCACCATCTATAAATGATTTGTCATGCAGAATACGCTGATGTAATTCAATATTGGTTTTTATCCCGTCAATGATGATTTCATCAAGAGCATTTCTCATCCTGCCGATAGCCTCTGCTCGCGATTCACCATAACTGATAAGTTTGCCTATCATGGAATCATAATTAGGGGGTACGGTATAACTGCTGTAGATGTGTGAGTCAAAACGTACTCCAGGGCCTCCAGGCTGATGCAACAATTTAATGGTTCCAGGAGATGGCATAAAGGTTTTAGGGTCTTCGGCATTTATTCTGCATTCGATAGCATGGCCTCGGAATTTGATGTCTTCTTGATTGAGGGTAAGCGGTATATCACTGGCGATTTTGATCTGTTCCTTGATTAAATCGATTCCGGTAATCATTTCAGTGACCGGATGCTCTACCTGAATACGTGTATTCATCTCAATGAAGTAAAAACAACCGTCCTGGTATAAGAATTCAAAAGTTCCTGCCCCACGGTATTGAAGATCTTTACAGGCTTTGATAACTGAGTCACCTACTTTTTTTCTTAATTCTGCTGTAATGCCAGGTGCTGGAGCCTCTTCAATAACCTTTTGGTGCCGTCTTTGCATGGAGCAATCGCGTTCACCCAAGTGAATGGCATGTCCTTTTCCATCTCCAAGTACCTGGAACTCTACATGCCTTGGATTTTCAAGGAATTTTTCCATATAGACTATGGGATTGTTAAACGCGGCTTTAGCCTCGCTTCGGGTGAGAGCTATGGCATTTAATAAATTAGACTCGCTGTGAACAACTCGCATTCCACGGCCACCGCCACCGCCTGCTGCTTTAATAATTACGGGATAACCAATGTTCCGACCTATTTCGAGATTGAGATTATCATCATCGCTCAAGGGGCCATCAGAACCCGGGACACAGGGAACGCCTGCTTTTTTCATGGCGGCAATAGCAGATACTTTATCGCCCATCAAGCGAATCGTATCGCCTCTTGGTCCAATAAATCGAAAACCGCTTTGTTCTACTATATCGGCAAAATCAGCATTTTCAGATAGAAAACCATATCCCGGATGAATAGCTACCGCATCAGTAATTTCAGCAGCAGAGATTATGGCAGGGATGTTCAGATAACTTTTTTGTGCAGGAGCAGGGCCGATACAAACGGTTTCATCAGCAAGGCGGACATGCAACAAATCTTTATCAACGTCTGAATGTACCGCGACAGTTTGAATGCCAAGCTCTTTACAAGCACGTAATATACGAAGTGCAATTTCACCTCTATTCGCAATAACTATTTTACTGAGCATAGACACTTCTCACTATTCTATAATAAACAAGGCCTGATCGTATTCAACGGGTTCCCCGTTTTTCACTAATATTTCTACGATTTTACCTGCTCGATCTGCTTCAATTTCATTGAACATTTTCATGGCTTCAACGATACATAAAGTATCACCGACTTTGACGGATTGGCCCAAAGTTACAAAAGGGGGCGTTTCTGGTGATGGAGAGGTGTACATGGTTCCTACCATAGGTGAGCGAATCTTATGCCCTGATGAGACCGGTGCTGCAGATTTGCTTTCATGATGATGTGCTGATGGGGCTGTTGGAGCTTGGGCAGGTGCATTCTGTTGCTGCACAGGAGGTGCAACATAGTGAACCTGGGGAGACTCCATGGTCACACTGCTGTGGCGACTGAGTCTTAATGATTCCTCACCCTCTTTAATTTCAATTTCCGAAATGCCTGTTTCTTCCAGCAATTCGATTAATTTTCTGATTTTGCGTATATCCATTATTTGATCTCTCTACTGTAATTCTTGAATAATTGCTTTTAATGCTAATAAATAACCTTGCGCCCCAAGACCGCTGATAATACCTACTGCTATATCAGAAAAATAGGAATGATGACGAAAGGTTTCACGAGTGTAAATATTGCTGATGTGAACTTCTATAAACGGTATGGCAACCGCACTAAGCGCATCGCGTAATGCCACACTGGTATGGGTAAATGCTGCAGGATTTATAATTATATAGTTAATTTTGTCACTGCTTGCCTGATGAATTGCATCAATCAATGCACCTTCGGTATTGCTTTGGTAGCAAGTTAACTGAATGCCTGCATTGTTTGCTTCATTGAGCAAATCAGCATTGATTTGACTTAATGAAGTAGCACCGTAAATCGATGGTTCTCGAGTACCTAAAAGGTTTAGGTTGGGGCCATGTAGAACAAGAATTTTTTTCATTAGACTTCAGTCTAGTCCGAGTTTGGCAGATTTTGCCCTATCTTGGAGAATTTGTCTATATATCTTCGAGGATATCGGCAAGATCTCCGCATGTTAGCTTCAATATTAAAAGTAGGGTAGTTACTGCAAATGAACTCTCCTGGTTATTGGATTTATATGAGTTAAGTATTTACGAGGTGTCCTGTTGCCTGGTTTATGTTATTGTTTTTTCATAGACTTATATTTGAGATAACTTTATGGTTAAGACTTATATAACAGACGTTACTCTTCGTGATGCCCATCAATGTTTGATTGCTACACGGATGCGTACTGAGGATATGTTGCCTGTTTGCCGCAAGATGGATCAGGTTGGTTATTGGGCTATGGAAGTATGGGGTGGGGCAACTTTTGATTCGTGTTTGCGCTTTTTAAAGGAAGATCCATGGGAGCGTTTGCGTTTACTGCGTAATGCTCTACCCAATACACAATTATCCATGCTATTGAGAGGTCAAAATTTGTTGGGTTATCGCCATTATGCTGATGATGTGGTTAAGGCGTTTATCCAATCTGCTGCACATAACGGTGTTGATGTCTTTCGTATTTTTGATGCGCTTAATGATCCTCGAAATTTAAGAGTTGCAATTGATGAAGTTAAATTGCTGAAGAAGCATGCGCAGGGAACTATTTGTTATACCACCAGCCCTGTCCATACGCTCAAAAATTTTGTTGATCTGGGGCGATCACTTGCAGAAATGGGCTGTGACAGCATTGCCATAAAGGATATGGCGGGTTTGTTGACCCCATCCGCAACAGTAGAGCTATTTAATGCTTTATCGGAAACGACCCATTTGCCTGTGCATTTGCACAGTCATGCAACCTCTGGATTGGCTACGACCTGTCATTATGAAGCGGTAGTAGCAGGATGTCATCATATTGATACCGCCATTTCTTCCTTTTCCGGAGGAGCATCTCATCCTCCTACAGAAGCACTGGTTGCAGCATTTGCAGGAACTGAGTATGACACTGGACTTGATCTGAATCTTTTATTGGAAATTGATGATTATTTTAAGAAAGTTCGCAAAAAATATGCTCAGTTTGAAAGCGAAGCCAGAGATATCGATCCTCGCGTTCAACTCTATCAGGTTCCAGGTGGTATGATCTCCAATTTATACAGTCAGCTTAAAGAACAAAATGCGCTGGATAAAATTGATGCGGTTCATTTGGAAATCCCGAAAGTACGTAAGGACTTGGGGTATCCCCCTTTGGTAACACCAACTTCTCAGGTCGTTGGAACCCAGGCCGTCATTAATGTTCTCACTGGGGAACGCTATAAAACGATTACCAATGAGGTGAAATTGTATTGTCAGGGTAAATACGGCATGGCTCCTGGAAAAATTAGTCCAGCCTTACGCAAAAAAGCCATTGGGAATACTGATGTTATTGATGTGCGGCCTGCTGACCTGCTGCCTAATGAATTAGTTCAATTACGCAAAGAAATTGCTGAACTGGCACTAAGTGATGAAGACGTATTGATTTACGCCATGTTCCCAGAGATTGGTCGTCAATTTTTGGAACAACGTAAAAATAATGTGTTAGTTCCGGAGCCTTTATTACCTGAATCAGGTTCTACAGACAAAAAAGCATTATCTGAATTTGATATCGCCTTTCATGGTGAAAGTTATCATGTAAAGGTTGCTGGGTTTGGAACAGCAGAACAGGGGCAACAATCCTGCTTTTTATGGGTTGATGGAGTTCCTGAAGAAGTTGTTGTTCAACGCGCTGAGTTTGAGGACATCGCTATCCCATCGGCTAAAACCCGATTAGGCCCAAATGACATCACTGTAGCCATCCCTGGTACCATTGTTGCGGTACACGTCAGCGCAGGCGATCTGGTGAAACGTGGACAACCCGTATTGGTAATTGAAGCAATGAAAATGGAAACCGAGATTCAAGCTACTCGGGATGGGGAGATTTTGGAAGTATTATGTTATAAGGGTGATAAAGTGACGCCCGAGCAGGTTCTTATAAAAATGAAATGAATCAGGATGATTTGTTATAACGCAAGCACTCTGTCTTTGAAGAATGCGGCAGCATTTCATTTTATTCGTTCTTCAAATCCCCGCCAAACTGTATACAAATCGTCTTGTATGCTTTAATTTTGAATTATTTTGTCACCCCATAAATATTAATTTCCAAAATGTTAAAACTATGCTAGCTTTGAAGCGTTTGGAGAGATGTTTTTACATTTTGAAAAAAACTAAGTTGGCTTATTGCCTGTTGTAATTAAAATATTAGTGTTTTATTTCAATAAGTTAATTAAAGCAGGCTTGTATTGAATGAGCCTAATAACTCATTCGGTATAAGTCAATTTTGGATCATCCTTGATTTGGAAGTTTTAACGAAGCACAAGCTTCCAAAGTATCCTGTTTCAGCGGTACTTTGGCGATATAACTGAAAAATTATGGGGTTATATAACAACATGGGCGCTCCAGGAAGAGTTGTCACATGCGAATCAAGTTTAAGGAGTTAGAATCAATGCACCCAAATTATTATCTGTCACCTCTGGCTGTTGCTTTAGCTTTAGGTATTGCTTCACCAGTAAAAGCAGCAGAACCTATGCCTCTGCAAAAATCTTCTATTGCTGAGCTTAAGCAAAAATTTCAATTATCCACGCCTGGTGCTTTAAAAGGCTCTGCGGTTGCTACTGATAGTTTACAATTTATAAAACAACATACAGATAACAATAAAGTTACTCACGTTCGCATGCAACAACACTATGCTGGTTTCCCTGTTTTTGGTGGTTACGCCATTATGCACAGCACTCATTCAGCCAAGATGTTAGCCACTGCTAAAGCGGATGTTCAAATGAATGGCGTGGTTTATCAAGGTTTGCAGGCGGAACTCGGTCAGCCAAAAGATTCTTTTGTTAAAAACTCTAAAGCAGCATTACTCCAATTCAAAAATAAATACGCTAATAAGCGGGTAAGCGAAGAACACGTTACCCCTATGGTTTATATTGACGACAAACATAATGCACACTGGGCTTATAAGGTGAGTGTGTTTGTAAGTCATGACGATAGAATTCCTGAGCGTCCAACAGCAATTCTTGATGCTGAAACCAACAAGCCTTTTGTTCAATGGGATGATGTTAAGACTGAAATGTCTTCTGTGAGCGGAATTGGCTTTGGTGGTAATCGTAAAATTGGTGAGTACCAGTTTGGTAAAGATTTGCCTTTATTAGAAATAAGCCGTGATAACACTGTTGAAATGTGTTTTATGGAAAATACCAATGTTAAAGTAGTGGACATGGGCCATAAATACTACTCAACCAACAAACCAATGCAGTTCTCCTGCAAATCCGCTCCATCCGACCAATCCAATATTTTTTATACCGGATATTCAGCAGATGGCTACGATAGAGATAATGGTGCTGCTTCTCCAACAAATGATGCTTTATATGCAGGATATGTAATCAAGCACATGTATCATGATTGGTATGGTATTGAAGCATTAACCAAATCAGATGGTTCTCCAATGCAATTGGTTATGCGGGTTCATTACGGTTATGGCTATGAAAATGCCTACTGGGATGGAAAACAAATGACCTTTGGTGATGGTGATACGATGATGTACCCATTGGTTTCACTTGGCGTCGGTGCGCATGAAATCAGTCATGGTTTTACTGAACAACATTCTGGATTGGAATATTTCGGTCAGTCAGGCGGTATGAACGAGGCCTTTTCTGATATGGCAGCTCAGGCAGCAGAATACTATTCTGTAGGTAAGAGCAGCTGGCAAATTGGCCCTGAAATCATGAAAGAAGACAGTGGTTATGATGCATTACGCTATATGGACAAACCAAGTCGTGATGGTCGGTCTATTGACGTTGCTGATGATTATTATGGTGGTCTGGACGTGCATTACTCCAGCGGTGTGTTTAATCACTTGTTCTACATACTGGCCAATCAACCTGAATGGAATATTCGTAAAGCTTTTGACGTGATGGTAAAAGCAAATATGGATTATTGGACACCTTATTCAACATTCGATGAAGGTGGTTGTGGTATGTTAAGTGCAGCCAAAGACCTTGGTTACAATTTAGATGATATTAAAAAATCATTGAGTGAAGTGACAATCAACTATCAATCATGCTTTACTGAAGTTAATTAATTACTCCATTCTATAAAATTCAGCCAGAAGCGTTCCTACGGCTTCTGGCTTTTCCATATGTATATGATGTCCTCCATCCAGATGCTCAATTTTTAAATGTTTAACTGCCTTAATTCGTTTCTGCATCTGAGCTGAATCAAACGAAAATCCTTTGCTTGCCCAAATTAAGCAGGTCTTTACCTTGATGTTTTTCAGGCAGGAAAGAATTTGTTGTTCCGTCATGCGTAGCGGCGAGGGATCCAATAATCGTCGGTCATGTCGCCAATAATAAATTCCCTTATCTTCTTTTACCCCACGCTCACATAGAGATTTTGCTATATCTAATGACACGTAGCCCTTTAGAGCTCGTGCCAATGCGGCTCTATCAAATTCTGGATACCCCTTTATTTTTTTTGTTTCTTTTTGAGTAAGAGATTCCAGATATTTCGATAATTGCTTGCATGCAGATTCTTCAGGTGAAGAAAAAGGGCCTAATCCCTCAATCAAGCTTAATGATAAGAACCGATCAGGAGCCACACCAGCAACGAGACTTCCAAGGCATGCGCCCATTGAGTGACCTAATAAATGAACTTTATTCAGATTTAGAGAGTCCAGGATCTGAATTATCGTGAAGATTCCATCAATAAAATGGTAATTGCTGCTTATGGGAAGGTGAGACGAATGCCCATGACCAGGAAGATCGACTGCAATAAAATAATAATCATGATGAAGGTATTGCGCCAACTTATCGAAGCTATTGGCATTATCCAACCAACCATGAAGCGCAATAACTGGTGGATTTTCAGGATTCCCCCAGACTTTACACGCTATAGTTAATCCTGGGATGCTGAGTTCAAGTGAGTTCATGTGCCATCTTAATTGTTTATTTTATTTATAGCATATAACCTCATGGGTAGTGATGTAAATCCAGCCATTTCTCTACAGTAAATGGTACTAATACTTTATTCTGAGCGCTATAATTGTAAGAACACGTTATTTTTATTGTCAGGTTGATGTTATGCTTGGATTATAAACCTAAGGGTATAGCTAAAATGCAACAAGGTGAAACCGACATTTCGCTGATAACTTACAATATTCATAAGGGGTTTGGAGTTGGTGCCGTACGTTTTTTGCTTCCGGAAATGAGGGAGGCGATTACAGGCTTAAATCCAGATTTTGTTTTTTTGCAAGAGGTTCAGGGAAAACATCGACGACGCGAAAGGCGAATTAATTCCTGGCCTGATACCCCTCAATTTGAATACATCGCTGAAAACATATGGCCTCACTATATTTATGCAAAAAATGCAGTATATCAATCAGGTCATCATGGAAATGCCATTTTAAGTAAATATCCTTTTGAGCGCTTTGAAAGTATTAACCTTTCAACCATCAATAGAGCCTCCAGAGGGATATTGCATACTCAATTGAATATTGGAAGTGTTACGCTTCATTTATTGTGTATTCATTTAGGGTTATTTAAAGCAGAGCGTGCTGAACAATGTAAGGCCTTGATGCAGCGTATTGAGGATATGGTTCCCCACGATGAGCCATTATTGATGGCAGGGGACTTTAATGATTGGCGTACGATCATTTCTAAAACATTGGCTGAGGATTTAGGCATAGAGGAGGCTTTTGTGACAGTAGAAGGGCAGCATGCTCGTTCCTTTCCAGCCATTAAGCCCGCATTATGTGTTGATCGAGTGTATTTTAGGGGCATGAAAGTAAAAGAAGTTGCCTGTTTGCAGGGGAAGCCCTGGCGGATGTTGTCTGATCATTTGCCACTTTATGCGCGTTTTGAGTTACTTTCAAAATCCTGATACCGCTTTTGTTGTGTTTTAAAGGTAGTTTGGGCGTCTCGCCCAAACTACCTTGAGTGAGTTTACTCCATATCGCTTTGATACTCTCCGAGGCACGCCATGCTGTTCAAACGGGCTCTTTTGAGTAATGCTTCCTGAGCAGTGGCTGTATTTTCCTTTTTTCCAGCCCACGCCTTCAAACAATCCTCCTGTAAGGCTCTACCAAAAGAAAAGCTCAATAACCAAGGTTGATGGCCAATGGTATTCATTGCATTTAAGTTCGCTGTTGCCTGTTGGGGAGTCTGGCCGCCAGATAAGAAGTTAATGGTTGGCACAGATGCTGGAACATTATTGCGAAATACATTGATTGTAAAATCGGCTACTTCATCGGGATCACTAAATGGTTTTGTTTCTTTACCACAAGTAACCATACTGGGTTTTAAAATAATAAGTTCTAATTCAACCTGATGGATGAATAATGCATGGAATAATTCATGTAATACCATCTCACACACTTCTGCGCAATGCTCAATGCTGTGATTTCCGTCCATTAATACTTCAGGTTCAACTATTGGAACGATACCCACGGCTTGACAGGCTGCTGCGTAACGAGCGAGATTTTCAGCACCGGATTTTATCGCGGTTAAACTGGGTGTATGCTCGGATATGGTATAAACATTTCGCCACTTGGCAAATTTGGCGCCCAAGGCTTTGTATTCAACCAATCGATCGGTTAAACCATCCAGACCTTGTGTCACTTTTTCTTGTTCCGTGTTTGGCAAATCAACCAGTCCTTTATCTACCTTAATTCCGGGAACTATTCCTTTTTGGGCAAATAACTCGGCTATAGGAGTACCTGCATCATCCTTTTGATGAAAGGTCTCTTCAAACAGGATTACTCCATTGATGTATTGTTCCAAATCAGGAGTCGTCGCCAGCAACAAACGATAATCTCTACGGTTTTGTTCGGTATTCTCTGTGTTAATTGAAGCAAAACGTTTCCCTATAGTACTGTTACTCTCATCAGCAGCTAATATACCTTTACCATCCTGTAGCATTTGTTCCATCGTATTGGACAGTTCTTCATAATTCATAATGTATTATTCTCCTCGATTACGGATTGTTGCCATTTCTTTTGATTGGAAATGGCATTAAGACATAGCATTTTAGCGTGAAATGTATTTCTCACGGATAATGTGCTGCATTGCAAAACCATGATCTTTTAAATAATTAAAAGCATCATCGATCATACCTGGATTTCCACATAAATAAACAACATCCTGAGCTGGATTTAAATTAAGTTCGGGAAATGCATGTTGCACATAACCCTTAAATTCATTCTCTTGTAGCTCATGTTGCTCTATGCGACTTAAATAGGGTCTAAAAGTTGCTTGAGGATAGGACTTGGCAAAATTGCGAAATTCATCGGCATAAAGTATTTCCTCTCTTCGTTGAACACCTTGCAAGATAACGACTTGCAGATTCGGGTTATTGTCCAGACGTTGACTTAACTCTTTAAGCATGGCCCGGTATGGAGTAGTTCCAGTGCTGGTTGCTACTAAAATGTATCGACCAGGCAGTTCGTCTTTAAATATAAGCCGGCCAAAAGGGCCATTTATATTGATGGTGTCACCTTTTTTTAAATTAAATAATAATTCAGTGCCAGGACCTCCTTCAAAATATCCGGCTGCAAATTCAATACGGTTATCCTGTCCAGGGGCGTTAGCAATACTGTAACTGCGTTTTAAATTTTTACCATCGCGCTCAAAGTGAATCGTAATAAACTGACCCGGTAAGTAAGAAAAGGGCGGGGTTAAATCACATTTAAAAATAAAATGTTTTACTTTAGGAGAAATCATAAATGATTCCTCAAGGGTAATAGGAAATGTAGTTACTTGCATGACGTGTATCAACTTTTAATATAAAGTGCTTAATATAGGGGAAAAATTATGCATTGCAAGAGCTAAGAACATATAATTAACATATGACTACAGTAGATTTAATTACAATATTGGGCAATTTTAGCCAATCTCTCTATCCTGTGCAGCGATTAATCACCGGGGGAGCTTATCTATTGGGTATTTTATTTGTAATGAAAGCAATTGGAAAATTTAAAAAAATTGGCGATCACAGGGCCCAATCTTCCTCTCAGGAAAAAATGTATACTCCCTTGATGTATCTGGCTTTTGGAGCCGCTTTAATCTACATTCCTACAGTCATTCATACTATGGCCAATACGGCTTTCGGGGTTGGTAATGTATTAACCTATTCTCCGCCTCCGACCCCCAATATTTACAGCTCAATGGGTTTGATCATTCGTACTGCAGGGGTAATATGGTTTATCAGAGGTTGTGTACTGATAATTCATGCCAGCGAGCCAGGGACTCAGGAAGGGCCAAAAGGATTGGCTTTTATTATTGCAGGAATATTTGCCATGAACTTTGATAATACCATTGCCATGATCAATTATTTATTGGAAAAATTTCTTACCTGGACTTTAGCGCTAAAAGCCAGCCAAGGCTATTAGATCCGGGTTCTCTATTCATCTCATCTGGCTTAAATAGCGTAATTTATCGGTTGCCCTGTATAGAGGATTACTCTTCTTCTCCACAGATCTTCAGGTTATTTGCTTTGGCAAAATCCATGATCGATTGATATACCTGAGGGCTTGATTCTTTTAATTTGGGATCAAGTAAAACGCAATTATACCCTTCGCTGTTTACGCTGGGCTGTAAGAGTGGTGAATAATAGATACGACTGTTTTTAAAGCTCGCCATTGACCCGCTCATCCGTTCAGCCCAGTCACGCGGACGAAATGTTTTTCCTTGGGAGGTCACTCCTTCAATAATAATAGTTTTCTTTTTTCGATCGGCCATAAATCTATGCATTATAAATACAGTATGTTAAGTATAACATCATCGCGTTCATGGCGCGTGAAAATTTATCAATTTTGTCGTATTTTATTTTCATTAACGGCTTAAAAATGGTTTTCAATAGTAGTTTTTGCTCCATTTATGATAGCATGTCCATGATTTTGATATTAATGAGGTTTGATTGCGAATGAAAAAAGAACATCATTCTGGGATTTATTTGTTGCCAAATATATTAACCACTGCCAGTTTATTTGCAGCATTTTATTCTCTGGTCTCCTCAATGAAGGGGCAATATGAAGCGGCGGTTATTGCGATGTTTGTTGGAATGATAGCTGATGGCCTTGATGGACGCATCGCACGTCTTACGAATACCCAAACAGAGTTTGGGGCGCAATACGACAGTTTATCTGATATGGTGACCTTCGGTGTGGCGCCTTCTTTGCTGCTTTATAATTTAACTTTGAGCCAGCTTGGCAAGTTTGGGTGGCTTGTTGCTTTTGTATACACTGCTGCTGTCGCATTACGCCTCGCTCGGTTTAACACTCAGCTGGAAACGGCAGACAAGCGTTATTTTCAGGGACTTCCCTGTCCTCCTGCCGCAGCAGTGATGGCTTCTTTTGCCTGGATTTGTTTTCAAAATGAGTGGCAGAATTTATTCATCTCCATTTTAACTGCTGTATTTGCTCTATCTGCTTCTGTGCTTATGGTGAGTAACTTGCGATATTACAGTTTTAAAGAAGTGGATTTTAAGGGTAAAGTTCCATTTTTATATGTATTGGTTTTGGTTATCCTTTTTGTAGCTATTGCTTTGAATCCGTCCATAGTGTTGTTCGGAGGTTTTATTATTTATGCTTTATCAGGACCTGTCTTAACTTTAATATACGTACAAAAAAAGAGAAAGCAACGACGAGAGGGTAGTAAATAACTGGCCAGCAGTGGTCCAGTTATTCGCCTTCGCCAAAATAGTTATTGATTAGCTGGACTAAAGCATCATTCATGGCGGACTCATCAGGTCCGTCTATTTCAAGTGTTAACTCACTGCCTTTATTGGCGGCGAGCATCATCACACCCATTATGCTTTTTCCATTAACGGTTTGCGAATCTTTGGTTACATCAATATGGCTTTGAAATCTTGCCGCAGTTGAGACAAATTTCGCAGAAGCCCTGGCGTGTAAACCCAATTTATTAATAATGGTAATTTTAGTCTTTATCATAGCGTCTACAATGTATCATGACTCAGGCGTCAGGTATAGATTAGACTCATTAAAAACACAGTTCTCAGGAAGAAACAGGTGATATTTGCATGTTTGAAGTGAAACAGGCACATCATCGCTTCTCTAAATTGCGATGATGTGCCTTGGGAATATTAAAACTTACTCTCTATGATCTCTAAGACCCAGTATTTTTTCTTTGTGTTTCACCAGTTGTCGATTCAATTTGTCAACAAGAGTATCAATTGCTGCGTACATGTCTTCAGATTCAGAACTTGCATGCACTTCACCTTTTGTTACTAAAATAGTGGCTTCTGCAATTTGTCTCAGTTTTTCGACATCAAATACTACATTGATTGCAGTGATGTGTTCAAAATGACGCTCAAGCCGTTCAAATTTTTCTTCGGTGAATGCTCTGAGTGCAGGAGTAACATCCAATCGATGTCCAGTGATGTTGATTTGCATAAGGCTCTCCTTCAGTTGAATAATTAATTAACTACGAATTACTTTTCGTTCATTAGATGGGGCTATCCCCATGGCTTCGCGATATTTTGCAACAGTCCTTCTTGCGACTTGAATGCCTTGCTCAGCAATTAATTCAGCGATTTTACTATCACTTAACGGTTTTTTCCTATTCTCTGCCAAAATTAATTTTTTAATGATGGCACGTATTGCTGTTGAAGAACACTCTCCTCCAGCATCGGTGTTTACATGGCTGGAGAAAAAGTACTTGAGTTCGAACACGCCTCGGGGGGTATGCATAAATTTTTGAGTTGTCACTCGGGATATTGTTGATTCATGCATATCCAGGGCTGCCGCTACATCATTCAGGATTAGAGGCTTCATCGCCTCGTCACCAAACTCCAGAAATCCTTTTTGGTACTCTACGATACAGGTAGCAACTTTGAGCAGAGTTTCCTGACGGCTTTGGATGCTTTTTAAAAACCAGCGGGCTTCTTGTAAATTATTTTTTAAATATTGGTTATCACTACTGTTATCCGCTCTTTGAATTAATGCGGCATATTGATTATTGATACTCAAATGAGGCAAAACGGTTTGATTGAGAATAACCTTCCACTGGTTGTCTGCTTTTTTGACTATCAAGTCGGGAATAATGTATTCAGTAATATCCTGATGGATTAAATTGCCAGGTTTAGGATTCAATCTGTGGATAATCTGTAGAATTTCATCAATAATTTTTTCATTGATTTGATATTTTTTCATCAATTGTCTGTAATTATGCTGGCCAAGCAGATCGATGTCTTCCAGCAGAATTTTTTTCGCAATTGTTAAATAGCCTGTATCTAATGGCAGTTGTTCCAGTTGAATCAATAGTGTTTCTGACAAACCGGTTGAGGCGCAACCCACGGGATCAAAAAGTTGAATTCTGTGTCTCACCGCTTCAATTTCATCCAGATCCAGAGGAAAATCGTCACTATTCAAGCTTGCATGGATGTCATTAATGGACATAGAGAGGAACCCGTCGTCATTAATCGCATCAATGATGGTTGTTGCTATCACTCGGTCAATATCGCTCATAGGCGAGAGGTCAAGTTGCCAGCGCAAATGATCCTGTAAATTGGTTGTAGTACAATGCAAGTTGTCAAAATTATAATCGTTGTCATCAAAATTATTGCGTTTGCTTAAATTGTTATAGAGTTGAGACCATTGAAAATCAGTAAATTCATCATTATTTTGTTGTTCAGAAGCATTTTGGCGAGGTTCTTCCTTTTCTTCAACAGGAGTTGCTTCCAACATGGGATTTGATTCAACGACCAGTTGAATTTCCTGTTGTAAATCTATTGTTGATAATTGTAACAGTCTTATTGCTTGCTGTAGCTGTGGTGTTAGCGTGAGATGTTGGCCAATACTAAGTTGTAATGACGGTTTCATGCAAATCCTCTTTGTTTTCACTGCTATTAACTATCAGTTTAAACGATCCGTAAGGATTATCCAGTGTTTGCCGTGCTTAATTTGAAGATTACCAGGCTTAATTATTTGATTTCATTAACTAAATGAACAGATTAATAATTAAATGTTACAGATTGGATTTATTTTAATTAATGAAGAAAGAAGAGTGCCCCATAAGATATGGGGCTAAAGCAATTATTTTACTTTTTTCTCTTTAAAGAGCACGTGCTTGCGTACTTTAGGATCGTACATCATCAGTTCCATCTTTTCAGGATGGTTACGTGGATTCTTCGTTGTTGTTTTATAGTATCCAGTTCCTGCTGTGGATTCCATTTTGACTTTTACAGTAACAGCTGCCATGGCTTATCCCCTTGAGTTATACTTTCTCGCCTTTAGCTCTGATTTGATCCAGAACTGCTTTAATACCTAATTTGTCAATAATACGCATACCTTTAGTACTCAGTTTTAATGAGACAAATCGATTTTCTTCTTCAACCCAGAACTTGTGGTTCTGTATGTTGGGCAGAAAGCGTCTTTTAGTTTTATTGTTAGCGTGCGACACTTTGTTACCAGTCATGGGTCGCTTGCCAGTTACCTGACATACTCTAGACATTCTGTTACTCCAAATAGGTTCTATATTGTGTTCGTCTTTGTAAAATTCGGGGCTTTCGTTAAACAAAATAGCCGGATGTGAAATACAAGAGCGGTTTTATAACAAAAAAACTCCAATATTGCAATAATTTTTACTTCACTCTGCTAATTAAAACCCAATATTTGGGACAATCAGCAGGGAACGCTTAAATCGTTTAAACCGATTCTTTTTATTTTTACTCAATAGAGTGTAGCGAATCATAACGTAAAATGAGCTATTGCTTCTTTTAATTTATCAAAAAAACGTTGAATGAGGAAGCTTGGTAGAAGTTTTAAACAAAATCAGTATAATTCGATGCTTTTGAATTGAGTTTTAACGATGCATCGTAAGATTAAAAGTTATGTTCTGCGTGCAGGACGAGTGAGTAATCGCCAGCAGCAAGGATTGGATTTGTGGCTTAAAGAATTTGAGATACCTATGGGTAACGACCCCCTGGATTTATCAAAAGAATTCAATCGTACTGCGGATACCGTTGTCGAGATAGGCTTTGGCATGGGTACATCGTTATTAACTATGGCAAAATCCAATCCTCAAATAAATTATTTAGGTATCGAGGTTCATAAAGCAGGTGTAGGCAGTCTGGTAGCTGATTTGCATGATCATCAGTTGTCTAACGTTCGAATTATGGCTCATGATGCTGTAGAGGTATTCCAAACTCAACTAGCAGATGATTCTCTGGAAGGAGTACAAATTTTTTTCCCAGACCCCTGGCACAAAAAGCGCCATCATAAGCGACGTTTGATTCAACCCGAGTTTATTCGGCTGTTAGCTCAGAAAATCAGGAAAGGAGGGTTCATACACTGCGCCACCGATTGGATGGAGTACGCTGAGCATATGCTTGAAGTGTTAACTGCAGAACCGGCATTAAAAAATCAGCAAGACAACGGTGGATATTCGCCAAAACCTGATTCGCGGCCACTTACAAAATTTGAATTACGAGGTGAGCGTTTGGGACATGGAGTGTGGGATTTGATTTTTATTAAACAATAGGGATGTTACTTGTTTGGAAAACTATTACTTATCAGTGGTTTCACTGTATCTTTGGCTGTAAATGCCGCATCTGAAATGCCCTTGCTGGCACATCTTACTGAAATGGCAGGGGCCTCGGGCTTTGAAAAGCCGATACGACAGGAGATGGAAAAAAATTGGCAACCTTTATTAGCTGATTTCTTTACAGCTTGAAGTGGAGCCTGGATATGGTGAGGATGGTGCAAAAATTCAAGCGTCGGGTTCGGGTGTTCCCGTTGTAAACATCGGCATTCCTATTCGTTACGCACATCAACACGCCGGTGTTTTTGATAAACGAGATTATGATAATGCAGTCAAGCTGATGACGCTGATCGCCGAGCATTTAAATCAGGATGTTGTAGACAAAATTAAAAAGAGTTGATATTTGTTCTGATAGAACTCAAATACGCACAATATAGAAGCAACCGGACATTTTAATACTCAAGGTTCTGTGCCTGTTTTGTAAGCCCCGTTTGAACTTCAATTATCCATTGTGTAATATCGATGTTCGAGCGGTGAATCATTAGAAGCGCTATAGAGAGGGATGTACGATATGGATTTTAGAGATGAAATGAACAGAGTAATTGGATTGAGCCTGGAGGAGTTTAGAGCTTATATCCTTCGCAAATTACAACAGGATAAGAATTATCTTGAACGGCTTTTTTGGTTGCCCAATGGCTCACAAATGACTGTTTTAAATTATTTGATTGAACAGCATCAAGAAACGGTGCACGATCCTGAAGCAGCAGAACCTCCAATACAACTGATCGATAAAATCGATGTGATTCTGGAGTTATCCAGTAATGTGAATGTTGGTGAACCCATACACCAGGCTATAGCTTCAGGAAAAACTCTATTGGCGCTCCATTTGTTGCAAGCTGATAAAATGAATTGTTCACTGGTCGAATACATTACTATCAATGTAATCAGTGCGCTTAATGCCTTGAGAGAAAAGGCCAAAGAATTGGCCTCAGAGTTACAATCATTTTTGTTTGATGTGAATAAACGGGATAATGAAGGTCATACGCTGCTTTCATTGGCAATAGATACCAAAAATCCAGAATTACTTATCCATATTCTGGTCAAAGAACCTAATATTCATGCGGTAACCAACAGGTCAAATGCTCAGGCAAAATTTCAACCGCTTCATCAGGCTGTTGTTTTAGATTATGCCGATGGAGTTCGATTATTAGCTCATGAAGGAGCGAACCTCTCAAATCCTATGGGAGTTATGAAAGATACCCCTGTTTTGTTAGCTTCCCGTTTGGGTAAAATTAATGCATTGGAAGCATTAATGGAGTTTCCAGTAGAGAAACTCAATCTTAACGCAGAAAATAATCATTATTTTGAAGATAAAAAAACAGGTCATACTGCTATTGAAGAGTTGTGCGTGCGTATTGCAAAGAATGAAGGGAAGGGAGATGCTCTTCGAGGGGTCGCTGTTTTATTATGTCATGGCGCTGAACCTCCTCGCAATGAAAGCATGCGTACTTTATTACGTAATAATCGAGTGACTTTATTAAAGGCTGTTCACCGTTATCTGGAAGACAAGCCTGACCTGGTCGATCCCTTTGTCAATCGATGCCATCTTACAGAAAGTGCACTACATTATATTGTTTACGCCGATCACTCCTGGGGGAGTTCGATTCGTCATCTTCTCGGTAGCCCCTGTTCCGCAGCCTTTTTGGTTGAAGAGCTGGTGATTAGAAAATACAGTAATACCTTAGTCGCTCAGGGCTCACATGAGCCATTACAAACTGCTGCAAGCGCTAATTTGTCTACAGAACATGATCCTCTAAAATTGTATGCTGACTTCGTGAGACGCTATAAACTGGCTTATGAAAACCAACTGCTACCCAATTGTTGGAGCACTATGCGATGGATGATAGCAGAGGGGCGGAGTGATTGGGGGGTTGTTGAGCGTTACTCAAAAACTTATCCTAAAAGCAGGACTGGAATTATCTATAATGAAATGTTTCCAAAACTTGATATACCAGATGATTTTGATAATGAAGCGCAGGATAAACCTTTGACAAATCGAATTTGAGTGGCGTTGCCATGCCAGTTTATGGGCATGGCGCTATTTCCAGCAGAACTTAAATAATAAATCTTGAAACAGTATCTACTTGCTTAAACTTGATATACCCCATAGAATTCTAGCTTTCTTTAAACATGTTAGGAGTGGTACATGGGGTGGAATGAGCCAGAAAAAGGCAAGGATCCATGGAAGGGTAAAAATCAGCCTCCAGATCTTGATGAGGCTTTAAAGCGTATTCATGAAAAATTGAAGAACACTTTTTTTGGAGGCAATGGTTCATCCGAAAATCAATCATCTGGTGGATCAAGTGGTGGTTTGTTGGCGATGATCGTCGCCCTGATTGCTTTTATCCTCTGGGTTCTTTCTGGAATATTTATTGTCGATCCTGCGGAACAAGCGGTCATTTTGCGATTTGGTAAATATGTTGAGACCGTAGGCCCAGGACCTCATTGGATACCAAGAATCATTTCATCCAAAATCGTCATGAATGTTGATCGGGTTATGGATTATTCATACTCAGCACAGATGTTGACCCGTGATGAAAATCTGGTAGCGGTATCTTTGGCTGTACAATACCGCATCAGTGATTTACAGCAGTATTTATTTAATGTTGCAAATCCTGAAGAGAGCCTGCAGCAAGCTACCTCCAGTGCGTTAAGACAGGTAGTCGGCACGACTACTCTGGATCAGATTATCACTGAAGGCCGGGAAATCTGGGGAAATAGTGTGCAGGATACTTTGGTGAAAACACTGGATATATACAAGCCAGGAATTTCAATTGTTAACGTATCTCCTCAACCTGCCCGCGCACCTGAGAGTGTGCAGGATGCCTTTGATGATGCCATTAAAGCTCAGGAAGATGAAAAACGATTTAAAGAACAGGCGTATGCCTATGCGGCTAAGGTAATTCCTATTGCTGAGGGTAATGCCAGTCGTATTGAACAGGAGGCCGAGGCCTATTCAAAACAAGTTGTTTTACGTGCTCAGGGAGAGGTAGCCGAATTTTTAGCTCTACTTCCTCAATTTGTTGCATCACCACAAATTATGTCCGAACGTATGTATCTTGAGACCATGCAAAAGGTATTGAACAGCAGTACTAAAATTATTGTCGACAGTAAATCGGGCAATATGCTTTATTTGCCTTTGGATAAAATCATTGGCAACCAGAATGCTACTCAATCCAATAGCACAAAGAGCAAAATCAGTACTGTGAATAGTGCTAATGATAATGACAGTTTAATACTTTCTGGACGAGATCTCACCAGACCTACTTACAGTCAAGGGAGGGATTAATTATGAATGCTACCAAGACAAGCATCGGTATTGTTTTATTTTTAATTTTAGTTTTATTGTTGACTAGTGTCTTTACTGTGACTCAGGGGCAGCAAGGAATTATTTTGCGTTTAGGCCGGCTGGTAAAGGATGCTCAGACCGACAAAGTCAAAGTCCTTAAGCCAGGACTGCATTTTAAAACTCCTTTTATTGAAAGCGTTCGCATTTTTGATACTCGTATACAGACTATGGACATCAAATCTACTCGAATAGTGACTAAAGAAAAAAAGGATGTGATGGTGGATTATTATGTTAAATGGCAGATCGCTGATTTAGCACAATATTTTAAATCTACTGGGGGTAATGAATTTAAGGCTGAAACGCTGTTGGAACAACAATTGAATACTTTATTACGTGCCCAATTTGGTAAACGTACTATTTCAGATGCTGTTTCCGGTGGCCGTGAAGACGTCATGGAATTACTACGAAATGCGGCTGAAAAACAAGCAGGCGAATTGGGTATTAATGTAGTTGACGTTCGTATTAAAGGCATAGAGCTTCCTGCTAATACCAGCAATGCGATTTATCAACGAATGCGCGCCGATATGCAGAAAATTGCAAACAGACATCGCGCTGATGGGCAAGCTGCGGCTGAGGAAATACAAGCTAAAGCTGATGCTAATGTTATGGTCTTACTGGCGAAAACGAAAAGTAACGCCCAACGGACACGTGCGATTGGACAGGCTGAAGCGGCAGCAATATATGCCAAGGCTTACGGTCAAAACAAAGATTTTTTTGCTTTGTATCGAAGTTTAATTGCCTATGAGGGTAGTTTTAATAATAAAAAAGATATTTTGGTTTTGGACCAAAGCAGTTCGTTTTTTGATTACTTTAAACACGCCATGCCAAAAAATGATGGTGTAGCTGCTAAAAATTAATTATAATGTCCGATTTTGCTGAAATCGGGTTCAAGATCAATCAGCTTTTGCAGACTAAGAGTGGATCATGGGTAAGAATGTTGTTGTTTTAGGTACACAGTGGGGCGATGAAGGCAAAGGTAAAATTGTCGATTTGTTAACACAGGATGCACAAGTGGTTGTCCGTTATCAAGGCGGTCACAATGCGGGTCATACATTGAAAATTAATGGGGTGAAAACGGTACTTCGTTTAATCCCTTCGGGTATGCTCCGACCTCATGTAACCTGTTATATTGCCAATGGGGTGGTGTTGTCACCCCAGGCTTTGCTAACGGAAATGAATGAGCTCGAACAGAAAGGCATTAATGTACGAGATCGTTTACGAATCAGTATGGCCTGTCCATTAATTCTTCCCTGTCATGTCGCTTTGGATAAAGCCCGTGAAGTACACATGGGTAATTCAGCTATCGGAACAACAGGACGCGGTATAGGGCCTGCTTATGAAGATAAAATAGCTCGACGTGCAATTAAGGTAAGCGATTTATTCCATCCTGAGCGATTGGCTCAAAAGCTGACTAATTTGCTCGACTATCATAACTTCGTTTTGACAGAATATTTTAAGCAACCTGCAGTAGAGTTAAAGCCGATATTGGATGACGCCAAGCTTTGGGCTGAAGAACTGCGTTCAATGGTCTGCGATGTATCTGCATGCTTGCATGAGCATCGAGAAAAAGGTGATGACATATTATTTGAAGGAGCCCAGGGAGTATATCTTGATATCGATCATGGGACATATCCTTTTGTTACTTCGTCAAATACCTGTGTTGGTTCTGTTATTAATGGCGCTGGATTTGGCCCCAGATATCTTGATTACGTATTAGGTATTACCAAGGCTTACACGACTCGTGTAGGTAGTGGCCCCTTTCCCACTGAACTTCTGGATGACGTAGGTAAACAAATTGCTGAGCGCGGACAGGAATTTGGAGCAGTAACTGGAAGACCAAGACGATGCGGTTGGTTTGATGCTGTATTGTTGAGACGTTCCATTGAGTTAAATAGCATTACCGGTTTATGTATGACTAAACTCGATGTTCTTGATGGGCTGGATGTTCTGCGAATTGCCGTCAATTACAAAGACAGCAAAGGTAACTTATTATCACGTCCGCCACAAGCTGCTGATGATTTTGAAGGGCTTGTTCCAGTATATGAAGAAATGCCTGGCTGGCACGAGACAACAGCTGATGTGACCGTGATGAGTGACCTTCCTGCAAACGCTATAGCGTATTTAAAGCGAATAGAAGAGCTATTAGGCATTCCCATCGATATGTTATCTACTGGGCCAGAGAGGGATTCAACCATTATTTTACGCGATCCTTTTTCAGGATAGCATGCATTGATAGCCTGGAACATCATGCTGGTTCCAGGCTTATCTCATTAACCATCAGATCTCCACGGCTGTCCCATTAAAAAAATGACGTCTTTCCGAGCGTGGCGAGGAATCTCCTGCAAATTGGCACAATCTGAATTAATGCATTAATTATCATTACCTTTTAACCTCTTTGTTTTTACAAGGAATTTAATGATGTCATCAGTAGATGTACCTGGATTTTTATATCATTTCGACTGATATGATTTTAATGGCCGCATTTTAATGGGATCGTGCAACCTTGCAGGAGATTCCTCGCCACGCTCGGAAAGACGTCATTTTTTTAATGGGACAGCCGTGATCAGATCTCGTCATCCTCTTACTCTTTATAACCTAGTACTACTAAAATACAGGGGCCTTTAGCAATAACATTTATTTGATTTATCTTACAACTATCTATAGCTCGCTCACTTTCCGCACCAGGTTGCATCCAAATATTTTTAATTCCTTTATCAATGGCTTCATTAACACAAAGCTCAGTAATTGGGGGTGGAGTAATGATTGAGATACTTTGTACATCATCAGGCAACTCACTTATATTGGATACTACCGCCAAACCTTCAATTTGTGCTTCATGGGGATTTACTGGATACACCTTTTTCCCATGCTGAATGTAGCACCGCAATACTTTATTACCGTATTTGTCACGATTTGAAGAGGCACCAATGACTGCAAATGAACTGGATGTAAAAAACTGGTCTATTGAATGGGTTGGCATGATAAATGGGTTCCTAAAGTGCAAGTAGAGTGTAGATAAGAATATCAATGATTTCTCAGGATGTGAATCTGCCTGTTTTGCTAAAGAGGGCGATAGGTACTTAGGTCACTGGTCATGATTGAGTTGTACTTTATAATGATTAATTACCCCGCATTTATTGAGTCTTAAATGCGGGATTTTATGTATCCTGTTTGAGAATTAAAACGTGTTTTCAAAGGCTATTAATTTTTGTTCTAATTGCCATTGTAATTTTGCTTTTTCACTTTGATTGATAAAACTGTGGCATGTCGCACTGTTTAAATCCTTACATTCAGCAACTGGCTCTGCACTATCTGCATTATTCCAAAGGCTTTTACCTGGAAGAAAAGCATAAGTCAGAGTGTTTCTATTAATTTGCTTCAGGGTGGGATAATCCAGTCCGTGGCCTAGCACTGCTTCTACGTATTGTCTTGTTAAATCGGTCCTTAAAACGCCTTCATCATCCGTTGATAAAACCACTGGAACGTGATGAGCCAAGTAATAATTGAGGGGGTGATTACGGCCTGATACATTCAGTAATTTCTGATTGCTGATTAGGTTTATTTCAACTGGTACATGATGATCTGCCATATACTGTAGGGTTTTTTCTGCATTATTTTCATAGGCTATAGACACACCATGCCCAATTCTTTGTGCCTGTCCGGTCTTTAAAGCATCGTGTATATGGAACCTCAGATCTTCAGGAGTAACAGATTCTGGGGCCAATTCGCCTGCATGCAAGGAAATGTTGACATTGGGGTATTGCTTATGGAGATAGTCAAAGATTTGCATTTGTTTGTGATAGTCACGCAAAGAAATAATACCGTCTTCTGGCTGAACCAAATTAACGCCAACCAGATTTCCTTTAGACAAAGTGACTGCTTCAAAGGCATTCAACGCCTGAGCGAATACGCTGTCTATTGGTTGCTCGCGAAGCACATAGTACAAGACTTTGATTTGAACTTTGCAGACCTCTTTATCCGGGGTTGTGGTGCAGCCTAATTCATTGTAGGCTTCTTTAAGCATTCGATCACTTTCAAAAACAGTTTGTTCTATATTATTTTTAAAGTCTTTGTTTTCCAGAAGAATTTTTTTCTTTTGGTCGAAATTATCGGTGTTTTTGATCAACTCTCCAAAACGAAGCGAATTGGCATTATCAGTAATATCCATTAGTTCCAAATACTGTTCTTGTTGTTGCGCTGCTGTTCGAATGACATCTGCGATTAATTGCGGTCTGTAATCAAAGACAATCGGCATATACTTCATGAAGCCATTAAAAAAATGATCGTGCCCTGTTTCTTTCCCAGGAATAAAGTCTTTTAGTGACCAGTCCCGAATAACAGAGGCATAGAGTTCGGGCTTATAAAACAGGTCTTTTATCTGGATGCCATCACAATGAAGAGATGTCTTACTAACTGAAAAATTAGATAAATCAATACAATATTTACCATTAGCTGCTAACGACACCATGGTTTCTGGATAAGGTCCTCCAGCAAGATGATAATGTAATTCCCCACCTTTAGGCATGTTTTTAAAAAATGCATACAGCGCATTGGGATCTGTTTTTATCGTATTAAAATAATTATTAATCTCTGCATGAACAGGTGATAAGAATAATGAACAGAAGAACAGCGAAAGTGTTTTATTAAGATTCATAATGAGCTATTGATTATCAGGTAATTATGAATTATCGCATAAAACAGCTAAATACCATAGAGATTGATTGGTGTGATTGGGTGCTTCATTAAATTCATCTTAACCTACCTCAGCTCCAAAATCAGCTTTGATGCCACCGTTTACTATCGGATAGAAGTTATGTTCTTGAATGCTTTGAAGAATGATGAATAATCATTGTATTTATGATGCATTCATAGCAGAATATTTTTTAAGATTCATAACCACTGAAGATGAATATGCCTAAAATAGTGTTGAAAACCGCATTGATATACTGCGCTTTTATCGTATCGATGATTGGTGGAGGAATAATTCAGGCTGCTGTATGCACGCCTGATCTGAACGATAAAACCAGTGTTAGTGTTAATGTGGGAATCTACGCTCCATTCTCAAATCAATCTGCGTTTATAGGTAGAAATATTCTTGCCGCTATGGAAATGGGACGTGATCAATTAAAATCCTCTCGAATTCATTATACGTTCTACACTTTGGATGAGCTACCAAAACAAAGTCATGCCGCTGAGACGCTTCAAAAATTTGTCACGACCCGCCATATCAATGTTTTAGTAACTGAAGGTTCTGATAATGGTTTATTGGCAGCGCCCCTTGCACGTAAAAACAATATTCTGCATTTTAGCTTGGCCAATGATCCTGCAATTGCTGATGGCAAGAATAACTTTCTGGCCTGGAGTCCCGCCTATGAACAAGCGGCTGTTTTGGTTGAAGAACTCCAGCGTAAAAAGATAGGCCAAATCGGGATTATAACTTCAAAACGCCCTTCATCCATGGTTTTAACGCAAAGCGTGATAAAGCAGTTACAGCTTCATTCTGCAATTAAAATTGCTGCTTATGAGCAGATTGAACCTGGAATGAAGGACGTTTCGCATCTAATTCAGAGCATTGAAAAGAAAAAACCGGATCTGTATTTTATTATGGCTTCCCCTGAGGATATTGAAATCATCCAATCAGAAATGAGCCGTGCTCATGTGAACAAACCGATAACCAGTATTATCGGAAGGGTTACCCCTCAGGTAATGAAAATTTTTGATGGGCAATGGTATATTGATACTCATGAAATGAAACCTGAATTTATCCAAAAATTTAAGGAGCACTATCTAAATTATCCTGTAACTGAAGCAGGATATGCCTTTGATGTATTTCACATTTTGAATCAAAGTGTTGCCATGGTGTTGAAAACCAAACATCATTTTTCTAGTAAGGAAGTTGCCAATCAAATTCATGTACTGGCAAAAGGAACAGGGGTAATGGGACCATTTAATTTAGGAAAAAATGGTGTTTTGTTTACCAAATCTGAGATTAAAACCATAAAAGACGGTCATGTAGTCACTGTTTAATTAATTATGGTTTATAAAAAGACTGATGGGCATGTCGCTTTAGCAACAATGCCCATCGAATAGATTGTTCTGTTTGGTTATTATCTGTTTGCCAAGGCCATACCTTCCAACACCGTTAATGCTGCATAAAGCTGGTAATCTTCGTGAATTAAATCGTCGGATTTAGCTTCGTTTTTAGCATTGGAATTTTCCGGATTATTCTTATTGATCAAGTGTCCACTCAGATCGGCTTCACTGAATCCGGTTGCGTCAGATTTTTTTATGGAATTTTTGGGAACATCCATTTCTTCTACAATGATATCTGGAATAATTCCTTTAGCTTGTATGGAAGTTCCAGAAGGGGTGTAGTACAAAGCGGTAGTTAACTTAATTCCAGTTTTACCATCCAGAGGTAATACGGTTTGTACCGATCCTTTACCAAAACTTTTGGTTCCAAGAATAATGGCTCTCTTATTGTCTTTCAGGGCACCTGCTACAATCTCTGATGCTGAAGCCGAACCATTATTGATTAGAACGACAATTGGAGCATTATCCAAAACATCCCCAGGGTTAGCCAAGGCGGTAAATTTAGAGCCAGGTAAGCGTCCTTCAGTGTAAACGATTAGCTCTTGTTTGCCGGATTTGTCATTACCCAGGAAGGCGTCAGAAACCTGGATGGCAGAATCCAGTAAACCTCCGGGGTTGTTTCTAAGATCCAGTACCAAACCTTTTAATTTTCCATTAGACTGTTGCTTTAACTGCTCGATTGCTTGCATCATGTCTTTACCGGTTAAAGCTTGGAATTGAGTTAACCGGATGTAACCGTAGCCATCACTTAACATTTTACTTTTAACACTTTTAATTTGAATTACTTCCCGAATCAGGTCAAAGGTAAGTGGTTTGCTGACTCCTTTACGTAATACGGTTAATTCTATTGTTGTGCCTGCTTTGCCCCTCATCAGATTCACTGCGTCTTTTAGAGTAAGACCTTGTACTGATTCTTTACCTAGTTTAATAATATAGTCCCCAGATTTTATTCCTGCCTTGAAGGCTGGAGTATCAACCAAAGGTGTAATTACTTTTACAACTCCGTCTTCCATGGTAACTTCGATGCCTAATCCACCAAATTCACCACTGGTTGAGGTTTGTAGCTCTTTAAACTCTTCTTCATTAAGATAACTTGAATGGGGATCCAAACCGGTGAGCATGCCTCGAATGGCATTGTCAAAGAGTTCTTTATCGTCAATTGGTTTGACGTAGTATTTTTTTATTTCACCAATTGCATTAGAAAATCGTTGGACATCTTCCAATGGTATACGTTTCGTATTAGTATTATTTGTATCGGTCTCATCGGCTGTAAATGCTGTTAATGGGAGCATCAATGCGAGCGCGAAAATAAACGCTACTGTGCTGGGAAGAATTTTCTTGATAACCATAGCGATCTCCTAGGATGCAAGGCCATAAAATCAGCCGCTTACTTTTGTTTTTATTAATTATTGAAATGCAATTTAAATGCCAAGCGCGAAATCTAAGACAACCAGTCTAGCGGGGGCACCGCTTTTCCTCTTAGTCTTATTTCAAAGTATAGACCGTTTTGCTTAATTCCACCGCTGTGCCCTACACTGGCAATTTGTTCGTTTTGGCGGACTGTCTGCCCTTTATGTTTGAACAGTGATTGGTTATGGGCATACAGGGTCATGAAACCTTGGCCATGGTCGATAATCAGGAGTAAACCATAGCCTTTTAACCAATCGCTGAATACTACTTTTCCTGGATAAACGGCAGTAACTACTGATCCTTCATCGGCAAAAAATGTCACGCCTTGATTCATTCTGCGTAAGGATCTTTGTACATTTTGTACTGGTAGCGGCAATTTTTTGCGCATTTGAATGAAGGGTTTGCTGCTTTGGACAACACTTTGTTGCGATAATGACTTTAACAGGCGAGATAAATTGGCTTTATCTTTTTCAAATTCTTGTAAGTCATGTTGTTTGTTCTGAATATCATTATTTAGTGATTCAATTAATGTCGTGTGGTATCGTTTATTTTGTTCCAGCTGTTGCTGATGTTGTGACAATTGATTATGCAGTTTTTGATTTTCAGCCAGTTCGTTATTTAATTTATCCTTATTCTCGCTTAGATTGGTACGAGTTTCGCCTATTTTGTCGATCAATTCTTGCCGGGATTTAATTATGTATTGATAATAGGTCAAAATTCGGCTTATTTTATAGGGATCATCCTGGGTAAGTATCCATTTCAATGGTTGGTATTCACCCATTTGATATCGTGCTCGTACATGATTTGCCAGTAATTGCTGCTGTGTGGCTAATTGTTTATTCAATAATTCAGCTTTGGCATGCAATTCGGCAATTTTTTGCTCTTTAGATTTTATATCGTTTTGAATTGAATGCAGTCTATGTATACCTTCACCGATTTGTTTTTCAGTACCGGAAAGTTCCTGATTTAAAATCCCCCGCTTGTCATGAGCTGTGGCCAGTGTTTGTTTTAGATTGTTAATCTGAGCATCCAGCTGTTTTAGCTTGGTTTGAGTTTGCAGTACTGGCGAGGGAGCTGGTGTCGCCCCAAGACTAAAATGAATCAACATTCCCAATGCAATGCCGCTCAGGAATGCAGGTTTCGGAGAATACTGGCTAGATTGCGTGGACATGGCTATTTTCCAGTAAGATGTGTCCGGTCATTTCTTTAGGTGGAGTGATGCCGATTATTGAGAGAAGTGTGGGGGCGATGTCGATTAAACTGCCCTCTGATTGAATAAAATGCCAATCTCCTCCAACACACATAAAGGGCACTGGCTCACTGGTATGGGCAGTATGAGCCTGACGGGTTGTGTCATCAAACATTTCTTCTGCATTACCATGATCTGATGTAATTAATAGTGTTCCGCCTTGACGTTTGAGTGCGTCCCCAACACGTTTCATGCACTGATCAAGGCATTCTATAGCCCGAACTGTGGCATTAAAATTACCACTATGTCCTACCATATCTGCGTTTGCATAATTGCAGATGATTACGTCATATTTTTTTTGATTGATGACGTTTACCAAAATATCGGTAAGTTCAGGAGCACTCATTTCCGGTTGGAGATCATAAGTTGCAACCTTGGGGGAGGGGATTAAAATTCGTTCTTCGTTGGCAAATACATGTTCACTGCCACCATTAAAAAAGAAGGTTACGTGAGCGTATTTTTCTGTTTCCGCAATTCGTAATTGTTTTAAACCCTGGTGGGCAATAACTTCTCCTAAAGTATTATTTAATGGCACAGGTGGAAATGCCGGAGTTGTCTTCAGATTTTTATCGTATTGAGTCATGCTGATAAAGCAGGATAATTTGGGGCAGGTTGTTCTTTTAAATCCTGAAAATGCGGGATTGATAAAGGCTGATGATAATTGTCGAGCCCTGTCTGCACGAAAATTAAAGAATAAAATAGCATCTCCGTCTTCTATTACTTTAGGATTTCCAATCAAGGTTGGGGGAATAAATTCATCTGAAAGCTCATTTTGATAAAAATGCTTAATAGCCGTTTCTGCATCATCAAAGTGGTGGGTACTTTGTCCCTGAGTGAGTAAATTAAAAACGGGTTCTACACGGTCCCAACGCTTGTCTCGGTCCATTGCATAGTAACGGCCAGTGATTGAGCTTATGGTGATTCCAGGATGGGTTTCAAGTTCCTTGTTCAAGCGATGCAAACTGTCCAGAGCGCTTTGTGGTGGAGTGTCTCTGCCGTCAAGGAACAGATGCAAATAAACGGAGCTGAATTGTTTCTCATGACATAAATTCAGTAATGCAAATAAATGGCGCTCATGGCTATGAACTCCTCCAGGAGAGAATAACCCCATGATGTGTAGTGATTTACCTGTTTGCCCCAATGTCTCAATCGCTTGATTAAAAACGGGATTATCAGCAAACTCACCTTGTTGTATGGCTTTATTAATTCGTGTGAAATCTTGTTGTATTACTCTGCCGGCACCAATATGCATGTGCCCAACTTCAGAATTACCCATTTGCTTGTCTGGAAGGCCTACTGGTTCACCAGACGCTTGCAGAAGGATGTGGGGGCAATTTTGCCACCATTTATCCCATTGAGGTGTATGAGCTGACGCAATGGCATTATGTTTATCACTGGCGTTGTAGCCCCATCCATCAAGAATCATGAGTACCAGGGGAGTATTTTGGGACATGAGATAAATCCTGAATCAAGCAGTTAAATGTCAATAAAAATGATTATACCTTTGGTAATTAAAGAGGTATATAGCTGAAAGAATTGATATTGTTAGGGTGATTTATTTCATTAACGGGGTATTAAGAACTTTGCATTATCAATTGGTATTTTTTGCTTAGTCAGGCTTTGCTGTGGAATGGCTTTAATTTTATCTTTTATCCTTGCAAATGCGAGACAATGTTCCTTATTTTTGTCATATTGCCCTATTAGAGAGAGAAGTGCTCTTGTATTGATTGCGGGAGTTGCGCCTATTTGCTCACAAACAGGCTTAATTCTCATCTCAACCGAATTCCTGCGGCTGTGACCGCGGGATCCATGATGGTGGCATTCAAGTATTAGATCCCGCGGTCTTCGCCGCGGGAATTCGGCTTAGATTTATTTAACGGCAGCTACCTGATGCTGAGACATAGCTAATCTATGGTTCAAGCATAGCCATCCTGGATGCCGCGATAAAAATGCACAGTATCTAATCACAACTTTGAGTTTGGGTGCAATTTCCATTTGAATCGCATTGCTGCACGTTCTGACAATCAGAGTCTTCGTCATCGTATGAGTTGTTGATTATGTACGTTGGCGCGACGTAAGCTGGCGCTACATATACTGGTGCAACCCAGCCATTTCCTGGGTGATAATTACCAATGGAGATATCATTATTGTGAATAGTGTAATCAGGATGATTCCATCCTCCATAGCCGACATTGGGATGAAATCCACCGCCAAATCGATCGCCAAAACACATCATGGAAGCAGATAAACCAATTACGAAGAATAGTGCGCGAGAAACGTGGTAATTCCGCCTTAATGAGCTCATAAATTTCTCCTGATAAAAGTCATAAGTTCCTAATCCATAAAATGTTCACGACTTACGAAAATGCCTAATATCTTCGTTAAAAGGAATATCTAATCAAGTCATTGAGTTTACCTAAACTCCCTCGTTAAAAATTCCTTATCTTTATAAGAGTATAGTTCTTTTATCGCCCCATGCGTTTATTATTTATTCTGATGGCTAATGGATGGGCTTATTGGCAATAAGCTTTATATTATTAAAAATAGGATAAAAATTTGACCAGTTTTTTAACCTTTTTAGAAAACAATTTAGGTGTATAAAATTGGCTTGCTACTCGTTTGCTTAGTTCACTTAGAGTAGGGTAGGCGACAATGGTATCTGTGAATGCTCTTAAGGTTTTACCTTCCCTGATCGCCATGACCCACGGGAGTAATAATTCGCCAGCCTGGTCTCCTACTATAGTGACACCGAGAATGCCCCCCTTTGGATTTATGATTACTTTAATAAATCCATTCGTCTTTTTACAGGTTTGAGCTCTATCATTGCTGGAATAGTCCGCTTTTAGCAGTTCATATTTTATGCCCATAGAGGCACACATCGATTCACTTTTACCCACATGGGCTAATTCCGGAGTAGTATAGGTGACCCAGGGGATCGCGTTATCATGCATCTTGACCGGGAGTTTAAACGCAATATTTTGCAGTACTATTCCTGCATGATAGTTTGCAATATGAGTAAACAGCATGATTCCTGTAACATCTCCTATGGCGTATATTTTTTTGTTACTCGTCCTAAGTCGTTTATCGACCAGTATTCCTTTCGGACTGAATTGAATTCCTGCCTGACCACAATTTAATTGATCAATATTAGGTTTTCGGCCTGTAGCCACAAGCAAGTGAGTTCCGGTGACAAGGATTTCATCATTATTCTGTTTGCACTGAATGAGTGTTTGCTTTGCTTCATTGGTTTCAATTCGTACAATATCGATCTGCTCATAAAGGGTTATGCCATATCCAATCAGCGATTGTCGTACCTGTTCAACCGCCTCAGGATCGTCATGATTTAAAATGCCAAAATGTTCCAATAAGGTTACTTTTGACCCAAGCATGGCGAAGGCTTGTGCTAATTCACAACCGATTGGTCCGCCACCTATGATTAACAGTTCCGGGGGTAATTGAATGAGTTTAAAAATGGTTTCATTCGTGTAGAAATGGGTAGAATTCAACCCTGGTATAGGGGGGATTGCCGCGGATGACCCTGTAGCAATCACGTAACGCTTGGCTTTAATTTCCGCTGAGCCTGCTTTTAAAGTCCGGTCATTGATGAACGTTCCTTTAGCTTGTATAACTTGTACACCAAGTCCTTCAAATCTCTCTACTGAATCATGTACGGCAATAGTATCAATCACCTCTCGGACATGCTGCATAATGCGGGTAAAATCTACTGGTTCCTGAGGAATAGTCATTCCAAGAACTTCATTATGGCCGGTATGCCAATGAGCTGCAGCGGCTGCCAGAAGAGCTTTGGAGGGCACACATCCATAATTTAGACAATCTCCTCCCATCAATCCTTGTTCTATCAAAACGACCTTTAGCCCTAATTGAGCGGCACCAGCAGCCAGACTCAGTCCTCCTGCTCCAGCACCGATAATTGCAATATCACAGCTAATTTCTTTGTTCATAGGAACCTTTGATTTTTTTGTAGAATACAGGCATTAAGGAAAGAAAAGCTAACGCTAAAAGAGGTAGTAACAATTCCGGAGAAAAAATAATTTTAAAATTGGGTGCTTGCCCCTGTTCGAAAAGATGATTCAGACTATTACCGACAGAAGCATAAATGAGCGATCCGGGTATTATTCCGAGGAATGTCGCAAGAACAAAGGTTCTGGCTTTAACCCCAAGTAATGCAGGTACGATGTTGACTACCCAGAATGGAAATATCGGCATCAACCGTAAAACAAGTAAATAGGAAAATGCATTATGCTGGAATCCTTGTCGCATTTTATTTACCCATCCTGAGGTTTTTTGAGCAACCAAGTCACTAAAAGCGTATTTTACAGTGAGAAATATCAGTATGGAGCCTATCGTTGCGCTGATTACTACAAACAATGTCCCCCAGAACAAGCCAAATAAAAGGCCTCCGGTCAAGGTGAGGATTAATGCTCCAGGAAAAGAAGCTGCGACACAAATAATATAAGAAATCATGAATGTTGCCACTGCCAAAATATAATGATCATTGGTCCATGAAATAAGCTGCTGATGGTGTAATTGTAAGGATGAAAAAGTTAAATATTGATTCACTCTAAAAGAGTAGAGAAGAAATAATAACAACAGAATAAGCAATACAGGCCAGATTCTTCGTAGAACACTAAAAGTCATTAGTCTATTCTCCATGATAATCGTCAATGACGTGAAGTGATCGCTTGCTTCGTTGATTTGCAGAACATCATAATGATGATTTTAACCAATAAGGTCAATTGATTTCTTGGTAGCACTTAAATTTTTACTTTAAAGAGGTTAGACTATGTGCCATTTTGAATGGTAGGAAGTGTAGTTTTGGATTACAAATTACCCCAACACATTGCCATTGTGATGGATGGCAACGGTCGCTGGGCTGAAAATCGAGGTTTGGCTCGAATAGAAGGGCACAAGGCTGGCGTTAAGACAGTTAAAACAATGATCAAATCGTGTCTCGAAAAGAAAATTGGCTGCCTTAGCTTATTTGCGTTTAGTTCTGAAAACTGGGCAAGGCCCATTGCTGAAGTCAATTTTCTTATGGAGTTATTCGTAGAGGCTTTAAGAAAAGAACTGGCGGAATTAAAACAACATGGAATCCGTATTCGGTTTACCGGAGACAGAGAACCCTTATCCTCTGTTCTGCAAAAAGAAATGCAGGAAGCTGAGTTGCTGACGCAGAATAATCAACAATTAATTGTAAATGTTGTTGTTAATTACGGAGGAAAATGGGATATAGTTACCGCAGCCAAAAAAATGTCCCGGGCTGTTAGTAATGGTACCATTGCTTTGAATGAAATAAATGAGTCTAATTTCGCCCAATTTCTCGATACAGATGGGTTACCTGAACCTGATCTTTTTATTCGGACCAGCGGAGAGTTGCGGATTAGTAACTTCTTTCTGTGGCAGTTAGCTTATACCGAACTTTATTTCACTGAAGTGCACTGGCCAGATTTTAATAATGAAGAGCTTGAATTAGCTCTGGATTCCTTTAGTAAGCGCAAAAGGCGCTTTGGTCAAATTTAGACTTTTAATAAGGGCATATATATGTTCATGCAACGCTTAATCACATCATTAATTTTAGTGCCCTTGGTCTTGATGACGCTTTTTTATGCGCCATCCTGGTTTTTAGCGGGCGTACTTTTGCTGGTTTTTGTTGCTGCATGGAAAGAAAGCTTGCAACTCATTCCCATTAATAATATAGCACACCAAATTGGCTTTTTAGCGTTAATGCTCTTGGCTTTGTGGTTATGTGGTTATTTGTTTTCTTATTGGTTAACCATAGGTTTGGTACTTTGGGTATTTAATTGTATTGCCATTCTTGGTTTTCCTGATTCACAGCGTTATTGGGGATATCCTTCAGTTGTTGGCAGTGTACTGTTGATCCTTTTACCTTTATTTATTCAAAGCCTGGCCCATGTGTATGAGTTGCCTCAGGGTAAAGCCCTGGTTATTTATTTACTGTTCTTGATTTGGGCTTCTGATGTTGGTGCCTATCTTGCTGGAAAGCAATGGGGAACACACAAATTAATTCCACAGGTTAGTCCGGGTAAATCCTGGGAAGGCGTGTTGGGAGGATATCTGCTTTCAATGGTTGTTGCGGGTGTCGGGTTTTATTATTTTATGCCTTATTCCATTTCAATCTGGTTTGGACTGGCATTTATTACTGTGACCATTTCAATTTTTGGCGATTTATTCATCAGTATTTTAAAACGACGTTGTCATTTAAAGGATACAGGTACTATTATTCCCGGCCATGGCGGTATTTTGGATCGCCTGGATAGTTTAATAGCGGCCTTACCTTTATTTTATTTTGGATTAACTTTTATCCCCTTGGGAATTTAGTTTACTGGTTGGATTAAATATTGGATGACAGCATGCTTTTAACTCTGTTGTATTTTTTACTGGCTTTATTATTACTGGTTACCGTTCATGAATATGGCCATTTTCAGGTAGCACGGTGGTGTGGGGTCAAAGTACTACGTTTTTCATTTGGTTTTGGAAAGGTACTTGCGAGATGGCGTGACAAAAAGGGAACTGAATACGCCTGGTCCCTTTTTCCCCTTGGCGGATACGTCAAAATGCTTGATGAAACGGAAGGGGAAGTAGCGGAGCAGGATAAGCCTTACGCTTTCAATAACAAATCAGTTTGGGCGCGAATAGCCATCGTTCTGGCTGGCCCCATGTTTAATTTTATTTTTGCTTTTGTCGCATTATGGCTGGTGCTGGTTATAGGAATGCACTCACTGGCTCCGATGATTGACTCAGTCAAGCCTGGCAGTCTGGCAGCTAAAGCGGGTCTTGGGCCTAAACAGGAAATAATCGCACTGAACGGCACCAGGATAAACAGTTGGCGAGATTTTCAATACGCCATGATGCCGCTTATTGGTTCACGGGAAACAGTCAACATAACGGTCAAATCTTTAGTCGATGGCCATCAAAGTCAGCTCAGTTTGCCGTTAACTGATTGGAAACTCGATGATAAGGCACCCGATCCTCTGGATAGTCTTGGTATTGAGCCATTTATTCCAACAATTCCACCCGTGATTGGAGAGGTTGTACCAGACTCTCCTGCAGCAAAGGCGGGTCTTACGGTTGGCGACGAACTATTGAGCGTCGATGGCCAGTCATTTGATGATTGGATGTTTCTGGTAGATTATGTGCGAGAACGGCCTGATACCCAATTAACTTTGCAAATAAAAAGAAAAGGAATAAAACAGAGCATATCCATACTGACAGGAAGTCAAAAAAACAAAGACAAGATAGAGGGTAATATTGGCGTTCGCTCCCAAAAAGTTGACTGGCCAGCACATTGGTTACGCCTGGAGAGAGAGGGGCCAATATCCGCTTTGGGTACTGCATTCAATCAAACACTTCATCTCACGGGGACAACATTTACACTGATGGGCAGATTGGTTACAGGTCGCTTGGGATTAAACAGCATTAGCGGGCCCGTTGGGATTGCTCAAGGAGCAGGAAGTTCCGGGCGGAGTGGTTTGGTATCTTATTTGTTTTTTCTTGCCTTGGTGAGCATTAGTTTAGGTGCTTTAAATTTATTACCAATACCTATGCTGGATGGGGGACATTTGCTGTATTATGTTCTGGAAATTATTAGACGCAAGCCTTTGTCTGATGGAGTCAAAACTGTAGGAGTGTATTTAGGTTTGGTCTTATTGGTTGCCTTAATGTTTGTAGCACTTACTAATGATATATCAAGATTAACGGGGTAGGAGTCTCTATACATTTAATGCATTCTGGATCTCCATCCTGCCGCGGTACTGGTGATGAACAATTCCTGGAGATGAGTGATTAAAATAGGATATTAGAGTTAAGAAACTTGACAGTAGTTTCTTCTTCCTATAAAACGGTTTCAATTTTTGGCGTGACTGAACTGTAGTAAAATTTCAGAAAATCGCGTAGTACTGGACGTAAAAAAATAATGAAAAAAGTCGGTAATAAAATAATATTGGGTGTTTGTTGTTCTACTATGTTGGCGTGGTCCGCACAAACTATGGCTTCTGATGGGTTCATCGTTCGGGGTATCAAAGTTACGGGATTACAAAGAGTCTCTACTGGAACCGTATTAAATTACATACCAGTTCAGGTTGGCGAAGAGATTAACTCAAGTTCAACAGGCCAGATTATACGAACTCTATATGATACTGGCTTTTTCCAGTCTGTCTCTCTTGAGCGTCAAGGGAATATTCTAATCGTCAATGTGGTTGAAAGGGCAACCATTGGTAGCATCACTGTTGTCGGAAATAAAGACATTCCCAGCGATAAAATGAAAGCTTTTCTCAAGGAAATGGGACTGGTCAAAGGTCGCGTATTTCAAAAGTCTTCATTGGAGCGCTTGGAAAAAGAACTCAAACAAGCTTACACGGCTCGAGGCAAATACAATTCACGTATTGAAGCTAAAGTTTCTTCATTAACTGATAACAGAGTAGCCATTACCATTTCAGTTTCAGAGGGTCGTGTTTCTCGGATTAAAGAAATCAAAATAATAGGCAATCACGATTTTACTACCAATGAATTGTTGCCTGAATTTGCTTTGTCTACCAGTAATCTATTTACCTATTTTTCTAAAAAGGATCAGTACTCCAAGGCATCAATGGATGCCTCTCTGGAAGCGTTGAGATCGTTCTACCTGGATCGGGGCTACTTGAAATTTAATATTGTTTCATCACAAGTTCTGCTATCTCCTGACCGGAAAGATGTTTATATCAATGTGCATATAGAAGAAGGGCCACAATATCATTTCGCCGGCTATTCAGTCGTTGGGAAAACAATACTGCCGAAGGAAAAAATTGATCCTCTGGTTCAAGTGAAAAAGGGTGATGTATTTTCCCGGAAAAAAGTAACTGAATCCATTTCGGCTATTGGCTTGGCTTTAGGTGATGTCGGTTATGGTTTTCCAGCAATAAGTGCCGAACCTCGCATCGATGAGAATGATAAATCGGTCTTTATTACTTTTGTAGTGGAGCCAGGCCGCCATGTTTATGTTCGTAGAATTAATTTTCACGGCAACACCAAAACCGCAGATTATGTATTAAGAAATATTATTCGCCAGAATGAAGGCGGCCTTTTGTCCTTACATAATATTAAAGAATCAGAGAGACAATTACGCTTACTTGGCTATTTAAAGAATATTGATGTTAAGACCAATCCTGTTCAGGGAACCAATAATCAGGTTGATTTGGATGTTCAGGTTGAAGAAGCCCCATCAGCTGAAGCCAGTGCTTCCATAGGTTACGGTACTAACGGTTATCAATTTAATACCTCTGTGAATCAACATAACTTTATGGGAACAGGCCGCTCCATGGGAGCATCCTTTAATGCCAGTCAATGGGGACAGGATTATTCATTTAATTACTACAATCCATTCTATACAGATACGGGGGTAGGACGAGGAGGCAGTCTCTATTATTCTCGGATAGACCCTACAAACCTGAACGTCAGTACCTACAGCTCGAACCGATTTGGAGGAGATATTAATTATAATTTCCCTCTGGGAGAAGCGAGCAGCTTCCAGATCGGTTATGGTTATCAGGATATTGATATCAAATCAGTTGGCCCTGTAATTCCAATTCAGAATTTCGTCAATCTGTATGGCACTCATTTCCAGGAAATTCGCTTAACTACTGGTTGGAGTAGAAACAGCTATGATCAGATGCCTTATCCCAATAGCGGTTTGAATCAACAGGCAATCGCTTTTGTTGCTCTGCCTGCAACATCGCAATCTTTAACTTACTATAAGAGCTCATATCAAGCACGCGTGTATTACCCATTGTATCGTGGATGGATATTTTCAGCATTAGGCAATGTGGGATATGGAAATACCTTTAGTTACAATGGGCTGCCATTCTTTGAAAACTACTATGCTGGGGGTACTGCACAACCGGGGCAAGTTCGGGGTTATGACGTTAATTCTTTAGGTCCACTGGATAATATGGGTAATGCTATGGGAGCGAACCTTCTGCTTAATGCCAGTGCTGGTCTTATATTACCGTACCCTTTAAGCCGCGATAATATCAGAACAACTATCTTTGCTGACGCGGGTAATGTGTTTTCTTATGGAACTCCTGACGCATTACGTGGAACTCCTGCAGGTCCAATGCGTTATTCAGCGGGTGTTTCATTAGAATGGCGTTCTCCATTCGGTCCGCTGGCATTCAGTGTTGCGAAGGCGTTAAACCCGCAACCGTTGGATCAAACACAGTATTTCCAATTTGCTCTCTCTTCAGGATTTTAGGGGAAATCGCAAAGGAATTTATAATGAAAAGGTTTGTTGAAAAGTGTTGCTGCACATATCGCAACCCTTTTCGAATTGTGCTAGCATCACTATCTTTAAATTAGGAGATAAATATGAAACGTTTTGGTGCGGTATTAGTCGCATTGGTTTTTAGTTTGGTTGGCACATCTGCATTTGCAGATTGGGCAAAAATAGGTGTTGTTGATTTACAAAAAATCATGCAGACATCAAGTCAAATGAAAGACATCCAGGCAAAACTGGAAAAAGAATTTAAACCACGTCGTGATAAGTTAATGGCTGTAGAAGCAAGTCTGAAGTCTGACATGGAAAAATTCAAGCGTGATAGTGCTATTATGAGTGCTACTCAAAAGAAAGATCTGGAAAAGAAAATTGTTGCTGCACAACAACAATTTGAACGAGATGGACAGCAATATCAGCAAGAATTAAGCACTGCTCACAATGAAGCAATGGAAGGTTTGTATACTAAAGTTCGTTCTGCAATTTCTAAAGTTGCCAAAGACGAAAAATACGATATTATCGTCCAAAAAGATGCAACTCCTTTCAGTTCTGATACATTAGATGTAACCGATAAAGTTATTAAAGCAATAAATTAGTTCGGCGGACCAGTTGCTGACCCTTGCGCAATTAGCTGATATTTTAAATGGCGTCTGGCATGGAAATGCCAGTCACGCCATTTTTGGTTTGTCTTCTTTGGCGCGAGCCACATCTAGGGATGTCGCTTATTTCGATAACCCTTTGTTGTACAATACACTAGGACATACTGCTGCAGGCGCTGTCATTCTGAAAGCAGAGCATGTGCATCTATGTCCAGTGAATTCTATAGCGGTTTCAAATCCTCTGGCCTCTATGACTGAAGCAGTTAAGTTGTTTTCCTCTGCCCAATCTCCTAACAGTGGAATACACGAAACAGCTCGTATTCATCATTCTGCACAAATAGGTAACCAGGTTTCCATAGGTGCTTATAGTGTTATTGGTGAAGATGTTCACATAGCTGATGGCGTTATCCTGGGTTCCAATACTGTCATTGAATCGGCCGTGTCCATTGGAAAAGACAGCAGGATTGGTTGTGGGGTAATGATTCATTCAGGTTGTCGCCTTGGAAGGAATGTGCGTATTAATTCAGGGTGTATTATTGGTTCAGCTCCCTTTAATTATTTCAAACATCATGGAGTTTGGCAGCAAGGCCCTGATGTTGGTGCGGTGATTCTTTCTGATGAAGTGCATTTAGGTGCTAATACGGTGATTGATAGAGGAGCGCTGGGTGATACTTATCTTGCAGAAGGCGTTTGCGTCGATAATCTGGTGCAGATCGCGCATGATGTGTTTATCGGGAGTAATACCGCAATAGCCGGTTGTGCTGCTGTAGGTGCTTATGCTCATATTGGCTCTGATTGCATTATAGGGGGAGCAAGCAGCATTGCCGCTAATGTTCGATTAGGCGAAAATATTGTGATTACTGGAATGTCTACGGTCAGTAAATCGATAGTCAAGTCAGGTATTTATTCTTCTGGAACCATGGCCCATGAACATAATCGATGGCGCAAAAATGCAGCGCGATTCAAACGGCTGGATGATTATATAACCAGAATGGGTGCACTAGAGAAAAAACTAAGGAATGGTGATCCATCAATACAGGTACAGCAAGAGTAAGGCTGATTCAGATTTCTGATTGGTTTAGGTATTCAATTGGATATTTTTTAATTATTCGATTGATTAGAGTAGTGTAAAACAAGATAATGAATATTCTTTTAAAGAATTCACAATGATTCAATGAGAAACAATGTATGAGTGAGCATATTGATATAAATCAGATAATAAATCTGTTGCCGCACCGTTATCCATTTCTTTTGGTTGACAGAGTCCTGGATTATAAAAAAATGGATTATTTGACAGCAATCAAAAATGTGACCATGAATGAGAATTTTTTTACTGGCCATTTTCCAGGAAATCCAATCATGCCAGGTGTACTAATGCTTGAAGCATTAGCTCAAGCCTGTGCTATTTTGTCTAATCTTTCCCGCCAACCTAAAGAAGGGTACGAATTCTTGCATTATTTTGCAGGAATTGACAATGCGCGCTTTAAACAAATAGTGACCCCAGGTGATCAATTAAGATTGGAAGTAAAGTTAATTGGGCAAAAGAGAGATTTTTGGCGTATGCATGGTGAAGCTTATGTAGGTGATAAATTAGCTTGTTCCGCAGACTTATTAAGCGCAGCAAAGGAAATTCTAAAGTGATAGATGAAAGAGCAATGATTCATCCATCTGCAAAACTGGGGAAAGGGGTATCTATTGGCCCTGGTACAGTAATCGGTGCAGATGTTGAGATTGGTGAAAATACCTGGATTGGTCCGCATGTAGTAATTGATGGGCCAACAACGATTGGTAAAAACAATAAAATATTTCAATTTGCTTCAGTAGGTGATGAGCCACAGGACATCACTTATAAGGGCGAGCCAACTCGTTTGGAAATTGGTGATAATAATGTAATACGCGAATATTGTATGATTAGCCGCGGCACCGTCAAAGGCGGTGGTGTTACTCGCATCGGAAATAATAATTTTTTAATGGCTTATTCTCATATAGGTCATGATTGTATGGTTGGTGACCAAATTATTATGGTTAATTACGCGGCCTTATCTGGTCACGTTATCGTTAATGATTTCGCGATCATTGGTCCTTATGCGGCGGTACATCAGTTTTGTCATGTAGGGGCTTATGCATTTATTGCGCGTGCAACGTACGTTACTAAAGATGTATTGCCCTATGTCATGATTGCAGGACATACAACTTCAGCATGTGGAATAAATACTGTTGGATTGCGCAGACGGGGCTTTTCTTCTTCGGCAATAGACAGTCTAAGACGGGCTTATAAAATTATTTTCCGTAAAGGTTTGACAGTGCAACAGGCTGTAGCTGAACTGGAGTTGATGCAGGGGGAATGTCCTGAGGTTATTCCTATGATTGATGCTCTGAATCAATCCACGCGCGGTATTGTGAGATAAATGATGATTGCTCCCTACCTAGCTGTAGCTTTTGGAGGGTCTTTGGGAGCAATGTCGCGTTATGCAACTGTACTTTTTGCGCAGAATATATGGGGATTACGATTTCCATACGGTACTTTAATCGTCAATACTTTAGGTTCTTTTTTAGCGGGATTCTTTCTTACTTTATTAGTGGGGCGTTTCAGTGCTGAAGAATATTGGCGTTTATTTTTCTTTACTGGTTTTTTAGGTGCGTATACCACCTTTTCAAGTTTTGCTGCTGAATCATTGTTTCTGTATGAACAAGGACAATGGTTCAAATTACTGGCGAATATTTTAGTTAATAACATTGGTGCCTTGACAATGGTACTTGTCGGTACCTGTGTTGCTCGATGTTTGCTTGCAGGGTACCTTGATCCAACTTAAAACTCAGAGTGTTTACTTATGTTAGATAATCAATTACTTCGTGAAGATCCCCAACGTGTTGCATCTCAACTTTTAAAGCGTGGCTTTAAATTTGATGTGGATGCCTTTTCTGAATTGGAAGAAAAACGTAAAGCATTACAAGTCAGCACCCAGTCGCTACAAAATGAACGGAATATGCGCTCCAAAGCCATTGGCGCGGCAAAATCTCGCGGTGAAGATATAGAGCCTATGCGAGAAGAGGTTAATCAATTGGCAGCGCGATTAGAGCAGCAGAAAGCAGAGCTTGAAACGGTATTACAGCACATTGAAGCTATTGCATTATCTCTGCCTAATATTCCGCATGAATCTGTCCCTGTAGGTAAAGATGAACAAGATAACCAAGAGGTTAGGCGTTGGGGTACAGTTCCCGAGTTTGATTTTCCAGTGAAATCTCATGATGAGTTGGGAGATGCACTTGGACAAATGGATTTTGCTCTGGCTGCTAAAATTACGGGAAGCCGTTTTGTAGTAATGAAACATCAAATTGCGCGACTGCATCGTGCTTTAATTCAGTTTATGCTCGATACTCATACCCAACAGCATGGTTATCAAGAGATCTATGTACCCTATATTGTGAATTCTGACAGTCTTTTGGGGACTGGTCAGTTGCCTAAATTTGAAGAGGATTTGTTTAAACTGACTGGAGAGAATGGTTATTATCTGACTTCCACAGCAGAAATCCCTGTAACTAATACAGTAAGAGATACCATTTTGCCTGTCGAATCGTTGCCTGTTCGCTATGCATGCCATTCACCCTGTTTCAGAAGTGAGGCCGGTTCTTATGGCAAAGATACTAAAGGGATGATTCGCCAGCATCAATTTGAAAAAGTTGAGTTGGTCTGGATAACGAAGCCAGAAGATTCTTATGATGCTCTGGAGCAGCTAACCCACCATGCTGAAGTCATTTTGCAGCGATTGGAGTTGCCTTATCGGGTACTTGCTCTGTGCACCGGGGACATGGGGGCTGGATCTGCAAAAACGTATGATCTTGAGGTTTGGCTGCCTAGCCAAAATACGTATAGAGAAATTTCATCCTGCTCCAATATGGAAGCCTTTCAAGCACGTCGAATGAAAGCGCGATATCGTAATCCAGAAACCAATGAAATAGAATTGGTTCATACCTTAAATGGCTCAGGATTGGCAGTAGGAAGAACTTTGGTCGCCATTATGGAGAATTACCAGGATAAAGACGGCGCTATTCATATTCCTACTGTTTTAAAACCTTATTTGGGTGGTATGGACGTTATTTTAAATTCATTAAAATAGTATGTATTCTCTAGTATTTTAAATGCCATGCGTGTTCCCTGCTCCCTTTAAAAGGGAGAAGGGGAATAGTTTGAGCAGCCGGTTACCTATCTACCCGGTCATTTATGTTACCTCTATTCTGGTCATACACTTCTGCTGGTGAATATTTTGGATTATGATCCGGCGCATTGAATCGAATCAATAATTACCGGTATTTGTCTTATGTATAAATTATGTTTCAATGTTCCTGAAACTCATCTTGAATTAGTTAAAGATGCCATTTTCGCAGCTGGAGCTGGAATTATTGGTAATTACTGCAAATGTTCATGGCAAATATTAGGAGAGGGGCAGTTTATGCCGCTAGTTGGAAGTAATGCATTTATTGGTGAAATGAATCAATTAGAAAAAATAGCTGAATATAAAGTTGAGACGGTTTGTCAGAATGAATGCATCAAGGAGGTTATTGAAGCTTTAAAAAGCAGTCATCCCTATGAAACACCTTCATATGAAGTCTGGCAGCTAGAGGCATTTTGATAGGAAAAATAAATAATGTCTTGGTTGTTGATAGATTCGGTTTAAACCTTATAACCAGAATAATCGTACCCAAAGGTATAATAGGGACATTCCTATAACTGGAATAATGACAAAGCCAAAAAATAGGTGTATCTGAGTTCGATTTTCTGCAGATGAGCGATAATATTTTAAAAATTTTTTGAACACAGACATGCCATTCAGCCATTAATCAATTGAATTCATAACAGAATACTATGAATTCTTTGTTTGTTGAACATTCCGTTTACTAAAGATTCATCAATGAACATTAAATATGTTGAATTAATAAATGCTAACGAAACGATTTGGCATTTTTCGTAAGTCCTAAAACTTACAGGGTTGAAAAATCAGTATGCTGTATTGCATACTGCATTCCTGACATTAATTAACAAAGATCGCAATGAATAAACTAAAGAAAATTTCCTGCCCAATCTGCGGCAAACAAAATACCTGGGATTCTGAAAATGCTTTTAGACCCTTTTGTTCTGAACGATGTAAATTGATAGATTTAGGCGAGTGGGCCAGCGAAACCCGAAAAATCCCTGGAGACTCTATTGATTCAAACAGCCTTCCAATTGATAGCGATGCTGCTGATGAGCCTGATGATCCCTTCTTGAGATAGCACGGATGTTTATGGAAAGGGGACCTCAGAATAGTTAATCCTTTATTGGTGTCTCAATCCCGCATCCTGTTCTTTATGAAGCTCAGGCAAATTTTCTTTTATCGTACCAAGCGCCTCTTCAAGTGAATTGGCTTGACTAATTGCAGTAAATACGGTGATGCGCTTATCTATTTGGCTGGTATCTCTGCTCGGATTTTGCTCTTTGATTTCAACATTTTTCTCAATGCCTTTCTCTGCAATCGATTGAATTACTGAGAAATCATCATTTGCTTGTAACGCTCTGATTAAATTAGCTAAATTAGGGTATAGCTGTGATTTAATAGTTACTCCGGGCTCAACAAAGAGACCACTTTGCAGGATGGAACATAATTCACTATAGCAATTCTTATCCTGTTCAGAGTCTTGTTTCATCAATAAGTCCTGATCAGTCGACGCTTGAGGATTGGAAGTTATTCCAAATTTATTCTTATATTGATTCCATTCATTCTTTAATGCTGTCATTTGAGGGCTGTCATCCAAACTGCTCATATAAAGTTCTGTTAAATCTATGAATGCAGGAGTTGAGTGCTTAGTACTATTAATCAAAAGAGCGATCCCTTCACTCAATGCATAGGCCTGCTCATTTTCCTGATATTCAGTGGTGTTTTTTTCTAATGAAAATCTTCTGGAAAATAAGATGTTAGCTGATTTTTCGATTAAATTATTAACTTTGATATTTAATAAAGGACCGACTTCATTAATATTCTTCTCAATGATCTGAGTTAAACGACTTGCAGATATTCCGTATTTCGCCTTAATTTCCGACCAAAGTGAAGTAGCTCGTCATGAGATTCCGATAGTTTGGTATGTAATTTGAGAACAGTGTACCCAGTCCTTCGATGTCGTTACGCCAGTCGCGGTGCAATTCACAAGCCATGCCAAACCAGTTAATCAATTGTACGCCAGCGGCCTGCATTCGCAACCAGGCACTATGGCGGGTGACCTCATTAAACGTCCCTGAAGCATCAGTGATTATAAAAACTTCATATCCCGCTTCCAAAGCTGACAGGGCAGGAAAGGCCACGCAAACCTCGGTAACCACACCGGCGATGATGAGCTGTTTGCATCCGGTATTCTTCACTGCATTAACGAATTCCTCATTATCCCAGGCATTGATGTTGCCAGGGCGTGCGATGTACGGAGCATTCGGAAACATTCACTTTCTCCCAGAAGGAGTGGGGAGAACATGACATTCACTGATTATTAATATGGTCGGAGTGACAGGAATTGAACCTGCGACCCCTGCCTCCCGAAGGCAGTGCTCTACCAGGCTGAGCTACACTCCGATAAGATTGACGAGCGATCGTTCTCCTTGTTTCTATAAAGTGTGATTGAACGAAACTAATTATTCAAGGGTTGGTGTGTCTCCTGAGAGGGTTCATTCACTGCTATCATGCTATTAATGCCTGATCCGATAAAATCAATCAAATTGATTACAGGACTGGCTACACCGACAACGGCCGCTATAAAGGAAAAAACCAAATAAACTGCAGCATCTATAATATCGATTTTCGCAACCTGCGGATTTAATTTTGCCAGATTAACAATGGATTTGAGCCCGAGGTATACAGATGCTGCAGCGAGTTCCAGGGTGATAATTGTAAGGCATACAGGAGCCGTTATGGTGCTTGCTCCTTGGTAAAAAAATTCATTAGGAGATTTATATGGATTAAAAAAAAGAGATTTTATGGGGGTTCTTTTATCTAATCGTACGTGGTCAAATACCGTATAGGTCACACCACATTGGTCAAATAAAAATTCATTAAATTTTTTTATTAATTCCTGAGTAGTCATAAGAATCTTAGGCAAATAGTTTTGTAATTTCATCATACATGAAAATTTGTCTGTTTTTAAAGAGCTATCACGGTTCTGTTTCTGATTTTAATAGTGCGGCAGAGACTCTGATAACAGAAACAGGAGCGGGAAGACATGCAGCACTTTGTAGTGTTTTAGTAATTTCGTTCCAGAGCAAAATTGGCCAAATCAATCAGTGCTGTTTTATATTCTGAATCTGCAAGAACTGTTAAGCAAGACAGTGCTTTATCTACTTCCTGAGCAGCGATTCGTTTGGTATAGGCTATGGCATTAGTTTGTTCAATCGCCAGAAGAATATCGGGTAAATGGTCCAAACTTCCCAATTTTAAACTGTTTTTAATTTGCTCTTGTTGTGTTGGTGTACCATGCTGTAATGCGTGGATTAAAGGAAGGGTTGCTTTACCGTCCGCAAGATCGTCACCAATATTTTTACCCAGAGTTGCAGAATCAGAGCAATAATCCAGTGCATCATCAATCAGTTGAAAAGCATTCCCCAAATGCAAACCATAAGCATAGAGGCTATTTTGTACTTCAATGGGTGAGTTACCCAGAATAGGACCTATACATGCCGCAGCTGCAAAAAGTAGAGCTGTTTTAGACCGAATAACATCGAAATAATCCTCAATACTCAATGCTGGGTTATGCCGATTTGCAAGTTGCTTGACCTCACCACAACTAATTTGGTGTGATGTATTGGCGAATAGATTGAGAATCGCGGAAGTCCCGACTTCTACCATTAATTGTACCGATTGAGTAAATAAATAGTCTCCGACCAACACACTGGCTTTACTACCCCAGATGCTGTTAGCGGTTTGTCTTCCTCTTCTCAAGGTAGATTCATCAACTACGTCATCATGTAATAAAGTGGCAGTATGAAAAAATTCAACCATGGCTGCCAAAGAGATGTGATCCGTACCTTTATAGCCGCAGGCATTGCTGGACAAAAGTACCAGTAAGGGGCGTAATCTCTTGCCACCGCTCTCAACGATATGATGGGACAAGTCATGAATTAAAACGATTTGTGATTGAATTTTATCAATAATCAAGTTATTAACCGCGTCAAAATCTTCATTTACCAAGGCGCGTATACGGTCAATAGTCATTCTATATCCTCTACCAATTAGTCAATGCATGCTAAGGGGGGATATGTTAATTGTCAAGTATAAGAAGGAACTTGCGCACGGCTATCCTATTAAAAATATGACGTCTTTCCGAGCGTAGCGAGGAATCTCCTGCAAGGTTGCACGATGCCATTAAAATGCGGCCATTAAAATCATATCAAGAGTTGAGTCTCCCGAGCCAGCCTTTTTCTGCAGGCGCCTAATGCTCATATCCTTAAATTTCTTTAATGTTTTGCCATCAATGGCTATCAAATTACCCAATGCTTGTTGGAATGATTGAATCCAAGAAATAAAAACACTTCTTAAATTCATCCGGATTTAAAATCGAAAATACACGAGCACATGTATTTTTAGATGGAATGCCATTCTCAAAAGATAAAAATCGGCGTAAATAATCTAATTGTTCTTCTCCGAATGTTACAAAATCACGCCAACTCTGAGTTCCACATAGGTTAGCGCAGATAACAACAAATAATAGTTCCGTTAAAGGATACAATTTCTTTCTATCAATTCTTGGATCTTCGAGCGTGTCGAAATGATATAAAAATCCAGGTACATCTTCTGATGACATCATTAAATTCCTTGTAAAAACAGAGAGGTTAAAAGGTAATGATAATTAATGCATTAATTCAGATTGTGCCAATTTGCAGGAGATTCCTCGCTACGCTCGGAAAGACGTTACATTTTTAATGGGACAGCCGTGGGAACTTGCGGTTTGCCCAACGGGCGTAGAATTGATCTATTGACTGTGTTTATTGTGTTTCGCTTTTATTTTTTTGTTTTTATACATGTTGTTGTCAGCCAGCTTGAGTAAGTTCTCTGCATTTGTAGCTTCATCTGGAAAAATTGCTGTACCGATACTGATCGTACAATTTAAATCCAGATTTTTAATGTGAAAGGGTTCAGAAAACTCCTGTTCTATCCTTTTAATTATTGTATCGGATATCGACTCATTCGGTTTATAAGTGATGACTGCGGTAAATTCATCACCGCCTAATCGCGCAATAATATCGTTTGCCCTAAAGCAGTTTTTCAGTCTTTTACCAACCTGTAATAAGAGGATGTCACCTACGTCATGGCCGTATTTATCATTTATTTTTTTAAAGCCATCCAGATCCATAAAAAATAAAGTGACTGTGTTTTGGGTTGATACAGCCAAATCGAGAATTTTCTGTAAATGAGTATTAAAATAAGAACGATTAGGCAAATTGGTTAATGAATCATGATTTGATAGGTAGTGAAATTTTTGTTTATCTGCTTTGAGTAAGAAATTTTGTTCCCTTAATACCGTTTCATAAAGTCTATTTTCTTTCAATAAATTATAGAGAATGGTGATCGTAAGTAAAAAAATAAAAATATGATTTATATTTTCGATGTAGAGAAGATATTCTGCAGGGACCTGGTATACCGGTGAGATGTATTGATAGACAAATATCATTACTATTGATGCAGATAATAGGCTGTAGAAAATTAATCCCTCAAGTCCTATTGTTGCAGCGGCAAGGATGGGCGACAGATAGAACCAGCCAAAATAGGAACTGGATATTCCTCCTAAACACAAATTACCTACAGTCATGACCAACAGGCATAAACTATTCAATACATGGCCACAAAGGATGATGCTGTATTTCTTCTTGAGTAATATCAAATTACCGAATGCAATAACGCTGGCAAAACATAAAAAGTAGGCAATAATCCAAAAATGCAAATAAATATTGAGTGCAGCGAAATTAATACCAATAACAAGGAGTTCAACAGTGATTGTAGTGAGCAGGCGGTATTTTCTATCATGTTCACTGGGAAGTGGTAGTTGTGACTTACGATTCATAACATCTTGTTCACCCAGTGTCATTTAAAGACCTCAGATTCTAGATATGAAGAAGTTAAATTATTTCATATCAATATCTACAGTATAGATTATTATTTGTACAGGTTTACGTCGTTTATTCTATTCAAATTGATAAATTATCTTGATCATTAAGTCAAGAGATCAGCTGAGTTAAAGTCAAATAATGTTTAAAAAGCTTTTAAAAAAGCGGCAAGTTCTTGGGGATGGCCCTGCTAGCCCCAAACAGGAATTAAAACTGACTCGCGAGCAGTACCTAACTCCTGATTGGGGCATAATTAAACTACACGACTTCTGATGTGTCATCGCTACACATTAAAACGAAAGTGCATCACATCACCATCACAAACAATATAGTCTTTCCCTTCAAGACGTAGCTTTCCGGCTTCTTTAGCTCCCTGTTCGCCACGACAAGCGATGAACGCCTCATAAGAAATGACTTCTGCTCGTATAAAGCCTTTTTCAAAGTCTGTATGAATTACTCCAGCTGCCTGTGGTGCTGTTGCTCCTTTGTGAATGGTCCATGCTCTTACTTCCTTTACTCCGGCAGTAAAATAGGTTTGTAATCCCAATAGGTCATATCCTGCTCTGATCACTTTGTTTAACCCCGGCTCTGTTAATCCCAGGTCAGTCATGAATTCTTTGCGATCAGCATCATCCAGCTCTACCAGCTCAGATTCAGTTGCTGCGCATAAAGCCACAATGCGTGCCTGTTCCTGGGCTGCAAGATTTTTAACTTGTTCCAGTAAAGGATTATTTTCATAGCCATCATCATTAACATTGGCTATATAAAGTACCGGTTTTGCAGTGAGTAAAAACAGTCGACGCGTAATGAGTTCTTCTTCAGGAGTAAGTCCTAAAGTTCGAACAGGATATCCAGCATCCAGGTGCGCTTTAATTTTTTCGAGAGTTTTCATTTCGAAAATAGCTTCCTTATTGCCACTTCTGCTGTTTTTTCCTGCTTTTAGCATGGCTTTTTCAAGTGTTTCCATATCTGCTAAAGCAAGTTCTGTGTTAATTACTTCTATGTCGCTAAGTGGATCAACGCGACCTTCAACGTGTATTACATCCGAATTTTCAAAGCAACGCACCACATGAGCAATCGCATCAGTTTCGCGTATGTTTGCCAGAAATTGATTCCCCAGCCCTTCACCGCTGGAAGCCCCTTTAACCAAGCCGGCAATATCAACAAACTGCATGGTCGCAGGAAGAGCCTGCTGTGGCTTTACGATGTCGCTTAATGCATCCAGACGAGGATCGGGAACAGTTACGATACCCACATTAGGTTCAATGGTACAAAATGGGTAGTTAGCCGCTTCTATACCTGCTTTGGTCAGGGCGTTGAATAGAGTTGACTTTCCAACGTTAGGTAAACCAACGATACCGCATTTAAATCCCATATGTACTACCTCTTTGCTAATGTTCTAAATGAAGCGTCAATCGTGAGGATTGGATGGTTTATTTAGAATTAAGTGTTTAATTGATTCATTGCTCTGGCTATATCTCCAGACAATACCAAAGGCATTACAGCTATGCCTCTATCTATAGCATCGTAAATTTTCTGTCTGTCATCGACTGAAGGTTTGCCCAATACAAATTGGTGGACGAGGTCTCTATGACCAGGATGGCCAATCCCAATTCGTAATCGATGAAATTCACTGCTTCCTAACTGAGTTATAATGTCTCGTAAACCATTGTGCCCCCCATGGCCTCCACCTGTTTTTATTTTTATACGTCCAACAGGCAGATCCAGCTCATCATGTACGACCACAATTTCTTCTGGTTGAATTCGATAAAATTGACTGATTGCCCGGGTAGGTAACCCACTGTGGTTCATAAAAGTTAAGGGTAATACTAATTTGCATTGATGATGATTGATATCCAGATCAGCAATTTCCGCCTGCATTTTTTTATCTGATTTATAATGAGTGCTGTGTCTTTGTGCCAGAGAAGTAACCAACCATCCACCGGCATTATGCCTGGTTTGTTCATAGGCAGAGCCTGGATTACGTAAACCGATGATTAGTTTAATGGCCATAGACTGTAGTTTCTTAATATATGTATCGGATTCATCGTAGAGTAGCAGAGCGTGTTTTCATTGAACTATCTTTACAGACAGCCAGAATGAACGCATGCTGGCTGTCTGCAAGAAATGAATCCAGAGTAATCGTTACTCTGCGCTGTTCTCTTCATTAGTAGTAGGTACAGCAGAAGCTGGAACTGATGTTTCTTCTTCAGCTGAGCTGACTTTAGGTGCATGAATGCTGACAACAGGTGCATCATGACTTCCATCGGTAACATCAACAGTCAGATGAACACCTTTAGGCAGTTTCAGATTAGACAAGTGAACTACATCATCCATTCCAACATTAGTCATATCCACTTCAATGAATTCAGGTAAGTCTTTAGCTTGACAACGAATTTCAACTTGAGTCATGGTGTGGTTAATGATACCACCAGCTTTAACGCCAGCAGATTTTTGTTCATTGATGTAATGAATGGGTACAAGTTTAACCAGAACATCTTTTCCTGAAACACGTTGTAAATCCATATGCATAACAAGTGGTTTGTATGGATGGCGTTGTAATGCTTTCAAAATCACGTGTTCAACTTTACCGTCAACAGAAATATCAAAAACACTGGAGTAAATACTTTCAGTTTCCAAGGCTTTAATTACTTTATTGTGTAGAAAGTGGATTGATTTTGGTTCTTTATCACCGCCATAAATTACAGCGGGAACTTTATTTTCAAGACGACGTAGGCGGCGGCTCGCACCTTTCCCCATATCCGTTCTTGTTTCGGCTTCTAAAAGAATTGTTGACATTATATACTCCAATAAATTTAAGGATCCCTATTTAATCCGCGACCAGATTAAACACCCGATTACTCACTAAAAGGGAGCAATTAAACCGGGAAAGGGTGAAGAAGTATACAATATTTTAAAATGAACTTGAAGTCATAGCCATAATTTCATAGAATATGGCACTTTGTTGAAATTGTGATAGCCAATCAGGCGAGTTGGAGAATAGTTATGTATGCGGTAATCAAGACAGGCGGTAAGCAATATACCGTAAAAGAAGGTGATGTTCTAAAAATTGAATTGCTGCCTGAAGATGTTGGCAATGAGATCAAATTTTCAGAAGTACTGATGTTGGCAGATGGCGATAAAGTCGTGTGCGGCACTCCATTTGTTGCTAAAGCAGTAGTTAAAGCTGAAGTTCTTGATCACGGTCGTCACAAGAAAGTAAAAATTATTAAATTCCGTCGTCGTAAGCACCACATGAAACAAATGGGGCATAGACAATATTATTCGCAAGTTAAAATTACTGCGATAAGCAAGTAAGAGGGGATAGCAATGGCTCATAAGAAGGCAGGTGGTAGTACTCGTAATGGCCGCGACTCGAATCCAAAGTTTCTTGGTGTAAAGCGTTTCGGTGGTCAATTTGTTAATGCGGGTGAAATTATTGTAAGACAGCGTGGAACTCGTTTCCACCCCGGAACAGGTGTTGGTTGTGGTCGTGATCATACCCTTTATGCTCTGGTATCCGGTTTGGTACATTTTGCCGTTAAGGGTGAAAAGAATCGCAAATACGTCACTATAGTTGCCGAACAAATAGAAGAAGCTGCGAATTAATTTGCAACAATGCATCATGATTTGCAATGATCTTGCAAAGCACAGATGTATTTTAAAGTGATTTCAAAAATAATAGGATGTAGCAGTTATTTTGTAGAACACATTTTTGATGGTATCTAAACGTTACGATATTTGTCATCCAGTTTATAACCCCGGTAACGGGGTTTTTTTTTAGTTTAAGGTTGGTCATGAGATTCGTCGATGAAGCAATTATTAAGGTAGACGCCGGTAATGGTGGAAATGGTTGCGTCAGTTTCAGGCGTGAAAAATTTATCCCTCGTGGTGGTCCCGATGGTGGTGATGGTGGGGATGGTGGCAGTGTTTATTTTGAAGCGAGCAGCGATTTAAACACCCTGGTAGATTTTCGCTATATGCGTCATTATAAAGCAGAGAACGGTCAACAAGGGATGGGTGGCAACTGCAGTGGGAAAAAAGGAGCAGACCTGATTATAAAGGTTCCTGTAGGCACCATGGTTTATGATATCGATACAGGTGAGTTACTCGGAGATATAAATAAACCCGGCGAACCCGTTCTTATTGCTCAGGGCGGATTTCATGGATTGGGAAATACACGGTATAAAAGCAGTGTAAACCGATCTCCAAGACAATCAAGTCCAGGTAGCCCCGGTGAATGCCGGCATTTACGTTTGGAATTGCGTGTTTTGGCTGATGTTGGCTTATTGGGGCTTCCAAATGCCGGGAAATCCACATTAATTCGTGCCGTTTCCAGTTCAAAAGCAAAAGTTGCTGATTATCCCTTTACTACATTGCACCCAGGTTTAGGTGTGGTTAGTGTCTCATCTCACAAAAGCTTCGTAATGGCTGATATTCCCGGGCTTATAGAAGGAGCAGCTGCAGGCGCAGGGTTAGGTCATCGGTTTTTAAAACATCTTTCCCGTACTTGTGTTTTATTGCATGTAATCGATGTTGCTCCTCTTGATGATAGTGATCCGGTTGTGTCAGCAAAGGCCATCATTAATGAGCTGGGTGAATACAGTCCTGATCTCTTGAATAAACCTCGCTGGCTGGTGCTGAATAAAATCGATATGCTACCCGATGAAGCCAGCAGGCAGGAACGGGTAGAGGCCATCGTAAAAGGTCTGAATTGGACGGGTAAAGTATTTGCCATTTCAGCGATTAGTGGCCAGGGAACTCAACAACTGTGTTACTCATTGATGCAATTGATTGATGAGATGAAAGAGTCGGAAGCTTAACCACTCGGCTGCATAATAGACCACCAGAGGACTGCGATAAGGTATCTGGTGTGTCTCTCCTCCTTCCTGGATTTGATTACTGTAGTTTATGGTTAATTGCGTTGAACCTTTTGCCGGTTGTTGCGACCAATATTCCTCCAGGCCTCTGAGATGAAAATATAATCTTGTCGATTTAAGATTATGGAAGTGAATCAAGTGCTGAGTCCCTGGTTTTATTAAAAGGGATTGCAATAATCCTTGGGTGACTTCGTCTATTATGGTTATAGGTTCATTATTTTTAAGGATCAGCTCCCTCAGATTAACCGATGCTTTTTTGTCAATAGAAGCAATGATATGCGGAGACAGGATAGGATCGATAATGTCTTTAACTGTATCCACCAGATCACGGGTACAACGAACCTTGAATTCGATATAAGGCACGTCCAGGCGGTATCCTGTTTGACAATCAATATCAGCCAGCGCATCTTCCAGGGTCTGGGCAATTTCGCTCTCTGCCACACCAAAAATCCGCCACTTAATGATCTGTTTCGTGCTGCGCTCCATTGTCAAAAGGTTAGGAAGAACATGGTTATTGAACATAGGCAGACATTCACGGGGAGGTCCGGGCAGTAAGATAAAAATTCTATTATTCCATTGGTAATAACACCCTACAGCACTGCCGTTTGGGTTAGGCAGTATTCTGGCTTGTGGCGGAAACAGGCATTGCTGTAAATTTCCTTCGTTAATGACTACCTGGACTGATTGCAGTCGTTTCTTGATATGTTCTAAAGCTTCATTATGTTGAACTAAAACATCACCTGTGTATTTTGCTAACGCAAAACGAGTTAGATCATCTGTTGTTGGCCCCAGTCCGCCGATTACAATAATAACTTCATGTTTTTGGGCTAAAAATTCCAGGCAGTTTACGATGTCTGTTTCTTTATCGCTGCAGGCCATTTGCAATCCCAGAGACAAGCCTTCTGAACAAAGAATATGCGCAATATCATGACTATTGGTATTCAGTGTGTCCCCATGAACGATTTCATCCCCTGTAGCTAAAATGGCAATAGTCATTTGTTTTTCCAATATTGAAATAGATTGTGAGAATTCTATAGTAGAATGTAAAAATAAGTAATATTTATTAACAGGAGGTTGACATTTAGGGTGTGGTTGGGTAATTACTAAATCAAGATTTTTATTTTGGAATTTACAAAATTTTCCGGCTTTGAGCCTTGAGTTATTTGTAATTCCTGTATTTATCTCCCTGAGTTGTCATCCCGAATTCATTTTGGGTTTTCTCCATTGTGTGAAAGATATTAATTCTTTATGCCTAGAATTTGGCTGCATATTATAGAGAGAAGATGGGCAATTGCTGGTGTAGTTGAAATATAAATGAGTGAAGGAGAAGTTATGGGGTTTGAAAGTCGTTATGTTGCACATGTTCCTGACGCTCAGGGTATAGTCAATTATTCTGCAGAAGAAAACAGAATCTGGAATATATTATTTGAACGACAAATGAAAATATTGCCTGGTAGAGCCTGCGATGAGTTTTTGACTGGTTTGAATACATTGGGTGTAACCGGGAATGCAATTCCCCAGCTTCCAGAAGTAAGTCAAAAATTAAAGGCAAAAACAGGATGGCAGGTAGCCCCTGTCGCTGCATTGATTTCAGCACGGGAGTTCTTTGAACTTTTGTCAAATAAATACTTCCCGGCAGCCACCTTTATTCGTTGTGAAGAAGAATTGGATTACGTGCAGGAGCCTGATATATTTCATGAAATATTTGGCCATTGTCCTATGTTAACGGACAAGGTATATGCGGATTTTATCCATGATTATGCGTGTAAGGTTCTAACCTTTCCAGAAACCGATTGGCCATTATTGCAACGAATGTTCTGGTTTACGGTTGAGTTTGGTTTGATTAATACAGCAAAAGGCTTAAGAGCGTATGGTGGCGGAATTTTATCGTCCATTAGTGAAACCGTTTACAGTGTAGAAAGTGATATTCCTCTTCGTGTACTTTTTGAGCCTGTTGCAGCATTTCGAATGCCTTATCGGATTGATAGGTTACAGCCAGTGTATTTTGTTATTAATGATTACCAGACCTTATATAATTTTGTTTCGTCTAATATCAATGAACTTTTGGATCGAACACGACAGCTAGGTGAGTATCCTCCATTTTTTGATGTTGATCCTGATAACCCGAATATCCATATCAGGGCCTGTTAGCTGGGGAAGGAATAGGATGTCTATGTATTGTAATGACAGAAGAGTCTTGTTAACATCATCCAACACACTTTGTTCATTGGCTTGTTGGTCAAGGAGCATCATTTGATTAAAGTATTAATTGTTGATGACCATGCATTGGTTAGAATGGGTATTCGACGATTGCTTGAAGACATGGCGGATGTAGATGTAGTTGCGGATGCTGAGATCGGTGAGCAGGCCTTGGCATTTGTAAAAACTCATAACCCTGATGTCGTTCTTTTAGATATGAAAATGCCTGGAATTGATGGTTGGGAAGTTACTCGTCGCTTAAAAAAATCAAATCCTCAAATTAAGGTCATTGCGGTGACTGCAATATGCACTGATCCTTTGCCTACTCGAGTTTTGCAATTGGGTGCCATGGGCTATCTGACCAAAGAGTCAGGAGCGGAAGAAATGGCGGCGGCAATTCGTAAGGTAGCTAAAGGCGAAAAATACCTCAGTGCTGAAATTGCTCAGAAAATGGCAATTAATAGCTTGCAGGATGCCCAGGATTCTCCCTTTGACATGTTGTCAGAAAGGGAAATGCAAGTCATGCTAATGATCACCAGCGGTATGAATGTGCAGGATATTGCGGATCGATTGTTTTTAAGCAGTAAAACCATCAATGGCTACAGATATCGTATGTTTGAAAAATTAGGAATAAAAAACGATGTCGAGCTTACCTATCTGGCAATGAAACACCGCGTTATTGAGCATCCTAATGATATAATCCAAGATGATTAAACCGGATAGTCCAGGTACATATGGTGTTGGGCATTGGTTTAATTGAATTTCCAAGTAGCAACAAAGCAGCCAAGTATAAGCTATGATGCTATATAATTACCTTATTTTTGTCGTTTATGAATATTAGGCAGTCATCCGCTGAATTAACTTTATTTCTTAGTAAACTACCTGGTGAACCGGGTATTTATCGCATGCTTGATGAATCAGGTACCGTCTTATATGTAGGTAAAGCATCCAATCTTAAAAAAAGAGTCAACAGTTATTTCAGTAAATACACTACCGCAGTTAAAACACGATCCCTGGTCAGTCAAATTGCATCAATTGAAATATCGGTCACCAGAAGTGAGACAGAGGCTTTATTACTGGAAAGTAATCTTATTAAGGCTTTACGGCCAAAATATAATATATTGATGCGTGATGATAAGTCTTATCCCTACATCCATATATCGAATCATCCTGAATTTCCACGCATTGAGAGTTATCGAAGTAAAAAGAAACCGGTATCGGGTAATTTTTATGGCCCCTATCCCAATGGCTCTGCCGTAAAAGAGACCATTTTAACGATACAAAAAGTATTTAAGATTCGAAACTGTCGGGACAGTTATTTTAATGCCCGTTCGCGCCCATGTTTGCAATACCAAATCAAACGATGTACCGCACCTTGTGTCTCTTATATTAGTCCTGAGTCTTATCGTCAATCTGTGGACGATGCCATGCGATTTTTGCAGGGTAAATGTCAGGTGATTTTAGAAGAGCTGACGGAGCGTATGGAACACGCTGTTGAGCAACTGAATTTTGAAGCAGCGGCAGTTTTTCGTGATCAGATTAAAAATCTGCGTCTGGTTCAGGAACAGCAAGCAGTGGTTCAGCTTAAGGGGGATGCAGATGTAATCGCTATTGAAGTTCATCCCGGTTTTGCCTGTATTCAGTGCGTTACGATTCGGGAAGGGCAGGTATTAGCCAGTCGTAGTTTCTTTCCTTCAGTTCCACATAAAGGATTGAATGAAGAGTTGGATGTTGAGGATTTATGGCAACAGACCTTTGAGGCTTTTGTTGGATTTTACTACCTGGATTCTATTGATCGAATTCCTGCGTTAATTATCACAAACAAGACACTCTCCGATCATCATTCTTTAGAGGAAGCTCTGACTGAAAAACGGGGCAAAGCATGTACGATCCAAATCAATCCCCGTGGTGTTAAATCCCGATGGATGGATTTTGCTGTCAATAATCTGCGAGTATCAATAGCAGAGTATGTCAATCAACATTCTACGATTAAGTCCAGATATCATGCTTTGGAACAGCTATTATCGCTTGATAAGCACATTGAGCGAATGGAATGTTTTGATATCAGTCATACTCAGGGAGAAGCAACAATAGCTTCCTGTGTGGTTTTTGACGCAGAAGGGCCGTGTACTAAAGAATACAGGCGATTTAATATCGAAGGGATTACTCCGGGTGATGACTATGCTGCTATGGAGCAAGCCGTTACACGGAGATTCAAACGATTGCTAGAAGCCCAATCCTTGCCTGATGTATTAATTATTGATGGTGGGAAAGGGCAGGTTGCGGTGGTACAACGGGTTTTATTGTCCTTGAATGTACACGATGTGATTCTTCTGGGCGTTGCGAAGGGACCATCTCGTAAAGCCGGTTGGGAAAAACTGATTTTAGTTAATGAAGAGCGAGAATTTACCTTGCCTGAGGATTCAAAGGCACTGCATCTATTACAGCACATCCGTGATGAAGCACATCGATTTGCGATTACGGCGCATCGTAAAAAAAGACAAAAAGCCCGACTGGATTCGACTCTTGAGAGTATTGAAGGCGTAGGTGCCAAAAGGCGCCAGGCTTTACTGCACCGATTTGGAGGCTTACGGGAATTGTCCAAAGCATCCGTAGAAGAAATCAGCAAAGTTCAGGGGATTAGTGAACATTTGGCCTTGCGGATTTATCAGTATTTTCATGGATAATCAGGTTATCAAAAATCGTATTAAATTTGTTTAGTAGTGGATTTTGAGTTTATTCTACCTCGACTTTTTACTAGGGGCTGTTTACATTTCATTGTATTCAAGCCTAATTTCCGCGACTTGTTCGCGGAATCGATAGATCTTGCGTAAAACAAGAATATATTGCGCCTATAAAGAGTGAATTGGATCCTGCGAACAAGTCGCAGGACGTAGAAACTTGAATTGTCAACAGACCCTAAAAGAGTGTAAGAAAATTACTGTTTAAAATTATCCATCTGATTTAAAAAGAATTTGGCGCTAGGATTACAAATTGCAGCAATCCCTTAGCTGTTTAAGAAAGATATATATAATATTGAATTAATTGTTATTTTTTTGTTGTAAAAAATCCCCAATTTCCTGACACGTTTGGTCAATAACGGTTAAAACTTGTTGATAAAGGGATTCCAATTGTACGCGTTGCCCTGATTTATAATAACGCTCAATAAATTGACATGCCATTTTGAGTCGTACTGTTCCTACATAGACTGCGCCACCTTTAATTTTATGGGCTAAATGTTGCGTTTTGTCCCAATCCAAATTGGTATGAGCTTCTTGTATTAATTGCCTGTCTTTAGGAAGAGTATCTTCAAGCATAAAAGCAAGCATTTTTTCCAGTATCATTTTATTACCAGTAGCTTTAATTCCTTCTTCGAAGTCCAAAATAGGAAAAGGGGATAAGTCAAATAGTGATTGATTTTGTTCATGTACATCAGAGTTCTTTTTCGATGAATTTTTATGTGTAGATAGCTGAGCGTTCCCTGGCATAAATGCTTCTATGATGTCAGCACAATTTTTTGTTGTTAAGGGCTTTGTTAATACCGCATTCATTCCTGCATCAATACATCGTTTTTTATTTTCATCGCCGGCATGAGCGGTTAATGCAATAATTGGAGTATGGATCTTTTTAGTTAATTCATGAACTCGAATAAGATGCGTTATTTCATACCCATCCATATCTGGCAATCCAATGTCCATAAAAATTAAATCGTAGTGGTGCTTTTTCCAGTACTCAATGGCATTTTTCCCTGTATCAGCGATGTCGGTGGTACAATTTAATTTGGACAAAATAGACTTTGCTACAATTTGAGCAATAGGATTGTCTTCAACAACAAGCACCTGGTGCATATGTCCTGGATTATTTTGAAAAATGGCCTTTATTTCCTGAGATTGCGTTTGTTCATGAGTGGAATCCTGGATCTCTTCAATTTCCTCATGGATTCCTAAATCATCATCGAGTAGTGGTTCTTGCAGTGGGATAACACAGGTAAATCGAGAGCCTTTTCCTGATTCACTTTCTACGTAAATTTCACCATCTAATTCATCAATAAATTGCTTGGCCACTGAAAGTCCTAAACCAACCCCTTTATATATGCCTTGATAGGATGGAGTAAGTCGTTTAAATTGAATATAGATTTCCTGTTGTTTGTCTTTGGGAATACCAATACCTGAATCTTCAACGACCAGTTTTATAATTAATTCTCGTTGATGACGTTTAGCAAGAATGACAGAAAGGGTAACATGGCCTGAGTCGGTAAAATTCAGAGCATTGGCTATCAACTCTAATGCTATACGATGAATGCGTACTTTATCACCGATAACGCAATATGGAATGTGCTCATCAAACCTTAGACTAAGAGCTATTTTTTTCTGGGCAGCTTTGGATCGATTTAATTTAATCACATGATTTAAAGTATCCTCCAAGTTAAATTTTTTCTTTAATTTGGGAATCTCCCCTGTGCTTACTTGTATTGCCTCGAGTACCTCATCAAGAAGATCGCGAAGTGCATGGCTGGAAGCTACCAAATTTTCAGAATACTCTTTAATCAAAGGATTATCGGATTCCATTTTGAGTAAATCGGCAAATCCTACAATTCCAGTTAAAGGGGTGCGAATATCGTGGCGCATGTTTTCGAGAAATTCAGTTTTGGCCTTATTGGCTACCTCTGTTTTTTCTTTTTCCTGTAACAAATCTGAAATATCGGTCGATATTCCTGCAACGCCTGAAATAATGCCATTCTTATCAAATAAAGGGACTCTGCTGGTTAAAAAATTAAATACCTGATTTTTTGTTCCAGGAATAGGGGGATCTTCTATTCCATATATGGCGCGCCCTGATTTAATTACCTTAAGGTCATCATTTTTTAATTTTTCGGCTAACCCTTCAGGCCAGTGGCATAAGACCGCTAATTCTTCATAGCTTTTTCCTTTAAATTCTTCTCTTGATAAATTCAACATGTTTAAAACGTTTTGATTACATCCTACCATAAGACAATTTTTATCCATCCAATACACGTTACAAGGCATGTTTTCTATGAGCACTTCCAGATTATGAATAGTATTTTCTTTACCTAATTGCTTTTTGTTATTGGTTTGAATTAGAAAATAGCGTTGGTTATTTTCAGTTAATTCATTAATTTCCCAGGTAAGCGATTTGTATTGATAAAATTTAGAGATATTTGAGTCTTCGCTAAGAGAAGCATATTCTTTAACAAAATTACATAGCCCTGCTTCAAGTTTATTTTGTTGGCATAACTGATTAAAACATTGACCGATTGTTATGGTTGATTCTGGAAGTAAGTTTCTTTTCGCTTCATCATTAATAAAGACGATATGCAATGTTTCGTTAAGAATAAGAATGTATTCTTCACTTTGATTGGCAAAAAACTCAAGGAAAGATGTATTGAATTTCAACAGCTCCTTAGAATGTGCCATAAAGATTATGTCCTTATAAGTATTATGAAAACTGGCAATTATTTTGATAACATGCTTTAATTGTAGTCGAAAGGGGGCGTAATGGAAAATAAAACGTGCATTTTGATTGGTGATGATACACTACTAGTCGAATGTGCCACGATACTGGTTCAAAGACAGTACACTATCAAGACTGTAATATCCTCGTTTGAAGTCATTCAACTTTGGTGTAAGAAAAATAAAATCCCTTGCATATCCTTAGCTCAATATGATTTATCTGAAACACAACCTCGGGTTGATTATCTATTTAGTATAGTGAATGGTCACCTTCTAAACGCCAGGCATCTTCGATGTGTGCGCCAATTTGCCTTTAATTATCATGATTCTTTGCTTCCAGCCTATGCCGGTTTGAATGCAACAACCTGGTCTATCTTAAATAATGAACCTATGCACGGCATCACCTGGCATCTTATGAATGAAAGAATTGATGCTGGCGATATTGTTTATCAAAAATCGTTTTCTTCAGAAAATAACACAGCATTGAGTTTAAATTTAAGGTGTTTTGAGGAGGCGGTCATAGGATTCAATATTCTTTTGGATAACCTGGAATCTAATCAGTTAAAATTTTGGAAGCAATCCGCTGCTGGACGAAGTTATTATGGTAAAGATAAAGTTATTCCTCAATTGGGTTTTATTGATTGGAATACATCTGCTGAATTCATAGTTCGTATGTTTCGGGCACTAGCACATGGCCACTATCCTAATCATGTTGGAACACTTAAGTTGCTCACTCAAACTACTTCGTTGATTATTTCGTCTATGGAACAGACTAATACACACTCAACTCAAGCCAAACCAGGTGAAATCATTGCTGCTGATGAGCAGGGAATAGAATTGGCAACCAGCTGCGGTACCTTATTAATTAAGGAATGTCGCGCTTCTTCAGGAAAAGTAATTACACCTTTAGAATGTGCACAAGAATATGGGATGCAAATTGGATCCCAATTAGCTTGTTTTCAGTTACATGAATTTAATGAGCTGAGTCACTATTATATACAATCGCTAAATCAAGAAGCGTATTGGATAAACGAATTTCGACAGGTTGTTGAACACTCTCTTTTTTCTGAACGTGCTTATGTAAAAAAACAAGAAATGAACCCGTTTGGTTGTATTTCTTTTAAGGGTATTGATGATGAGTTATTGAGTGTCACCTTCATTGCTACCGTATTGGTTTATTTATATCGGCTCAATGATTATGAACACTGTTCATGTTTTTTATTAAAATCACCAGAGCCAGTGGGGGCATATGCTGGACGCTATTTATTTGGAGATAAACTTCCGCTTTCAGTTGATCTCCAAGCAGACAATACTTTTAATGATACACTGGCGTTTGTAAAAAACAAAGTGGAGTCCTTGACTCAAAGAGCACCGTATCTCATTGATTTATTAGTTCGTTATCCCTCACTTGAAGAGGTATTTATTGAACCTGTTATAACGCTCAGAATATCTCAAGATAACACTCAAACAATTCCTGAATGCTCGGTAATGCATTTTGAATTAAATGAACAAACATCAGAATTGAAACTTTTTCATAAATTAGATTTGGATTATCAACAGGGCGGTTTACAATCCCTGATACACCATGCTCCTGAGCATCTTTCGCAGATACTTCATCTGATTTTAGAAGCCCCAAAGTTACGCATAAATGAATTTGAACTGATTACCCCAATGGAGCGCCGTCATATTTATTTATGGGGATTAGGTGAGAAGCATCAATTGCCTTCTCAATCAATATACTCCATGTTTCACGAACAAGTGATGAAAAGGCCGAATGCTGCGGCACTTTATTCAGAGCAACAAGTCATTACTTATCATACTTTATGGAATTGGGCAGAATCAGTCGCGAGTTTTATAAGGTTATTGAATATTCCTCCACAGACTCCCATGGGCATCTATATGGAGCGTTCAAAAGAGATGCTTCCTGTTATACTTGGAATTTTAAGGGTGGGATGTATTTATGTTCCTTTGGATAGAAAATATCCATTTAAAAAAATCGAACTGATTTTAAAGGAAGCAAAGATTAACTGCATTTTTAGTAACGAAGAGTCTGCTAAAATACTCAATGATCATTTTCAAGATGATGATTCAGTTAGGATATACCTGACCTCTGATCTCCTCTCTAATAAGCCTTGCGAGAATGCATCTCCTATTGAGGTAATTCCCCTAGAAAAGAACGATATTGCTTATTATATGTTTACCTCTGGTACAACCGGGATCCCTAAAGGCGTCATGATATCTCATCTTAATGTCATTAATTATTGCCACTGGTTTACTCAAACGACCGATTTTAATCAAGATTCCATCATTGATTTTTCCTCCTCCATCGCATTTGATTTATCCATTCCCTGTACCTTAGCTCCGTTGATGTATGGTGGGGCTTTAGCGGTATGTTCCGATTATCAGAAGATGAGTCCTGAATTGTATTTGAAGCATTTACAAAAACATAAGATAACGCATACCGAATTAACCCCAGGATATTTGGATCTTTTGTTACAGCACCCAGATGAAATAAAAACACTTCATCATTTAAAATACTTAATGCTTGGGGCTGATACGGTTCATATCGAGGAGGTCAAGAAATGGATGAGCTTATGTCCTGATTGTCACGTAGTGAATGAATACGGTCCAACAGAAACTACCGTTTCAGTTACTTCATTCCGTGTGCCATCTAACAAGGCATTGACTGGTACAGTGGTTCCAATTGGACAGCCTGCCTTTAATAGTTCGTGCTACATTGTCGATAAATTTATGAATTTATGTCCTATCGGTATGAAAGGGGAGTTATGTATTGGAGGGAATCAGGTTTCCTTGGGGTATCTTAATAAACTCGATCTAACCTGTAAAAAATTTATTGAAGTATTCTTTAATGGTAAAGATAGAGTATATAAAACAGGGGATTTAGTGAGTTGGTTACCTGATGGCGTAGTGCAGTTTTTTGGACGAAACGACCACCAGGTTAAATTGCATGGTTATCGGATAGAGTTGGCTGCAATAGAATCTATATTGATGAAGCATGAGCACATATCTCAAGCGGTTGTGGTGATTTGCAATGAAAATACAAATAATAAAACGTTGCGAGCCTATTTGGTAAGCGAAGATAAGTTGCTTACTGTTAAACAGTTGAAGCACTTCTTATTGGAGTATTTACCTTCATACATGCATCCAAAAGAATATTATCTGGTTGATTTTATCCCACTTAAAGAAAACGAAAAGATTAATTTTGATGTACTTGAAAAGCAATCCGGCAGGGTGGTGTCTTATGATCTCATTCAAAATGATACCTTAATGACTGAAATGGAACGTCTATGTCTTGAGTGTTGGAAAGAGTCATTTCAAATGAAAGACATTCAACTTGATGATGACTTTTTTTCAATAGGAGGTGATTCCTTAACCGCATTGCATATCATCGGGCAACTAAAAAGACTGATTTCAATAGACATTCATTTATCTTTATTGTTTCAGTTTCCAACGGTGCGCTCATTAGCCTCATATCTGGATGATAGATTAAATGAGCAGGAACACTCTGAAATATCTCATCTGATAACTCAAGATAATTCACCACTTATTAAGTTGTCTTGTGGAGCACATAAAATACCGCTTTTTTTGGTTCATCCAATTGGCGGCAGCGTATTTTGGTATCAACAATTAGCACATGAACTAAAGGGAGATTTAACGGTATATGGAATAGAGGATCCAAGTCTTAATGATTCTGATATCAAATTTTCGTCACTTGAAGAGATAGCTACATATTATGTTGAATGCATTGCTCATAAGTACTCTGGAAAGAGAATCTATCTTGGCGGAGCATCCTTTGGCGCAAATTTAGCTTTTGCTATGGCTCATCACATGAAAACACGGGGAATGGACATACAATTTTTAGGTATATTTGATGGGTGGCTACACTATCCATCTACTTTGATGCAACACAATACTCTAGATCTGCTTACCCATAAATTTTCTGACCTGCCATCAGAAGAATTTTTGCGTTTAACTGCTTTAGAAGAATACAGAAGGAATTTATTACTCAGCTATAAACCTTCCGTTATAGATAGTGATGTCATCTTGTTCAAGGCCAGAGAATTATGGCCGCAATTTGCAACGGTAGATTCGTTTGATAATGGATGGAAAAAGATCATAAGCGGTCAACTCGAAGTGCATTTGGTTCCTGGATCTCATGAAACTATGTTTTTTGCCCCTCATGTTAAATACTTAGCAGAATTAGTGAAAAAAATAATCTACGAGACCTAAATTCTGTGAATGAATTTTTAATTTGTTACAAATAAGTCATCATTGCGAAGGAAGTGAAGCAGTACAACATGTTAGCGAAGATTCGATTTACTTCGCTAACGATTGCAATGACGTTTCTTTATGTAATAAATAAATTTTATTCAAGGAAATATATTTTTTGAAACGCCACATAAAATTTTGAGCTGGCCAAAAAGTTGATTTTCGATGGTGTCACTGAGCTGTGAGCTGTTTGTGACAATGGCAACTGTTCTGTCATTAAGGCATCGCTGTCAAAAGTAATTATTTTTTGAAATGGTTTGGCGTTTGGGGTTACAAAATATTAAATCGTTATTGCATGGTTTATTCAATTGATAGTAAGTATCATTTATCTAAAATGCTTCATGATATTGATTTATGACATGTATTTTAATTGATAAAAATAAGGGCGAATCTAATGCCACAATCAAATGTTATTATTGTTCATGGTGCCTATGGTCATCCGTTTGAAAATTGGTTCAATTGGATGAAGATTGAATTAGAGAGTATCGGCATTGAATGTTTTGTTCCACAGTTACCTACGCCACATGCTCAGGAATTGAAGAACTGGCTTCAGTTATTTAATGCCACAGTATCACCAATGATTACTCCTAATACGATTTTAATCGGTCATAGTTTGGGGGCGGCTTTTTTATTGAGGTGGCTTGAGCAAGCCCATCAGTCTGTATCTGCTACCATTTTAGCAGGTTCGTTTATGGGAACTGTTGGAATACAGAAATTCGATAAAATTAATGAGAGCTTTTTTGAAAATCCATTTGATTGGGATTTGATAATTAATAAATCCAAACAATTTTTTTGTTACCAGGGGAGTAACGATCCTTACATTTCAATGAGTAACTTTAATTTAATTGCAAACAATCTACGGGCCAGAAAAATTATTATTCCTAATGGCGGGCATCTCAACGAGGCTGCTGGTTATACTTCATTCCCCCTGTTACTTATTCATTTAAAATCATTATTAAGAATAGATAGTGGCGAATTTCATTAAATAAAGTTCACCATGACATGGTCTGATAGAGCGGATTAGGTGAAATGATGCTCTTTACTTGTCAGGATTGGTTAAGAATAACAGCGTTTATTTTTTATCCCAAGGAATAAGCCAAAGAGCATCAAATTTTATCAGGCCATTTTCAACGTACAAAAGAACGTACTTTTTTTGCAAACTCAGTATATTGCTGGGTTAACGTGGGCTGTCATTAATCTGTTTTAAATCGTGTTGTGCTTGTTCTTCAGCTGCTTCATCAAAAACAGGACCATTATGGTGTTTGTTTTCTGGTAAGGGATTAAAAAAGTTCAGTAAGCTGCCGATGATATGCCCAAAGACATTATCCGACGAAGTAAAGCGTTTTACTTGGCTTACTGGTTCATCAACAGAGATTAAAATTTTATCAACATAGGTATGGCAATCATTGATGCCTACTTCGTAGAGATTGTAAAATTTAAGGAGGTTATCCAGGCGGAGTTCATATTGATCTTGTAAAATTTTGTGCATGGCTAGCATTTTGATTAATTGTTCTCCAGTGGTTTCTCTGGATTCGCGTTGCGAGAATTCAGTTACTTCATTGGATGGTATTCCCATTTCAATCAGTTTTGGCTTATCAAGAACATCATTTATAGTAAATTTGATAAAACTATGATGCCCAAGAGTACCTTTTAATTTGGGGCTAAAAAATTCAGCTTCAATTCCCAAAATTTCATAGTGTTGTTTTGTTTTCAAGAACTCGTTGAATCGCTCTGAATCACCAGAAAAATAGTCATTCAGAACCTCATCTTTTATTTCATTCATGTAATCATGGTTTACCGAGGTCATTAGAGATTCAAAAGAAGTTTCTAGTTTCTCGACTGTATGGCGGATAAGTCGAGTTTCACTCTCTTTAAGCAGCGAGTGGGGGGCGCGATTACCCAGCACAAAGCCAACCAATAATCCGGTGAATGCTCCTATAAATAAACCTGTAGGCAAACGGAAATTGAAAATATCACTGATGGTCAGTGAGATAGAACCTACCACCGCGCCAAACACTCCGGTAATTAATCCAATGATAAAGCCGCCGAGATTCAATAGAGCTTGTTTGGATTGATACAAGATGCCATGAGCGCCGGTTTCTTTGAGTAAGGCATTGTAATTTATAGAAATTTGTTTTAAAGCTTCAAATTGTTCTTTTAAGGGGATCTCCGGATTTTTTATGTCATTTATATTTTTGATAAGTGAAATTAAGTGACGTGCAATAGGTTCAATATCTTCAGGGGAACGCTCTGATTTTACGAGATGTTCAAAAAGAGGTAATAAATAATATTTGCCTTCGAATTCATGACAATGATCAATTAATTCTTTTAATTTGTTTTGTGTTTCAAAGAATAATGCCACGGTATAGTTCCTTACTCAAATTACATTAATTAATTTTTAATGAACCTGAAACAATCCTGCGGCATAGCCTCCCAACAGGATTGATTCTTAATTCAAATTTATCTATTTAATCGACATTCACTCGTTGCTAGGCTTGGAACTGGAGTTGGTGAATGTTCTGTCTTCTCAAATAAACCAAGTCCTGGTGTATGAACTGGCTCATTGCCCGCTTCAGTTGTATTGACCGTGGGTTGAGTCGATACAGGAATATGTTTGGGTTCTTCTTGAAGGGAAATGGTTCTGTTGGTAGTCAGGCCAAAAACGATGGCAGTCATACAGTTTTTCTCAAGCGATTCAATGAGGTTTTTGGTCTGACTGTAAAAAAGGCCTGCATACACTATGTCTTTTTTCAAGTGGATGTCTTTTAAAGCATCTCTGAATTGATTCGTATCAAAAATATCATTTTGAAAACATGCTAAAACCTGTTGGAGTGCCTTGATTTTTTCCTGTTTTCTTCTTGGGAAAAATAATCCCCAAAAGCCAGTTAAATTGGACTCGAGATTTTTGATGTGTTGTTCCACGTTTTTTCGAGTCGTGTGTAACAGGCCTGGCAATTCTTTTTCAAATGTATTTTTTTGAATTTCCAGAAGTTCTCCACGGGATTTTTGTAATTGTGCTCCAGTTTCTAGCCAGGAGGAATCATTGAGCTTTCCATCTTCCGAGCCTAAAAAGGTCATCATCCCAAATACACTCTCCCGCATTGATATGGAGTTTTGCGATTGAAATGCTTTTTTCAACCCGTAGTGATTGAAGGAGTATTGTTGAATGAATTGATCAAAATGCCTGGAAGTAAAAACATAACCGTTGAATAAGAATTTCGCTATTGCTATTGGTCCAGTGGTACAGACTACTATAGACTTCAGATACAGGGTACGTTCCTTTTTCATGAGGTAAGCCAATAGTTTCTCATCAGACTGTTGCAGCGCCCCTTTAATTTCATAGTATTCATTTCTAAAGAATAACCATTTAAAGAATCCAAGCTGATCCTTTAATTCCTTTCTTAATCGTTGCGTTACAGATTGATGCGTTTCATCTGCAGAAACTTTGTTGAAATCAAGAAATTTGATTGGATCATTCATTATTTCATTAATGTATTTTCTTAGTTCTCTTGAGGATGGTTCTTTTCCTTGGGTAAATATATTTTTAGAGCGAGCGATGTAAATCGACTCGGAACGATTTCTCATAAAACTGATTAGGTATTTATTTAAATAACTTCCTCTGCCAAACTCTTCTTCTGTATTTTCAATAAAATCATTGGTGTATTGACTTAATACCTGAATTATTCCTTGTTGCACTTTTTCGATTTCTTCTTTCGCAGCATTGGGATCAACTATGGCAATGTAATCATTGTTAGATAAAATGATGTCTTTATTTCGGATTCGTAAACTGCCGATATTCAATAACAGCGGTGCCTTTACACTGACTCGTGCAGGGAGTTTTGAGGTATCGACAGGGACATCAAAATCGGTATATGCTCCTACAGAATAAACAGGTGATAACCATCTGAGTATATCGCTGGCAACAGCAAGGTTTCCACCTTCACTGAGATGAGTAATCTCATCTCTATAAAATTCATATAATTTTTTTTCGTTTTCTGTTGTCAGGTTCTCAGGAAATTGATGTGCATCAACGGGGGTAATTCGATGTTCTGCACAGAAGCGGTATAAATTTTTGAGCGCTTGTTCGTTTAGCAAGGAAGAATCATAAATCAGGCTAATTGAATCAGTGGGGTTTTTTTCACGCATGCTGATTAATCGCATCTGATTCTCAGTATTCATAAAAATACCGGGTTTGTTACTGAGCCAAATTTTGACATGAAGATGAGGATTATATTGATACACTTTCTTTGCGGAATCTGACATGGTGGACATCCTGAGCGCTAAAAGAGCAGATTAAAGACAATTGTTTGAATATGATACATTAGAAATCTTAATAAATTATTAAATGAGGCAAAAACTAAAATCAGTCAGGACGTTTTCAGAGGATGACTATTCATCGAACACTTGAAATTAAAAGCCTTTGATGTGGTGCCACGAAATGGTTGGTCATCGGGCAAATGCAGTTATGGCTTGTTCATTGTTTATGGGGACTAATCTCTTGATTCACTGAGAATAGACGACAATTACCGTGCTTCCTGGGGGGCGCAAAATTGCCGCTTAAGAACAGAATTTGCCGGGTCAAGTGACAATATGTGAATAGATCAAGCAGCATCGATGCATTGATAATGTGCCAGCACGTTGGGATTTTTTAAAATGCCTCTGATTATTTATTAGAAGAGGAATGCGTATTAATGTATTTTTGCAGTTCTGAAAAAGGAATTGGCTTACAGTAATAAAAACCTTGAGCGTATTGGCATCCAGTGGATTTAATCATCTCATGTTGTTGTTCTGTTTCAATTCCTTTCTGGAGGCATTGAATATTAAGATCTTTGGCTAATTGAACTATCCCTTTCAGTAGCATTCGAATTTTTGAGGTTTTTCCAATCCCTGTCAGTAATTGCTGATCCAGTTTAAGGTAATCCAGAGGTAATGATAATAGTTTGGGAAGAGACACTTGGGGGCTGCCAAAGTTATCGAGGCATATTTTGATCTCGCTTTGATGTATCTTTCTCAGTGATTTGGATATTTTATTGAAATGGGGGGCAATAATTCGTTCTGAAATGTCCAGTATAATTTGATTGTTAGAGATGTTGAATTGTTTTAAATTATCATTTAACGAATCCAGGAATCGGGGATCGTTTAATTGAGAGAATGAAATATTGATGGATAATTTTCCATCAAATTTGGATGCGAGAATGGAATGGTAATCCTGTAATGATTGTTCGATTAACCATTGGCTAATAAGATGAATACATCCAGAGTGTTCTGCTACCGGGATGAATTCTCCGGGCAGGATTAAGCCTTCTTGTGGATGATGCCAGCGTAACAAGGCTTCAAAACCTACCACTTTATTCGCGATAATATCTATTTGCGGTTGGTAATCAATGGACAACTCATTTTTTGCAACCGCCGATTTGAGTTCTTTTTTAATGACCTCATTGCGCTTATTTTGAATAAAATGCAAGGATCTCGAAAAAACAGCAAAATTATTTTTCCCTGCTTTCTTCGCCTGATACATCGCCAGATCTGCATGTTTTAAAAGATCGCTAGGGCTTTCTCCGCTATCGGGATAAAGCGCTATCCCGATACTGGCGGATATTTTCATTTGATACTCGCCAAATTGAAAGCTTCTGGATAGTACGGTTATGATTTTATCTGCAATTGCCTCAGCTGAATCGATCGTTGCATGGTGTATTAATACGATAAATTCATCCCCACCTATACGAGCAATAAAATCGTTCTTTCTGATACAACGCACCATACGTTTTGTTGCTGCCTTCAACAGTTTGTCACCAATGGGATGTCCCATGGTATCGTTAATTATTTTAAAATTATCCAGATCAATCAGAAGCAATCCCAGATTTTTCCCTTTAAGTTGATGCTCATAGATATTTTCGATCAGTTGCTCCTCAAAATATTGCCTGTTGGCTATTTGAGTCAGAGTGTCGTAACGAGCTAAATTCAGCATGCTTTGTTCGGTTGATTTAAGCTGGGTAATATCGGTTCCGTAAATGTTGATTTGCTTGAATTCCGCTATCCAAATCAGTGTGAATAAATAGATTTTAGAATCTGCCTCAAGTTCTATTCGTATCACCTGATTGGTATCTCGAGCCCTGTGGACTTCATTCAGCAATGATTCAGGAATTCCTGAATGCAGTTCTTTCCAATGATTTAATATTATTTTTCCTTGATTGTTAGCAAAAATGACTTCTCCAGACGGTAGGATTCTTATAACCGGATTTGGATCCTGCTTGGGAATACTGGCTAAAAACTGCAAGCGTCTTTGATTTAATAAACGTTCTATTTCTAAATTAATTCTTCCCAGGAATAAGCGAAATAGCGTGTTATGCAGGCTGTTCATTTCCAAATTTCGGATGGTGAGAATACTGAGTAGTCCGACTACATCGTCGTGGGCATTGATAATTGGCCCAGCCAGATAGGAATGTGCTTTCATTTCAGCTAATAGTTTATCTTTGGGAAATTGCTGTTGAATGTCATTAAAATGACAGATGGCTTTTTGCGATATCACTTGGTTACAAGGAGATTCAATAAGAGAATAACTCATATTTTCTTCTTTTTTGCCAAAAGCATAGTAACTGACGGTATGAGCTATGCCATGACTATCAACCAGGCATACTGAAGCATAATCTGCGGAGAAGGCATCGCTTATTATTTTCAGGATGTCGTCAAAAATAGCATTTTCTTCACGGTGATTGCTGATTTGGGCCAAAGACCATAAAACCCACTCAATTATTTTCTCTTGTAAAATATTGTTAAGCCGCGCAAAAATAACAGAAGTTCCGTGTAATTCTGTTTTATTTATCATAATATTATAAGCAGTGATCGGTTTTTGGGAGATGCGCTCAATCCAGGTGAAATGTTGCGTGATTCCTTCTTTTGCTAGCTGAAAGAATTTACGCGCTGTAATAAATTGCCGTTTACGAGAATAGGTATTCAGTTTAAATTGGTTCCAGAACAATTGATTTATGAGTTTGTTATGGTTTTGTCCAAATACCCTGGCTGCTTCTTCATTCATGGCAATAACTTTTCCCTGCATGTCAAAAGCAATAATGCCGTCTTGCGTTGTGCCTATTAATTTTTTAATAGAGTTTTCCAGCGCAGGCGTATTGATTCTTTTGTTCAATGTAGGTGTTTCATAATTATTACTTGGACGATCCATATCTTTTATCCAATCAGTGCTAACTTAAATATAGACATAAATTATAAATTTTGTATTAGGTCTAAACTTATTATTAAAATGACCGAAAAGAATATAAGTGCAAAATAAATAAGCTAAAAACAAAGAAATTTAATTTTAAGCACAAATCTTGCATGTAAATAAAATAAAAATGGGCATGAGGGGGAGACACCATGAAAAAAATACTTCTAACAGCATTCATGATGTCAATGACGGCTGTGGTAAATGCTGCAAATTTTTATGGAACAGCATTGTGTGGCTATCCTCAATATGAATGTATCAAGGTCGCCGCAGGAGAGAGCTGGGATAAATTGTTTCCCGATCCCGTTCAGCGTGATTTGGTACAAAGAGTGAATCGTAGTTATAACTATTTATGGGCTGGTAAAGAAATTGCCGTACCCAGAAACTTAGCCAATATTACGATTTTTGATATATCTCCTTTCCCGTTAAAAATCGAAGGGGAAAATGAAAAGCAAATCATTGTAGACCAGGAAAAACTTGCCTGGGCTGCTTATGATGCTGAAGGTAATTTGGTGTGGTGGGGACCAATTTCTTCAGGTAGGGATAAATGCTCTGATTCAAACAAGTCATGTCGTACTTTAACCGGTATTTTCAGGATGTTCAGTAAAGAAAGTGTTAAATGTACCTCCGATGTGTTCCCAATCGGCAAAGGCGGAGCCAAAATGCCTTATTGCATGTATTTTCATAAAGGATTTGCTCTTCATGGTTCGGATGATATTCCTGGGCAACGAGCAAGTCATGGCTGTGTGCGTATGTTTATTCAAGATGCCAAATGGTTAAATGAGAACTTTGTTCAATTATCCAATGAACGAAATAACTTTATGGGTACAAAAGTTATTGTGCGTCCGTTAAACGACAGCGAGAAAAAATCATGAATAGAATAATAAATAGAGGAATTGCTTCAGTTGCAATCATATGTTTATCAGGGGTGTTTTATTTTACCTCAATTCAAGCCGCTCCTACGAAGAAGGTTACTGCTTCTGAAGAAAAGGGTGAGAAGAAAGATAATAATAAGTTCCCTATTGGATGCACCCCTGTAGGATTCAAACAAAGTCTCAAAGTGTTGTCGCTTTATCCAGGGAAAGAAGGGGCATTACAATCCATGTACTTCTTTTATAATCAATTGCCTCAATCGGTCAGTTTGTATCAAATGAGGGATAAGGAAAGTGAATATTCCACGCGCTTGAATCATACGATCAAAGCAAATTCCTGGGCTGTTCTGGCTACAGGAGAGAGAGAGTTAAAATATATTTGTACTTTAGGTGATGGTAAGACTTCATATGGCAAAATTTTGGACTGTGCTGATACGATTAAAGTATGTGAGTACGTCAATGTGAAATTTGGATTGAATAATAAAGGAAATTTCTGGATAGTAGATAGTAATTCAAGAAACGGGGCCGTCAGTGAAGTCGTACATTATGGCATTATACCTGGAGTATAATTGCCATGAAAAGAGGGGAATCTTCATGAAATCACTAGTACCATGGATATGTTTGGTTGTTGCATCAGCCAGTCAACAAGTATTTGCTGATGATGAGTTTAATGCCTATAGATTAGGTAATTATAATAAAGCTGCCGAGCCTTTAATGAACAGGGCAGGTCAGGATGCCGTTGCGGATTATTATTTGGGCCGGTTGTATCTTTACGGCTATGGCCAGTTAAAGAATAACAACCTGGCAATGCGTTATTTTAACAAATCTGCAGAAAAAGGTTATTTACCTGCAGTGCAGTTAATGGCCAAATACAGTTTGTTCCAGGTTAAAAATCCAGAAGAGGCCGCGCGCTGGTTTAAGCAAGCTGCTGCTGCTGGCGATGTAAATGCTCAAATGTATATGGCTGCAGCTTATTTGTATGGCTATGGCGTTAAGAAAAATGTGGATGTTGCCTCTCGTTATTATATTGATGCAGCAAAAAGCGGTAATTCAGTGGCTCAATATGCTTTGGCAGAAAATTTCATTGACAGTCGTCATTCATCCAATAACAAATTGGGGCTGATCTGGTTAGCAAAGTCAGCGAATAGCGGTAATCCTAAAGCATTAACTAAATTGGGAAGTATTAATTTTGTAGGTAAACTGGTTCCCAAAGATATTCCCAAGGCATTGGATTTATTGAATCAGGCTGCGTCACAAAATTATGTTCCTGCAATGATAGAGCTTGGCCAAGTGGCTTTGGCGCAAAATGAGTACGATCAGGCTTTGCAATGGTTTAATAAGGCTGCCAGTCAAAAGAGTCCGGAAGCTTATTTGCAGTTGGCCCATGCTTATTTACAGGAAAAAAGCCCAATTTATGATCCCAAAAACGGGTTCTTATGGACTTTGAAAGCCGCTCAGGATGGGTTAGTTGAGGCAAAAAGCGATCTGTCTAATCTTTACAAGAAGGGTATTGGCGTCAATTCTGATGAAGTATTAGCCAAGCAGTGGGCGGATCAAGCTGCTGAAGATGCGAAAAAATCCTCTCAAACATCCCCTCAGACTCAAATGGCTTTATGGTTAAGTAATGATAAAACGGATAAGTTGGATGAAACTTCTTATCAGATGAGCGGGATCTTTAGTCCCTGGACAAACCCGGCGGGACTAAGAAATAATACTTATAATCAACCACCTCAACTTGACGTGATTACTCGTCAGGAATTATTTAAACCTCAGTTTGAATTAACACAACCTAATGAAATACCTATTAATACTTATTATGATGCGTTGATCAGTAAACAGGTCGAGTTAAAAGACAATGAGTGGGCATTTCCTATCTATCATCTAAATTATCAAATCGAAGCATTAGAAAGGGCTTATAGTCCTGTTGTAGCAAAAAATAATTTACCCGCACCTTATACCGATGCCAGTTATTACACCGAAGATGATAATATTAGCGGTGATTTAATGGATATTTGGACCGAAGGGTGGCAAAAACAGGCAAATTATATGTCTGTGTTTAATCAAATGTATTTCCGAGCCATATTAGGTGATGCGCAATCACAATTTGAAATTGGCCAAATGTTTCAATATGGCATTGGGGTGGCGCAAAATGAACAGGCAGCGATTATTTTTTACCAAAATGCAACGGAACAACAGCATTTGGGCGCCGAATATAATCTGGGTGTTCTTTATCTAGAACATGCAAAAGATGAGGCTGATTACCAAACCGGTTTAAATTGGTTAACCGACGCTGCATTTAAGGGTAATAAACGCTCTCAATATGCTCTTGCCAGATTATTAGAGAAAGGAAAGGCGGGACCCGATGGTAAGTTGTACATCCAGCCTAATCATGAACAGGCTATGTCCATGCTCTATCTATCCGCGGCAAATAACTATGGACCAGCAGAATATCAATTGGCTGAGTATTTGGCTCGCGAATACAATGATGGTTTGAGTGTTGATGTTAAAAAACATAAAATCGCATTAATTCGTCAATTGTATCAGGGCGCGGCAACGAATCACGTTGCTCAAGCCTTGTTGCCATTGGCTTACTATAACGCTATGGATACGGACAAACAAAAACAGGCTGAAGCCTTTAAAGTAGCTGAAAGTCAAGCAGATGCTGGGGATGAAAAAGCGGCTCTCTTATTGGGAATGCTTTATGATCGTGGCATTGGAATTAGCGCCGATCCAGCTAAAGCGGTATATTGGTACCAACAATCTGGCCAAAATCCAGTGAGCCAATTCATTATGGGTACCTATACAACTGAAGGTAAAGGCGTCGCTCAGGATAAAGAAAAAGGATTAAGTTTACTGAAGCAATCAGCACAAGCTCAATTCTCTTATTCTGATTTCAATATGGCGGTGTTAAAACAACAAGATAAAGAAGATTTTTTACCTGACTTAATTACTTCTTATCGTTTAGGTAATAGTCATGCAGGAATTGTTTTAGCGGATTATTATCTCGCTGAAAACAATGATACAGACAGTATGAACCAGGCCAGGGAAATTTATACGGGATTAGCTGAAAAAGGGGATCAGTATGCCCAGTTGAAATTGGCATACATGATGGATAAAGGTCTTGGGTTAGCAGCAGATCCTGTTGTAGCTGAACGCTGGTATCTTGCATCAGCCAAGCAAGGTAATCCAGAAGCTCAATATTTATTAGGTCAATTTTACCAATTGGGCGAAATTGGAGAACCTGATTATAATTTAGCAAAATCCTGGTACCAAAAAGCGGCTTCCAAGTTACCCAAGGCCTTAGTTGCTTTAGGTTTTATTTATGAAACTGTAGATGATAATTATTCTGATGCTTTGAAATCCTATGAAGCAGCTTCTGAACAAGGTGATGCTTTAGGTGATTATAACCTGGCCTTGATGTATGAGTATGGTAAAGGCGTTCCAGTTGATTATCAAAAAGCCAAAGCTTTATTTACCTCTGCTGCGGATAAAGGTGTTGATGAAGCAATGAATCAGCTGGGGGGCATGTATTTTTATGGCTGGGGTCAACCTCGAAACACACAGCAAGCTTTATCCTGGTATAAGAAAGCTGCTGAGCTGGGTAATAGCAATGCCCTTTACTCTCTTGGCCTTTTGTCAGAAACGGGTGTCGCTACCAAACTGGATTTTCCTGACGCTTTAAAGTATTACAAAGAAGCATCTGATAAAGGAAATGAAAAGGCTATGTTGGCTCTCGCGAGAATGTACCATTATGGTTTGGGGGTAGAAAAAGATCCTAAGGTGTCAGCAGGGATTTATGAAAAACTTGCCGAACGACAAAATGCCTATGCTCAATATCAATTGGGAACTTATTATATTGAGGGTACCGCGGGTGAGCAATCAGCTGAAAAAGGCAGGAAATTATTGGAGCAGGCTAGTGAAAATGGCAGTGTGCAAGCCCGAAAGGTATTGCGTCGATTGGATGCTCAAAATCAGGCGCGGGTAAGTTATGTGGAACCAGTCCAGTTAAATGATGCACCTCTGTTGGATGGTTCAAATGCTGATTTGATCTACCTCGAAGCCTTGAATGAATGGAATCGGGGAGATGAGGTTTTATCACGTATGATTTTACAACGATTGGTTACTCAGTATCCAAATTTTGTTCCCGCCAAACGTACTTATGAGCAGTTAAATCAAGCCAGGTTAACACGAATTTACAGTTAAGCCTGTTTGATGGTCTTTGGCTAAAATACTCTTATTCAATCTAGCCCCTTATTCAGGGGCTTTCTCTAGTTCCTGCCAGAAAAAATTATTGCCTCTTTTCTAATATTTGCTCACAATCGAGTTGAAGGGGCATTAGTACTTCAGGTTGTAAACTTGTTTCAGTAATGAGCTCTACATTGAACTGATTGGGATGAGTTTGCTTTTTTAAGTAGTGGGATGAACAATGAGGATGGTAATATGAAGTATGCGGTTACTTTTTGTACCTTTGATGGTGAAGCGGGCGCAAATCCTTTATGGCATAGTTGTATATTGCTTTCCAGAATGGATGAAGAGACAAAACAGCTTGAAGTAGTTGATAATTGGGGCTTTTATGGTTTGCCAACCACTCAACGTGATAATTCATGGACCAATGCATTAAAAATAAAGATCGGGTTGGACGTTGATTTGGTCGGTAATCATGGCATGTTGCGGCATGAAGAAATCAGGTATCTGGATCTTGGGCGTGGGTTGCATGGAGCTACATTTGAATTAACCAAAGAACAATTTGAGCATTTGCAGGTCAGGTGTTTGGAAATGGTCGAAGAGCAAAACAATGCGATTAACGAAATTGTTGAACCTTTGCGAATTAAAGGGAAATCTCCCAAAGAAACACGAATCTATCCTTTTGAACAACATTCATCCGACATTTATAAATGGGAGAAAATCCGAGCGGCACAAGATCAGCGAGAACCCAGACTTAAACCTTTTGAGGTGCGATTATCCTGGGGATGGTCAGGTCCAAGTTTTGCTGAATCCAATACATGCAAAACGCAGAGTGTAGCCTTGTTGAGACACGTGCTCTCAGATGAGCAAATAAACCGCCTTACCGATGGAGGCAAACATCCCTCTGTGCCTCGATACAGCGGGCCAATGGAAACAATATTTTTGCACAGCACGGGGCCTTTAAGGCAGCATGAAAAGAAATCCGGGGATAAAGTCTATTATCGCGATTCTCAGGATCCGGGTGTGCGATTATATTGGACTGTTCCTCCGCAGGAAGTTGAAGCATTATCTCCTGATACAATCAAGTTATTGACGATTGATAAGGACTATTGTCCAAAAGTTAAATCGGTAGTGAGGAAATTGCAGCAGCTTGAGTGGCTACTCAGAAATGCTCAAGTGCCTGAAGAATTTCAAATCAATAAAGATGCTTTAATTAATCAAGTGATTATGTGTTATAAAAATTTCTCTAAAATTAAACCTAAAGATGACAAACCATCTATAACGGGTGTACAGGGATTTTTTTATTCATTGCTTTCCTTACCGAGAAGTAAAGCCGAATTTAGTTTACAAGAAAAAATCAGGCACGCAGAACTGTTGTTTAACAGCCTCTATATGGCCATGGTTCATCGTATGAAAATTGATAAAACACTGCCAATTGAACCTCTTGTTGCGATAAATTCTGAGGATGAGAAGAGTGAAGCAAGCTCTAGTGATGGACAGGCTGAGTTGATTGATGAAAATCCCCTGGAAGCTGTAGTCAGTTATTTATCAGAGAATGATCAAAAAGCGCTCTGCCGAATTATAGGACGTAACTATTGTGTCGATGAGGACTCTGAAGACGAATTTTATGAAGATGAGTATCCAGTACCTGAAGAGAATTTGTATTCAAATCATGAGTCACATAGGGAATCGCTCAGTCCAAGATAACGTTCATTAAAGTACATGTTGCGTTCATAGGGATATGACGTCATCCCATGTCAAACGAGTGATCTCCTGATCAAGGCACAAGCCAGCATCAGGAGATTCTTCACGGGCTCCAGATTTGTCTCTATGTCCTAACTTATTGATATCATATAAAAATTTTTGCGCCTTGATTCGAATACCAGGAAGTCCAGATTTATTCAATGAGCTTTAGATCAAAATTTATCCTGTTGATTGAAAGTAAAACACCGCAAGGGTAAACTAAGCACACTTTATCAAACAAGTGAGCATAATAGGATGTATTTGAACTTATCAGAATTACACGAACGGATTAAATGGATCAGAAATCAATTAATCACCTCAGCTGAAAAATGGATTGATGCTCAACATGATGACATGCTTCAAGCTATTAAAAGTAATTGGCGGAACGCTGTAAGTTCAGCAAACAGAGATGAGATGCAGCGGAAGCTGCAAGAAGGTAATGTATCTCTTGTCAGAGTGGATCAGTTACTGCATTCCATGAGTGTTGCTTCATCATCTTTAGAGGTGCGTGATTCATCAGCACTCGACGTTGTGAATGAACTGTCTGAGGATCATCATTATCGAAGTGTATATCATCCCGTTGTTGACGATCCTGGTGCTCATTTAGTTTGTTTAAGCCAATTAACTACAGTTTTTGATCTCTTGTACCAATTAGAAGATTATTTATCTCCGTTGGAGTTTCATGTTTCATTTAGTGGTTTAAAGCTGGCACACGCTATGGGCGTCAGTATGAATAATGAATGGCGCTTTGTAGAGAAGGGTATGGAGACAGTGCGTTGCTATACTTCCCGTTTACAACAAGCAAGGCAGCAATTTCACCATGCCAACGCAGACGTTAATCGATTGATTCATTTAAACCAGGCTCAAATTAACATCAGAATGAGGCAATTTGATGAGACCTTACACTATTTGGTCTCCACTGTCAGTGTGGCTTATGAATTGCAAAACGATTCACGAAACAGGCTGGTTAGAATGTTCACCGCCTACCTTCCCTGGCATGCCATATTTCATCAATTGTTAACTGGTATATTCGGGGTCGATGCCGTACTGCATCCTGCAAAGGATTCAATAGCGTGTTTGGATTCAAGGATAAATGAAATCACAACTTTGGTTCAAGATCAAAATCAAATACCACAAGATGCGATTTTCGAGGAATACCAAAGAATAGCTCAGGCGACTGAATCGGAGCTTAATCAATTTAATCGGAAATTAGAAAGCATGAGAGGAAATTTGGATGTGGCGGAGCAGATGGGAGCATTACATCATGTTGCGTTATTCTTGCCAACAAGTGTTACTGGTTTTTATGGATTTTTCAACAGGTTACAAAACATGCCAAGACTTTCAGGTCAAGCGGATGCTGCTTTGGGGTATGAGAATGATCGTGTGATCGATACAGAAGATAGTAATGGACTGGGATATTAATAGAAAGAACCGAACCGGCATTGCCGGTTCGGGTGTTTTCGAACTTAGAGCGACGGAAACACTGGATTAAGCAGCCATCGCTTGAACACGAGCGACCAGACGGCTTTTAATACGAGCAGCTTTATTTTTATGAATCAAGCCTTTGCTTGCGGCTTTATCGATCACTGGTTGTGCTTTGGTATAAGCAGCACGTGCAGCTTCCTGATCACCAGCTTCTACCGCTTTAAGCACATTTTTAATATATGTGCGGTACATGGAACGTGCACTGGCGTTGTGTTGGCGCAGTTTTACGTTTTGACGGGCACGTTTGATTGCTGATTTAATATTGGCCACTTAGAAATCTCCACTCATTCAGATAATACAAAAGATGGTGATCATGCACAATGAGTTAGAATTTGTCAATATAGACCTTGATGTAACTTTAATAAATTAGGTATATCATAGGAGAAATTTACTTTTTTATACTTAACGACATGTCAGCGACGGATATTATGGTACCAAAAAAACAAAGTTTATTACGATCGACTACTTTAGTTTCAGTAATGACCTTTGTCTCTCGGATGGCAGGATTTGCGCGTGATATGGTTCTTGCCAATTTTTTTGGTGCTCAGGCAGGAATGGATGCCTTCTTTGTGGCGTTTCGAATACCTAATTTTATGCGGCGTCTTTTTGCTGAGGGGGCCTTTGCCCAGGCTTTTGTTCCGGTTCTGGCTGAATACCAAAAAACACGCTCACCAGAAGATGTTCGTACGTTTATTGCCCGTATTTCAGGATATTTAAGTGCCATTCTTACCTTGGTTACTATGGTCGGGATTATTGCTGCGCCTGTTATTATCTTTTTATTCGCTCCTGGATTCAGCCACGACAGTGTTCGTGCCGATTTGGCGACTGAAATGTTACGGATTACGTTTCCATTTTTGATGCTTGTGTCTTTAACCGCGATGGCGGGTGCAATACTCAACACCTACGGATATTTTGGAGTACCTGCATTTACTCCGGTGTTGCTGAACATCAGTATGATAGTAGCGGCCATTTATTTATGTCCTAATTTACCTCAGCCGGTTGTTGGTCTGGCCTGGGGGGTATTGATTGCCGGTATTTTGCAGTTACTGTTCCAGCTTCCCTTTTTATATCAGCGGAATTTATTAATAAGACCCCGAATTGTTCGAGATGATCCCGGGGTCAATAAAGTGCTTAAACTAATGATTCCAGCCTTATTTGGCGTCTCAATCGCTCAACTCAATCTTATGGTTGACAGCATTTTTGCTTCCTTTTTAAAAGTAGGGAGTGTGTCCTGGCTGTATTACACGGACCGATTAACGGATTTTCCATTAGGGGTGTTTGGCGTCGCTATTGCTACGGTCATTCTCCCTCACCTGTCACGCAAACATGCAGAGCAAAGTCTCACTCAATATTCGCGTGCTCTCGATTGGGGACTGCGATCTATTTTGCTGATTGGAATTCCCGCAGGTTTGGGTTTGGCGCTATTTGCCATGCCTTTGATTGCCAGTTGTTTCGCCTACGGCAAATTCAATGTGCATGATTTAATTCAAACCCAAAAAAGCCTCATTACTCTTGCAATGGGCGTTCCTGCTTTTATGATGGTTAAAGTTTTGGCTTCAGGATTTTATGCACAACAGGATATTAAAACGCCCGTTAAGATTGGGGCTATATCCATGGTGGTGAATACATTATTGTGCTGTATTTTTGTCTGGCATTTTGCTCATGCTGGTTTAACTTTGGCATCTGCTTTGGCAGGATATGTGAATTGTGGTTTGTTATTGTTTCTGTTAATTAAAAGAGGTGTCTTTCAACCGTCCCCAGGTTGGTTGAAATACAGTATGCAATTAGTGATAGCAAATCTGGCCATTGCTGTATATTTGTATTGCATGAGTGGAACGGTATCTTATTGGCTAAGTTTCCCACCAATTCCCCGCTTAAGTTTGTTATTGGCGCATGTATTAGCAACAGTCGTGTTGTATTTATTGGTTTTGGGCCTTTCCGGGCTTAGACCGAGTCATTTCCGTGGTCAAATGAAGGAATAAGAATGATGCAAGCTGATTTATTTTATGAAACCCATAATGATAGAGCAATTCCTCTTTATTTAATTTCTCAAAATCAATGGGAAGAGGGTGTTGACCATCTAAGCCCCGCAGAGCGAAATTGCTTTGCCTTGAGACAGTTTAAGGGCAAACTGGGTGATTACTGCGTTATTATTAACGCCGATGGTGTGGTTGATAAAGCCTATGTTGGCTCAGGAAGTGGAATTCAGGAATCTGCTTTGGCTCAAGCTGCTGTTCTATTGCCTCCTGGCAGCTATCAAGTACAGGAACAATTGAATCAAAGAGCTGCTGTTAACTGGGGATTGGCTCAATACCGTTTTACAGGTTATAAAAAATATGAGGTGCAACCTCGCCTGTTATTATTAAAAGAAGAACATTTTGCCGCAGTGTTGGCTTTAGTACAATCCATCTATTTAGTACGTGATCTGGTTAATACGCCTGCCAGTGATATGGGGCCTGCGCAATTGTCTCAAGCAGTTGAAGCGTTGGCCAAAACCCATAATGCGCAATTCAGGCAATGGGTTGGTGATGAGTTACTCAAAGATAACTTTCCTGCTATTCATGCCGTGGGCAGAGCTTCAGCTTCTGCTCCTCGTTTGTTGTCGTTAACCTGGGGGAATGACACACACCCTCGGATCACTTTGGTGGGCAAAGGCGTTTGTTTTGATAGCGGTGGTCTGGATATAAAACCCTCATCAGGCATGCGTTTGATGAAAAAGGATATGGGCGGTGCAGCTCATGTGATTGGTCTTGCTCAATGGGTTATGTTACAAAAATTGCCTGTTCGATTGCAGGTTTTAATCCCAGCCGTTGAAAATTCTATTGGTCCTGATGCATTTCGTCCTGGAGATGTTCTTACCATGCGCAATGGATTGACTGTTGAAATAGACAATACCGATGCAGAAGGTCGTCTGATTTTAGCTGATGCTCTGGTTAAGGCCTGTGAAGACAATCCTGATGTAATTCTTGATTTTGCGACATTAACTGGAGCAGCGCGTGTCGCAGTGGGAACTGAGATGGCCGCTTTGTTTTCCAATAATGATCAATTGGCTGCAGAGATAACAGCAGCTGCTAATAAAACACTGGATCCGGTGTGGCGTTTGCCTCTGTTTGCTGCTTATGAGGATTTATTAAATTCAACAATTGCTGATTTAGCAAATTCGAGTAGTGCGCCATATGCGGGAGCTATTGTTGCCGCGTTGTTTTTACAGCGCTTTATTACAAAAACGGTTCCCTGGGCGCATTTTGATGTGATGGCGTGGAATACCAGTTCGAAACCAGGAAAACCTGAAGGGGGAGAGGCAATGGGCGTGTGCGCTGTTGCTGAGTATTTATTACGTGTCTATGGTCAGAATTAAAAAAGGAGATTTTTATGTTCATCACCTTCCGTTGTGATGCTTATGAAGACATTACCTACTTTAATGATGTTGCAAAACGATTATTGTCTTTAATGGGGCATAGTGGAACAGTTCCGGGTGCGCTTACCTCTGATCAGGTACCTGGTGCGTTACACAATTTACAAAGCGGCCTTGAATTGGAACAGAGCAAGAATCCTCCTGCGAGGCAAGACAGGGATGATGACAGCGAGCCTGAAATCAGTCTGGCAAAACGTGCGGTTCCTTTGTTGAGCCTGTTGAAAGCTGCTGAAAAGAACCAATCTGATGTATTGTGGGTTTCGTCAAAGTCTCCCTGAATTTAGTTTTTGCAATGAGCGAGTACTCCCTCATTCAGGTGAGTACTCCCTTTGTGTCAAGAGGTGTATTGTTATCCGGGCACGACTATCCCATTAAAAAAACGTCATCCTGAGCGTCGCGAAGGATCTACAAAAGCTGCCACTGTGCCAGATACAGAATATTCTTCATTGCATTCGGAAGGATGAAGATCGTTTTAAGACTCAATAGGATGTGTATGTAACTCATATTTTTTGGCTCTGTATTCCTTATAGTGCAAACGACTTAATTCTTTTTCAGCTTCTATGTTAGAAACCAGTTCCATTATTCGTTTAAATTTTCCATGAAAAAGAGGAATAGCACTCCCCATATTTAACAAAATGTCATTAAATCCTCTGGGTTCTTTATCATAACCAATCTGGATAGGGGGAGGAGGCTCTGGTCCTTCTCCCTGCAGGTTATGAGGAATGAAACTGTCATCTCGAAATGTCCATAACAATTCATCAAGATGTTCCGCATCCTGTCTGTTGTCACAAGAAACAAAAACACGATGTCCTCTGGCGTAGGCTTTTTCCAGAAGGCGACATGCGACCAGCCATTTTGCATCGGGCTGGTCACTGGTTAATAAATAAAAATCAACGCGAATTGGCGACATGGCGTATCAACTGAGTAAGTAAAGGAACGGGTCTGCCTGTAGCATTGCGTTTTTTTCCGGATACCCAGGATGTACCAGCAATATCCAAATGTGCCCATCGATAGCTTTCAGTATATCGAGACAAGAAACAGGCGGCAGTAATGCTTCCTGCAGTACGATCAAAACTGGCATTAATCATATCGGCCAGAGGACTGTCCAATGCTTCCTGATATGCATCATCTAAAGGCATGCGCCAAATTTTGTCCTGACTTTCAATGGCGGCCTGTTCCAATAATTTAGCCAGTTCATCATCCTTGGTCATATAACCTGTAGCGATAGAACCCAGAGCGACTATCATGGCGCCAGTTAAGGTAGCAATATCAAGTACAAATTCTGGATGATATCGTTCTGCATAAGTGAGTGCATCTGCCAAAACAAGACGTCCCTCTGCATCGGTATTAATAATTTCAACGGTTTGTCCAGACATACTGGTAACGATATCCCCTGACTTAACCGCTGCGCCACTCACCATATTTTCAGCGCTGGCAATGAGACCTATCACATTAACAGGAAGTTTTAACAGAGCACAGGCCTTTAATGTGCCCAGGACACTGGCTGCGCCGGACATATCATATTTCATTTCATCCATTGCATTGGCCGGTTTGATCGAAAGTCCACCTGAATCAAAAGTAATTCCTTTACCCACCAGTACAATAGGCGCGGCATCACCAGCTCCTTTGTAATGAAGGTCTATTAATCTTGGCGGCTCATTACTGCCTTGCGATACGGCCAGCAGGAGCCCCATTCCCATGGCACGCATTTCATCAGGTCCCATAACTTTACAGCTCATGGAATCAAATTGTTTGGCCAACTCAAGTGCCTGTTCTCCAAGATAAGTTGGCGTGCAGATATTTGCTGGCATGTTTGCAAGATGTCTTGTCATTTCAACGCCAGAAACAATGGCTTTTGCTAACTCCAAGGATTTCTCGCTTGATCCAGGCAAATAAAAACTAATGGACTCTAATTTGTGTGATTTTGGATTTTTCTTTTTGAAATCAAGAAGTTGATAGCGAATATTGTCGATTTGCACTATCATTTGCTCTAATTGCCATTCCGCAGATTGATTATTTAACTGAGGCAGGCAAAGCAGGGCTGATGAGAAGCGTTTTTTGATTAACTCATCCGTTATTTCAGTGATTCGTTTTTGCAGGACTGTTGATTTAAACTCGTTTTTTTTGCCGAATTGAACCACTAATAGACTCTGTCCTTGAACATCCATCTGCCATACTGCATCACCCTGTTCTGTGGCTCTCTGGCTTAGTCTGGTAATAACTCCATCGTGTTCTTTATCCAGGTTTATTGCGTAATCGGGTAGTTCTGCATCGGAAAAAATACCCAGAACAAGACACTCACTGATCGTGAGTGAGGGGTTTTGAATGAGTCCGTAATTCATCGTGAGCTCCTGTTGCCACTTAAAGAGGCTTAGTTTACCTAATCTATTCAAGCAATGAAACCAACATTTTATCGTGATTTTAGGTTAAATAAGGTCCTTTGAATTATCATGAGACTATGTCTTTATGGTATCCTGAATATTGGAACCGCATCCATCATCCTCATGATAGGGGTATTGAGTGATAATTTTTCGTTATTTAACCAAAGAAGTGTTTTTGACTTTAGTTGCATTAACCGCAATTTTAATGCTGATTTTTATGAGCAACCAGTTTGTTCAATATTTGAATCGAGCTGCTTCAGGAAATATACCTGGAGTGATTATTATGAAGTTAATGATGTTGGAAATGCCCAATTTGATGGGATTGCTTCTGCCGTTAGGATTTTATATTGCAGTACTTTTGGCATACGGTCGATTGTATGCGGAAAGCGAAATGACCGTGATGGTTGCTTGCGGTTATGGCCCGAATCAGCTGTTAAAACACAGTTTTATCATGGCTCTTGTTGTGGCAATTATAGTTGCCGGAGTTATGGTGTTTGCAAGTCCTTTGATTGCTACCGAACGAGCGAAGCTGCTGAGATCAACCGGAATAAAAACTTTAATTCAAACCATTATGCCGGGACGATTCCATGCCATTAACGGCGGTCAGCAAGTGTTTTATGTTCAATCAATGAATCGTGAACATACCAAAGCAGAACAGGTATTTCTGGCAAAAAATTCAGTTAAGGACGGCAGGATTCAATGGGATATACTCTGGGCAGATAAAGCATTCGCTGAAATGGACCCTGATACTGGTGAGGAATACATCGTTTTACAGAATGGAAAAGAATATCAGGGAATACCGGGACATGCTGACTATCAGGTGGCTCGATTTGCTGATTATAAATCACGGCTACCTCATCCAATAGTACGAATCAATGAAGACATTCGAACAGCTAAAACCGCCAGTTTATTACCATTTAATAATCCCGATCGGGAGAAAGCGGCGGAGCTTCAGTGGCGATTATCCATTCCTGTGATGGTTCTAACGTTAACATTCGTGGCTGTTCCTTTAAGTCGGGTTAGCCCTCGAACAGGTAAATACGCAAAACTACTGCCTGCTATTGTTATTTATATTTTATATGCCAATTTTATGTTTGTTGCTCGTGATGCGATAGTGTCTGGAAAAATACCGTTATGGATAGGCATGAGTTGGATTCATCTTGCAGTGTTTCTTTTGGGGCTGTTTTTAATCTGGCGTAATCAAGTGAAATTGGCATAATTATGAAATTAATTGATCGTTATATTGCTAAAACGGTTCTCTCGGCGATAGGCTTGGTTACTCTGATGCTGGCGGGATTACAAGTATTTATTTTGTTTGTTAATCAGCTTGATGAGTTGGGGCGTGTGGACTATGGAATTGCCCAAGCTGCAGTTTTTGTCTTCTTGCAAATGCCCTATCAAGTGTATCTGTTCTTTCCTATGGCCAGCCTGTTGGGTTGTCTGATAGGTTTGGGCCTTATGGCCAGTCATAGTGAGTTGGTCGTCATGCGCGCGGCTGGTGTATCTATTGGACAAATAACTGCAGGTGTATTAAAAGCATCTATAGTTGTTGTGATTTTGGTTACTGTCTTAGGTGAAGTATTAACGCCAATGATGTCGCATTATGCCAATGATTATAAAATGGCAGCAATAAGTGGCGGTCAAACATTAAGAACGCCAAAAGGAATATGGTTGCGTTATGGTAATGATTTTATATCCATATCGTCAGTCCAGCCCGATAACGTATTAGAGAATGTATACCAATTCCGATTTGACGAGCAGCATCATTTGCTGCTTGCCCGAGAAATGAGGGAAGTACGATATGCCAACCATTTCTGGATGGCTTATGATGTGACTCAAACTGAATTTGCTGCAGATCATACCAAGGCCAGTCGATTGGTTTCGCTCCCTTGGGATATTCCGGTTAAACCACAAATATTGGAAATTACAGGTTCCAATCCTGATGAAATGACGCTGCATGAATTGAACCGTTATTTGCGTGAACAAAAGCGTAGCCAGCAAAATGCGCAAAATTACAAGATTGCCTTTCTGCAAAGAATCATTCAACCGCTAACCACTATGGTGATGATGTTATTGGCAATTCCTTTTATTTTTGGTCCTCTCCGTTCTTCTACGATGGGCTCCAAATTATTGGTTGGAGCAACTGTGGGATTTGCATTTCACATTCTGAATCAATTTTTTGGACCGGTGAGTCTGGTATTCCAATTGCCCCCGGAAATCGCGGCCTTAGGACCTACTGCTATTTTTGCCTTGATTGGATTTTATTTAATGAGGCGAGTGAAATAATGGCGTTATTCAGGCATTTGATTGAATTGCTCATTAATCCTTTTTTTCTGTGTTTGGTGTTATTGGGAATCTGTGCCTATTGGCTTTGGTTTCGTTCTCATCTTCTGTTTGTTCGTAGAGTTCTGTTTTTAGTGCTACTGGTCCTGATCGTAATCAGTACGGGGTGGTTGCCACGATACATGACGTATGTTCTGGAGTCGCGGTACCCATTGGTGACTGAAGCCGATCCCAAAGTTCGGTGGGTTGTTGTTTTAAGTGGTGGTCAAACTCAGGCTCCCGGGTTTCCTCCTAATGATGTATTGTCCTCTGCGAGTATGAAGCGGTTGATTGAAGGGATAAGATTGTTGAGAACATTGCCCGATGCGAAGCTGATTTTGTCGGGTGGCGGATCTGCAGGCGATCAACCCGAAGCATTGCTTTTGGCAGAATTAGCTCACTGGTTTTCCATCCCGGATCATAAAGTGGTTTTGGAAACTCACTCCATTAACACGGCAGATCAGGCTCGAGAATTAGTACCTCTTGTCAATCAGGACCCTTTTTATTTGGTAACCTCTTCGGTTCATATGCCTCGAGCAATGGCTTTATGTCAAAAACAAGGTCTTCACCCCATCGCAGCACCTACTGACTTTACTTTTTTCTGGAGTACCGACAGTTGGGGCAAATTGATTATTCCTAATGCATACAATCTGGCCTATTTTTCCATTGCCTTGCATGAGGTATTGGGAAGTATTTGGGCTTTCAAATTTAAGGGGCAATGACATGCCCCAAAGATTATGGAACGATTGAATAATGTCAAAGACAGTATCAGATTCGGTATCTTGTTTCAGCAATGGCAGTATGTTCACTGGTTAGCTGGAGAGGATCATCCAGCTGATAATCATAAATCGTATCGTCTTCTTTATGTGGGCTCGAATGTGCAAACATTCCGCTGATGCTGGCTGCTCCCTTGTTTTCTTGTGGAATATGCCTTAATCCTATATGAGCAATGGGTGATTTTTGTATTGCTTCACGGAGTTGTTCGAATAAATGAACAGGCAATTTCCCTAATAAATTGTTATGAAGGTACAATTCTTTTAAATGAGGGAGGGCAATTAATTTAAGGATGCATTGAAATTTTTGTGGATTAAGGCAGCAGGATTTTAGAGATGTCTTATTAAGGCTCAAGGAGGTGAGCGATTGATTGTGCTCTATCTTTGCAACAAATGCGCTCCAATATTGTTCACTCCATTGATCCAGATTGGCATGATCCAGGATTAATTGGGAAGATTTATTGACGCTATTCAAGAATACGGCCATTTCTTCTGACCCCATTTGACCTAATTCATTTTTTTCATAAGTCAATGAGCTGCTGACCGGTAGGGCATGTACTATTTTGTTTAATTCCGCCAAATTGGCTGCACCGGATGGCCCGTAAACAAAATTGCCAAAGATGGTTACCTCCGGCGCGAAGACTCGGATGCAAAATAACAAAATGGCTTGTTGCTCAGTGCTCAGTTGAGCTATGGTGTCCAAATCAGCGGTAAAGCGAATGGGATCATCGGGTTTTGTTATGGCTTCATAATGAAAAGTCGCGACAATTTGGGCCGGATAACTGATATGAAACAACATAGTCTCGATCGGTTCGTGTGGTGCATGCCGATAACATGCTTCGGTTAATGCATAAAGGAAATTTGAGCGTGTTTGCTGAGTTTTACAGGAGCTTAAGTATTTAACCGCAATAACAGACTCTTCTGTGCTTTCTCCTAAAAGAGTATTGGGGTGAGGTTGTTTCATGTAATACATAATGAGATCGCTAAGCGAGGCTAATTTATCTATTTCCTTGGATTGGGAATAGTTTAAAAATGCTTCGATAGCATGTTTACATTCTTCAAAACTGAATTTGTTGAAGGGGCCAGGCATAATTCTCTCCTTGAACGCTAGGTTCAGTGTACTTATTTATTATTATCTCGGCCAAAATGGGCTTATTTTTTGCGCTTCGATGCTCACATACTGATGTATGCTCCGCTTCAGTGCTCCAAAACAAACCCATTTTGACGCAAGCTAGCGTTAAGTGCACTGAGCCTAATGCTTTAAATCATTTAAAGTATTTTGATGCATTAATTAAATCGTACCAGAACGTACTGTTTAATATAATTAATCATGTCCAGACTATAATGATCCTTTATTAATATCAACCTGAATTCTTATTAGTATTGGCGGGGGTGCTTATACTGTTTGCCCCGCCGCCCAACCAGAGGACCAGGCCCATTGAAAATTATATCCTCCCAGCCAACCGGTTACATCCACTGCTTCACCTATAAAATACAGCCCTGCGACTTCATTTGCTTCCATCGTTTTTGACGATAGGGAATGACAATCAACCCCACCTATGGTGACTTCAGCAGTACGGTAACCCTCAGTTCCATTGGGTTTGACTATCCAGCTTTGAATCAAATGAGTTACAGACTCCAAATCCCTGTTTGACATTTCCGACAACTTTGTTTGTGCCTGATGTTTAGGAATAAATACTTCGACTACTCGTTTGGGTAAGAAATGGGACAATATGGAATTCAATTGCTTTTGTGGTGTTTCAACCCGAGCTTCTTTTAAGAGTTCAAGGAGCTCATGCTCTGGTACCATATTGATATGGATTGGTTCGCCAGGGTTCCAGTAGGAAGAGAGTTGTAAAATTGCTGGGCCGCTTAGTCCACGATGAGTAAATAAAACATGCTCACGAAATTGGTTTCGTTCATTTGATACTATGCTATCGACACCAATACCTGAAAGTACTGAAATTCGTTCCTTATCGTGTACATCTAGAGTAAACGGGACCAGCCCTGCGCGAGTTGGCCATACTTTTATGTTAAATTGCTCAGCCACCTTGTAGGCGAATGGACTGGCTCCCATGGTTGGGATGGACAGCCCGCCGCTGGCAATCACCAGAGAATGGCATTGAAAAGTTCCACGACTGGTATTTACCTTAAAACACCGGTCACCCGTTTTTTGTATTTTTTCAATAGAAGTATTTAAATGAATTTCGGCTTTGAATTGCTCGCATTCTGAAAGCAACATGTCCACAATATCTTTTGATTTATTGTCGCAAAATAATTGCCCCAAGGTTTTTTCATGAAATGGGATGTTGTGTTTTTTTACCAGATTTATAAAATCCCATTGGGTGTACCGTGACAGAGCCGATTTGAAAAAATGTGGATTGTTTGAGCAATATTTGTCTGGCTCAATGTAATAATTGGTAAAATTACAGCGTCCCCCTCCTGACATTAATATTTTTTTCCCTGCTTTATTCGCATGATCCAGGACAATGACGCGGCGTGAACGTTTACTGGCTTCAATGGCGCACATTAAGCCGGCTGCACCAGCGCCTATAATGATGACATCTATTTCTTGCATTTCAGGATTGCACTCGTTAAATACCAGCAGGTGAACCGTATGAATTTAAGCTTGGGCTGTATGGGTTCTTTAAGTGGAGTACCAGTCAAATTTAACGCATAATGTATCATTTTATAATCCGTGAATCCATAAATAATCCGATTATAACGAAGTGCCAATGACTCAGGCGGGAGAGTTGTTTCTGAATGGAATAGGCTTGAATGCTTGAACTCGTGGATCGGTTGACAGTGATGAGGGGTTCTGTATGAGCTCGGATTTTTGTTGACGGGACTTTTTCTTAATTTCACGCTCCAGTTTCATCGCGAAAGATTTATCTCCATCTATTATCCAGCATTGAGCAATATGGAGTGGTTTAAAGCTACGGGTATATTTACATCCGCCAGTGCCGTTCACATGGGATAAAAAACGTTTTTCCAGATTATCAGTATATCCAGTGTAATAACATTGATTGTCACAGAGAAGGATATAAACCCAATAATCTTTTTTAGACATCTACTCAACCTTAATCTATTCTTTAAACAGAATGTTTGGCTTCAATCAATGATACCTTTTGAAACGTGATCGTATTTTATTATAGAAAGGCTACACTGCCTATTCTTAGTAGATAATTCGTTGTTGTGACATAGGAATATTAAACAATGGGATTTACTGAAAAGGAGTTTGGTATGAATATTTCATTTATCGGTCTGGGTAAAATGGGTTCGGCAATGGTCGAGCGCCTGTTGCATGCAGGTTATTCTGTTACCGTATATAACAGAACCCCCTCAAAAGCCCTGCCGCTTGTTAAATTGGGTGCCAGATATGCTGACTCCCTCATTCAAGCGGTACAAGATGCCGATGTGGTGATGAGTTGTTTGTTACATGATCAGGCGGTTCTTGATATGGTTCATGATTCTGTGCACCATTTTAAACCAAAAGCAATTCATGTGTGTTTGTCAACAATATTACCTGATACATCAGTACTGCTTAAAGAATTGCATGAAGCAAATAACAGTCATTTTGTTTCAGCTGCAGTTCTGGGCATACCTAAAGTAGTTCAAAAGGGTGGGGTTACTGCTTATTGTGCCGGGGCTGATAAAAATCTGGAAGTCATTATTCCTTTACTCAAATCTTTTTCAACTGAAGTCATATGTCTTGGGGATAATATTAAAGCAGCAAATACAATGAAAATATGTCTCAATTACAGTTTGGCAACAGCACTGGAGCTTATTAGCGAATTGTATGTCTTTGCAGAAAAAAGTGGTCTTGAAAGTGAATTTGTAAAAATGAGCCTACACCAGATTTATGGCCATCCTGCGTTCCAACTTTATGTTGATAAGATTCAGGAGCGTAATTTTGATGAAGTGAATTTTGACATGATAGGTGGAAACAAGGACATCACTATTTTCCAGGAGGCCTTCGCCCGGGCTGGTGTGGTACCTGAATTAGGAAACGTGATTAGATCCCGATTTATTTCTGCATTAGCGAATGGAATGGCGCATAAAGACTGGAGTGGCATCTATGAAGTCATCAGAGAACAATCGGGGTTGGCTGAATAAGTGACCAGCACTTGATTAAATCTGCACCTCTCTTCAGTTTCGCAATTAACATGCCCGCATCAAATCAAGAATGATGCGGGTTGGTTATTGGGGATTATTTCAATATCGTTCCATCCTCGACCCTCAATAATTTGGGTTCTGTCAGCATTGGTTATCTGCTTAAAACATTGGCTAAACAATTAAAGTGCATGGATAATTGTGTAACTTGCTGACATAATATGGCAGCAAGTTACAACTGAATAAGGTATGCCCTTGTCCCGTACAGACCGATTATTTGAGTTAATCCAGATTTTGCGCCGGCATCGATATCCAGTGAGAGGCGCAAATCTGGCCGAAGAGTTAGGAGTAAGCCTGCGAACTCTTTATCGTGATATTGCTACCTTACAGGCGCAAGGCGCCAGCATTGATGGAGAACCAGGATTAGGATACGTGTTACGCCCCGGATTTATGTTGCCGCCATTAATGTTTTCAGAGGATGAAATCGAAGCTTTGGTTCTCGGTTCTCGATGGGTTGCGAAACGCACGGACAGCCAATTAAGTTCGGCAGCAAAGAATGCTTTGGCCAAGATAGCTGCTGTACTTCCTGACGATTTAAGACATCAGCTGGATGCCTCCGGTTTATTGGTGGGCCCAGCCAGTAGCCTTTCAGCAGGTGATGATGAGTTGGCGACGATCAGAAAGGTGATACGGGGCGAGGGTAAATTGTTAATCTCCTATAAAGACAATAGTGAACAATTAAGCGAGCGAATTATCTGGCCTTTTGCTTTGGGTTTTTTTGAACAGGTTCGTATAGTCGTTGCCTGGTGTGAACTTCGACAGGAATTTCGTCATTTTCGAACGGATAGAATCATTAAGCTAACCCGTTTAGATATTCGTTATCCCGCCAGACGCCAAACGCTTTTGAAAAAATGGCGTGAGCAACAAGGTATTCCCGTTCAATAATCCATCAATCATTACTGACATATTCTGTCATTAATATCTCGTACACTGGGTTAATAACTCCCAATCTTTTGATGCAAGGAATTATTAGTTCAGTCATTTAGTTTATCTAAATACCTTTATTTACTTTCCTTTTATCCCTTGATTCGGGGGAGCTTTAACCACATCAGGAGTGTTTTTCATGAGTCAAAATTGGTTGGCAGTAGCTTCGGCTGAGCATGTGCGTCGTGGTCGCGAATCAGGATTTATGCAGGTTTGTCATGGTAAGAAAGCACCGTTAAAGCGAGTTCATCCGGGTGATACCGTTCTTTATTATTCGCCTACAGTCAGTTTTGGTGGAGCAGATAAACTTCAGGCCTTTACTGCTATAGGAACAGTAGCGAACGGAGAGGTCTATCAAGTTGATATGGGTAATGGATTTTATCCCTTCAGACGGGATGTTGACTGGTATAAGGCTACAGAGGCATTTATTGCTCCCTATCTGGATGAACTTGAATGGACCCGGGAACGAAGAAATTGGGGATATCAACTGCGATTTGGATTGTTATTAATCAGTAATCACGATGTGAAGCTGATTGCTCAGGCGATGAATGTTGAGTTTAATTTTTAGGCATCAAAATTAGGGCCTGTTGACAGTTCATTTATATGCCCCTACTTCTCGCGCTTTATGCGCGTAATGTAGGCTTTGGGCGCAATGGTTAACAGACCCTGGTTCAGGTTATGTATTGTTTTGTTATCAGGAGAAGTAGGATGATTAATGAAGAACCGAGAAGGGTGGAAGTCGATGGTTTCAAGGTGGCCGGTTTCAGTGTGCGCACTAAAAACAGCGATGAGTTCAACCCTGAAAAGGCCAGGTTACCGTTACTGTGGGAGCAGTTTTTTTCTTCCGGACTTGCTCAAACAATTTCCCATCGTTTAGAAAATGAACCGATTTTCGGAGTGTATTCACATTATGAATCGGATGAAATGGGCCACTATAACGTAACTGCTGGTCTTGACAGTTCAAATGAGACCAATGCTTTGGAGTTAAACCAGGTTGAGGTAATGAAAGGATGCTATCTTGTTTTTGAATCTCAGGGCGCCTTTCCAGACTGTGTTGTTCAGACCTGGGAGCGTATATGGACTTATTTTCAACATAATGATTTATATAAACGAGCCTTTCAAAGTGATTTTGAACTGTATTCAGGTCCAAATCAAATTGCAATTTACATTGGCATTTGTTCGAGAGAGGATCTGAAATGACGGTCCTGCCTGATGGAGTGGCCTAAATTTGAAATTTCCCTGTTTCGGTCTAATATAGTGTAAACAGAGAACAATTATCTCAAAAGATGGAATTCATGATGAATGAACTGGATATTTTGCACTTATTTTACGATGAAATGAAAGAGCACAGTGTGACGCGCGATAAAATTTTTCTAAGCATTGATCAACAGGCTGTGGACAAATTATCGCTAAAGAGAGGCACCCAAATTTCGTTAGAGGCAGCGCATAAATTAACCGATATTTGCATTGCCAATGAATGGCTGGAACGTACAACAGCGGATACTCATTACAAATATTTATCGTTGACTGAAGCAGGCTTACAGACGGTTCTCTTGAGTGAGTACAGTAAAGTGAGATGATGAATTTGCTCAAAATAGGACATAGTTTGAGAAATTAACTGAAAGAGTGTTAGATAAGGGTATAATCTTTAGGCAAAACTCGGTAAAATAGATCACTTTATTCTTTTTTTTGTTGCCACTATGCCAAAACGAACTGATATTAAATCGATCCTGATTCTTGGAGCCGGTCCCATTGTTATTGGACAAGCATGTGAGTTTGATTACTCAGGTACTCAAGCAGTGCGTGCTTTGAAGGAAGAAGGGTATCGGGTGATATTGGTTAATTCAAATCCAGCAACCATCATGACGGATCCTGAGCTTGCTGATGCGACTTATATAGAGCCTGTGCGCTGGAAAGAAGTTGAAAAAATAATTGAGAAAGAACGACCTGATGCTTTATTACCCACTATGGGCGGGCAAACCGCATTGAATTGTGCTCTGGATTTGGTACGAGAAGGAGTCTTAGCCAAATACTCTGTTGAAATGATCGGCGCTACACGAGAAGCAATTGACAAAGCAGAGGATAGAGAAAAGTTTCGTCAGCTGATGATAAAAATCGGCCTGGATATGCCCCGCTCTGCTATTGCCCACAGTTTGGAGGAAGCCATTCAGGTTCAGGCGCGTTTAGGTTTCCCTGCTATTATTCGTCCTTCATTTACCATGGGCGGCAGTGGCGGTGGGATTGCTTATAATCGTGAAGAATTTGAAGAAATATGTACCCGAGGCCTGGAGCTTTCTCCAACGCATGAGTTGCTGATTGATGAATCCGTTCTCGGTTGGAAAGAATATGAAATGGAAGTGGTCCGCGATAAAAAGGACAACTGCATCATTGTATGTACCATAGAAAACCTTGATCCTATGGGGGTGCATACTGGTGACTCGATTACGGTCGCTCCAGCTCAGACACTTACCGATAAAGAATATCAACGTATGAGGGATGCCGCAATAAAAGTATTGAGGGCAGTTGGTGTGGATACCGGCGGATCCAACGTACAATTTGCAATAAATCCAGAAGATGGGCGCATGCTTGTTGTCGAAATGAACCCCAGGGTATCACGAAGTTCTGCACTGGCTTCGAAGGCAACCGGGTTTCCAATCGCCAAAGTGGCTGCCAAATTAGCTGTTGGTTATACTCTTGATGAATTAAAAAACGAAATAACAGGCGGTAAAACTCCTGCGTCCTTCGAGCCGAGTATTGATTATGTCGTAACCAAAATCCCACGGTTTAATTTTGATAAGTTCCCGCAAACTCCCAATACTTTAACTACGCAAATGAAATCTGTGGGCGAGGTGATGGCAATAGGTTCCAATTTCCAGGAATCGTTACAAAAAGCCATTCGCGGTTTGGAAATAGGACGATGCGGTTTACATTCACTATTTCAAAAAGGAGATATGGCCAGGCTACGAGGACATCTGCGTGAGCCTACTCCTGATCGACTTTGGTATATCGCAGACGCATTCCGTCAAAAGCTTTCTCTTGAAGAGATTCATATGGAAAGCCGTGTTGATCCCTGGTTTTTGGCACAGATTGAAGAGCTGGTTCAATTAGAGCGTTCTGTTTTTGGAAAATCCATTCATGAGTTGGATAAAGCAACCCTTGGATTATTAAAGCATCGCGGATTTGCTGATGCCTACTTGGCCAAATTAATGTATTGCTCCGAAGCACAGGTCAGGGCACGTCGTGTTGAATTAGGTGTTATTCCTGTTTATAAGCGGATCGATTCTTGTGCTGGTGAGTTTCCCAGTGATACAGCTTACTTATACTCCTGCTATGCAGGCAGTTGTGAAGCTCGTCCAGAAAGCAATAAGAAAAAAATTATGATTCTCGGTGGAGGCCCCAATCGCATAGGACAGGGTATCGAATTTGATTATTGCTGTGTACATGCCGCTATGTCTTTGCGAGAGGCGGGTTATCAAACGATTATGGTTAACTGTAATCCTGAAACCGTGTCTACTGATTTTGATACTTCGGATCGCCTGTATTTTGAACCAGTAACCCTTGAAGATGTTCTATCCATAGTGGATGTGGAACAACCAGATGGTGTTGTCGTGCATTACGGTGGACAAACTCCGCTAAAACTGGCTAGAGATCTTGAAGCCAACGGGGTAAAAATCATTGGAACTTCTCCTGATGCCATTGATATGGCAGAAGATAGAGAACGATTTCAGCAGCTCGTTAATGAATTAAAGCTGCATCAGCCGGATAACGGCACTGTACGAAGTGAAGCTGAGGCTGTTGAATTGGCCAATCGTATTGGCTATCCATTGGTTGTACGGCCTTCTTATGTTCTTGGGGGCAGAGCTATGGAGATTGTCTATCATGAAGATGATCTGCGCCACTATTTATCGCATGCTGTCGCCGTTTCTAATGATTCCCCAGTTTTACTGGATAAATTTCTAAATGATGCCATAGAAGTTGATATTGATGCGGTCTGCGACGGCAAAGAGGTATTAATTGGCGCCATAATGGAACACATAGAACAGGCAGGCATTCATTCAGGTGATTCTGCCTGTACTTTGCCACCGTTTAGTATCAGTGTGGTTGTGCAGCAAGATTTAATGGAACAAATGCGGCAAATGGCTCTAAAATTGGGAGTAGTTGGTTTGATTAACGCTCAATTTGCGATTCAGGCAGATGATATTTATGTTTTGGAAGTGAATCCCAGGGCTTCAAGAACAGTACCCTTTGTTTCCAAGGCTACAGGATTACCCTTAGCTAAAATTGCCGCATTGTGTAAAGTGGGTATTAGTCTGAAAGAGCAGGGTTTAACACAAAATCATCATATGCCTTCGTTTTATTCAATTAAATTACCTGTGTTTCCATTTATAAAATTTTCTGGAGTCGATTCCATCCTGGGCCCAGAAATGAAATCAACTGGTGAGGTAATGGGTATTGCCAAGCGTTTTGGTCAGGCTTATGCTAAAGCGCAGCTGGGAGCCGGTTGTAACATAGCTAAACGACGCCGTGCTTTTGTTTCTGTTCGAGATGCGGATAAAACCCGCGTGGGGGAGATAGCTAAACGATTAATTGAATTGGGATTTGAAATTATAGCTACACGTGGTACGGCTTTGGCGCTGCAAGCAGCAGGCGTAGACTGCCGGCGAGTTTTTAAAGTCGCCGAAGGCAGACCGCATGTGTTGGATTTTATAAAGAATAATGAAATTGATTTTATTGTGAATACAACTGAAGGCAAGCAAGCCATTGCGGATTCATTTGCTATTCGACGCAATGCGTTACAGCATAAGGTTAGTTATACTACGACATTATCAGGAGCCGAGGCTGCTTGTCTGGCGATGAAATATGAAGATAGGGAAACAGTAACTCGATTACAGGATTTACATTAGAGGTGGATATGAGTAAACATCCTATGACAGTACAAGGTGCTGAAGCACTTAAAGAAGAATTACAACGTTTAAAATTCGTCGATCGTCCTCGTATCGTTGAGGCTATTGCAACTGCCAGGGCTCATGGTGATTTGAAAGAAAATGCGGAATATCATGCGGCTCGCGAACAGCAAAGTTTTAATGAGGGACGAATTCAGGATCTTGAAGCTAAATTATCGCATGCGCAGATTATTGATATCAGCAAATTACCCAACAATGGGAAAGTTGTATTTGGGGCAACAGTGACCATATGCCATCTGGCAACCGATGCTGAATTAACGTACCAAATAGTTGGCGAAGATGAGGCCGATATCAAATTAAATAAAATATCCTACAGTTCCCCAATTGGTCGTGCTTTGATCGGTAAAGAGTTGGATGACACAGTGACTGTGAATACTCCAGGGGGAATGGTGGATTATGAGATCATTGATGTTAAATATTGTTAGTTCCCGTAGATAATATCTCCTATGGTCACCTGAAAAAATGATCCATTGATTGCTTTTAAATCGTGGATCATTTTATTGCAATCTAAACGATGCTTCGTACAAATCTTAAATGCTTTAGTTCTTCGGTTTTATACGTTGTTTAAATTTTTTGCAATTAAGGGTTGATTTGCACCTGTTCAGAGGTTGTTGTAATGCCTGATGAAGTGGCTAGAAAACGATTGGAAAGTGAACTCGATAAATTAAATCTGAATATACCTTCATCTGTTTTTCAATACGAAATGAATCGTGAACGGGCGGTAGAATTTTTAAAAAATAATTCTTCGGTACCATTTATTGTTCGCAACTCGAGCATTAATGGATATTTTGTCTTTGATATACCCAGCGAAGACAGACAGAGTTTCAAACATTCTTTAGTTTTACCTCCCAAATCAGATGAGGACGAATTTAAATTATGCAACTATTTTAAAACAACGATTACAGAAGCCTGTTCGCTAAAGGATTATTTTGAACTTGTCTGGGATCCTCTTCACAAGATAATCCGAGCACCTGAAAGGTTGATTTGGCAACAGTTCAAACGTTTAAATCAACAGAATCAGGTCAGAACAGTTGCGGTAATGAGCATCCAAAGTCTTGATAACGAAAAAATCGCACTAACAGCTGAACAAGTACAGAGTTATGCGGAAAGTAAGCCTGGTTTACAGTATTCAGGTGATGGGCATACTGGATTTGCAATGGCTGTTGCGCTTAGGTCTCCATTTCTGGTTTTACGATCAAAGGATAATCGTGAAGCAGCAAATAAGATATTAAAAAATCATATTGGTGATAATGGGTTAATCGTTATTACTGGTCATGGGAATCAAGCAGGTCATGGAGTGAGTGGAAACTATATTAGTTTACAATCGCAGGAAGACATCATCTCGATTAATCCAAAAATAAATCGCAGCCCTCATGAAATTGCTAGTTCCGCCATGGAGTCTGGTCTAAAAATGGGTAATAGCGTTACTATTTTATTGTGTATTTGCTACGGTGCTTTTAACCGTCAAGGAAAGGGTAGCAGTTTTGCTTATAGATTAGTACGTGAGTTTGCGAAGCGGGGAGTCAGTACGACAATTTTGGCCACTGATCAGCTCTTTAATCGTTTTGGTTTAAATGCGATTGTTGATAATAAAATCACCTTTGATGAAGGGACAGGGATGGCTGCAAAAGATGTACATGTTATTACAGCCAAGGTACATCACCCTGAGTTACATCCAGTAATTAACGTATTTAAGCCCAATGAGACCATTCAACTATCTGGCAATGGTATTGACTTTCTAAATCCCAACCCATCTCAACCGATGACGCTCAGTGAGACAATGCGGCAACGAGATGAACGTATGCTTGAGCACCAGGGTAGCCAAAAACAGGTTGAAGAGCATTTTTTGTCAAGACACTCTGTCCCAGAGCATTCTATTGAAGCTAAAGGCGTACGAAAAGGAAATACTACCCCGATTCGAGAACAATCACCACAAGAGAAAAGATTTAATCAGCATCTTCAACTGCTTTTCAATAAAGGCGTGAATTTAAAATGTCGTCGGGACAGAATCAATCCACTTCAGCAGCAGGGCGTTTTTCATGCTTTGAATGAAGCTTATGGTGCAGTACTAAACCTGCATCACGCGTTAAAAACAGATGGAGATGAATATTTCAGTCATCCCACAATAGAAACGTACAGAACTTTTAAAAAGAACTGTGATCGCCAAATAATTGATGCGCGTAAAATTTTGGATAAACACAGAGGGTGGTCTGAATTTTTGATTAATCTGGCTATTGGAATTATCTCTGTGGGCTTGGGATTGATTGTCAAAGGGGGGATTAACCTGGCTCTTAATCGCTCCTTCTTTTATGTGCATCCAACCGATTCCTCTAAAAAACTGGATGAAATTGAGGCGTTGATTGATAAAGCAAAGCCATAAACCGAGTTAATTATCTGGTCGGCGAGCACTGCCCAGGGCAGTGCTCTATTCATGAAACAAGCAGCAGTATTCAATCTGATTAAGGTTGATATACTTCTTGCTGGATTCCACCAACAACCCATTCTTTACTGTTTGTGAATTGATAAAAATGCCAGATTTCATCAAGTGGCGCGATTGCTTCATCATTTTCTTTGATTGATCCTGTAAACCGAACGCTGGCAATTGTAGACAGCGTTTGTTTTGAGACATCAAGTAGTTCAGCATTGAGATTAATGACTTCTGTTTTATTAGGTTCGTCACCGCGCTCTTCAAGTTGCATTTTTATTTCAGCGAACACTTCAGGAGTAGTGAAGGATTGAATATCTTGAAGGTTTTTTGCATCATACGCAGCCTGTAGGCGAATAAAATTAACTTTGGCATTACGTAAAAAGCTTTCAGAAACAAAGTCGACAGAATTTGAGGTGAAATGAGAGCTGTTACTACTGCTGTCTGAATTAGGTTGAGTAAAATGATTAAACGAACTCTGCCTGAATGCATTGGATTGAGACGATTGTAACCCTGGCTGCATTCTTCTGCGTAAAAAACTGATTGCAAAAAAGATCACTGAACCGAGTATTAACCAGGTCATCAGTCCATTCGCAAGACCATGCCCCATGAACAGGCTGGCTAAAAGTCCCCCAACTAAAAGTCCACCTAACATACCTCCCCATTTGCTTTTATTGGCTTTTTGTCCTATTGAAGCCGTATTTTGTGGTTTATGGGATGAAAAAAGGCTGCTTTGTGACCGTTGTACACCAAAACTTCTTCCGCCGCCAAAGCGTTTTGCTGACGCCTCATTAATGACCAGTCCGAAAGACAGTAATGCAATTAAGAAATATGAAAGAAAATGACGCATTTTATTACACCCTAAATGTAGTACGGACTGTCATTATATCCGAACACAAACAAACTTGCTCGTGCTCTGTTGGGTGTTTGATTGTTCATGAATGAATAGCCTGAAAACTCTATTATATTGCGAAAATTGCATTCTTATTATTGGTTGCATTTAGTTTTGCTCTTGATATGATGCTAGAGAATTAACTATAGGGATATTATTTATGAATAAATTGATTAATTTAGCTGTTTTGTCGTTATCTACTTCACTGGCCTTTGCCAGCCAGGTGAGTCTAAAGGGTGAAGTTGATGTGAATATCACCCCTAAAAATCTTAGCGGTGTTACTAAAACTCTGAAATTCAAACTGCCAAAATACGAACTGTCAGCGAATGCAAAATCCTATTTACATGATCAATTGTCACAATATCCCAAAAATGCTGTACCCTCTGCATCTTTTGCTTCTGAATTACCAAGAAAAGTTAATGTAGGAATGCAATTAACTCCAGTATTGGATCAGGGCTACCATGGAAGTTGTGTTACTTTTGCCGTCACTGCCGCGCTGGATGCTACTTTGGGTGCAGGTGATTACATCAGCCAATTATGCAGCCTGGAATTAGGAAGTTATTTAGCCATTCATGACAAGGCTCAAGCCAGTGGATGGAATGGTTCTTATGGATCATGGGTTCTACAACAAATTTCTGATTACGGCATCATCAGCAAAAACCATCAAAAATTAAACGGCTGTGCCGGTGTTAAAGAGTATCCATTACAAGAAGAAACCAATGAAGGCAAGCCAATGTCTGATAGTGAATTTTTGGCTCATAGTATTCCAGTATCCAATCTCATTAGTTGGGAAGCTCTTTTACAGGATGAAGAGTCATTTTCTGCTAAAAGAGATATGAATGACATTGTGTTCCAAATTAAAGAAGAACTGGCTAAAGGTAATCGCCTGACTGTTGGTATGTTGTTGGATGTTTATGTGGGTGATGCCGGGGCTGTTGGAACTAACCGTGCTTATAATGACACCTGGATGTTAACTCCTGAAATTGTGACAGATGCCATGAATGGAAACATTTATGCAGGTCACGAATTGGTTATCACTGGATATGATGATGATCTTGAAGTAACCGATAACGAGGGTCATGTGAATCGCGGTGTGTTTACTCTACGTAACTCCTGGTCAAAACTAGCTGGAGATCAAGGCGATTATTATGTTACTTACGATTACGTCAAGTTCCTGGCTATGGAAGTAATGGCTGTACGTTTAAAAGCTAAAAACGCTTAGAGAGTAGTACTTTAGAATGACAGGTCCCTCGCCAAGGCGAGGGATCTTTGATTATTGGGTTAGGGCAGGTAGTAAAACGGATTGGGTAATTTAAATCCTTTTTTTGCATAGCCACCACGAATATCACTGTATTGATCACCAATAGTAGCAATGATTGTATACCCTTGTTTGGTTATATCTTCTCGTGCTTTCGATTTAAACGGTATAATCGAAGAGTGTGAGTAGTTTTTGGGGCGTAGATAAAGGCCTGCCCAATGTTTATAACCGGCTTTAGTCAGATTAATTTGTGTGGCATTACGCTCTGATTCATGTCGGCCCGTAACAAAAAATACTTTTATGCCCTGTTTTAACGCAGTATTGTATAGAGCTAACATTGGTTTGATGACCTTGGCATTTGCAGCCATAATTTCTTGATGTATCTCTTCTTTGGTCCCAACAAAATCACGAGTGACCATTTTATCGTAATTGGACAGACTGGTTTCATCTATATCAAGCACCAACGCCAGTTTATTGGATGATTTATTGTTTTTGTGAAGTTTCACCTGTTCAACAATGTATTGTTGTGCTTGTTTTATTTTATTTTCCAAATCTTTGTAATAAAGTCCAGAGTCATGGTAATTGACTACATCTTTTCTGACCAGGCTGAGGTTTGGCGGTTCTGAAAATATAGGTGTTGAATACAACAGGGTTAGACATAGGGTTAATATTATTCTGGGTAACACATTGAACTGATGTTTCATTGTCCATCCATAAATTAGCAGAATGACGCATTATATAATGATAATACTGTTTGTCAATTGCTCATCTTGTCTTTCGTTGCTGCAATTATTGAAATTCCACAAGCTCTCAAATAGTCATACCTTCTAACCTCGGTTATAATGGTCAATAATTTATTATTTTTGCAATCGCCATGCATTTGAAACAACTAAAGTTAGCTGGTTTTAAATCGTTCGTAGATCCCACGGTTGTTCATTTTCCTAGTCAACTTGTAGCCGTAGTTGGGCCAAATGGCTGCGGCAAATCAAATATTATCGATGCGGTACGATGGGTCATGGGAGAGAGCTCGGCAAAAAATTTACGTGGTGAATCCATGATCGATGTGATCTTCAATGGATCTACAAATCGTAAATCTGTAGGCCAGGCCTCCGTTGAGTTGATTTTTGATAACAGTTTGGGGCGATTAACGGGGCCGTTTGCCAGTTATGGCGAGATTGCTGTAAAGCGGATTGTGACCCGTGATGGTGATTCGTCTTATTATTTAAATGGCAGCAAATGCCGAAGAAAGGATATCACCGATATTTTTTTGGGCACCGGAGCTGGCGCAAAGGGATATTCGATTATTGGTCAGGGAACCATTTCTCGTTTGATTGAAGCAAAACCTGAAGAATTAAGGGCGTTTCTTGAAGAGGCAGCAGGTGTATCAAAATATAAGGAACGACGACGCGAAACCTTACAGCGTATTGAACACACGCGTGAGAATTTGACGCGAGTTGCCGATATCAGAGAAGAACTGGATAAGCAATTACAACGTTTGGAGCGTCAGGCCAAAGCAGCGGAACGCTACACTGTACTGAAGGAAGAGGAACAATTGTGCCGGGCTGAAATACTGGCGCTCAGATGGCAGGAATTCACAGAACAACAATTAATCAAACAGCGTGAACTTCATGATTGGGCGGTTCGTTACGAGGAACAACAAAGTCTATTAACCGGATCGAATAAAGAACGCACCCTGTTAAATGAACAATTACACGATGCCAACGAGCAGTCCCAACAGATTCAGGAAACCTTTTACCATTTAGGTACTGAAATAGCACGCCTCGAAGAAACCCTACAGCAGAAAGAGCGAGATAAAAAGCGTCTTGAGCAGGACAGGCAACAAATGCAGGAGGATTGGCAGATTGCTGAAGGCCAATTAAAAAGAGATAAAGAAGAATTACTCAATTGCCAGCAAAGTGCTCAGAATCTTCAGATTGATTTAGAGCAGTTAAAGAGTGAATTTAAAGAGAAGGATCTGGAGCTGCAGGATGCTCAACAGCAACAAAAGCAATGGGAACATCGCTGGCAAGAAGTTCAAAACAATACCAATACAATAAAAAGTGAATTAAAGGTAACCCAGCTCAATTTACAACATTTGGAACAAAGGCGTCAGCAAACCCAGCTTCGCTTGGAAAAGCTGGAGTCGGAACGAAGCTCTATTTCCCTTGAGAATTTGCAGGAATGCAAACGTGATTTGGAACACAAGCAAATAAAATTGAAAGAAACGCAATTGTTTGATGAAGAACAATTAAGATTGGGTAACGAACAAATCAATCAGCATCGTATCCATTTGCAGGAAACAGAACAGCAATTGCATCAGCTACAGGATGAATTTCATCGTTTAAATAGTGAGCATGCTGCTTTAATTGCCACTCAAAAAGCAGCAAGACAAGCCAACAGGACAAATAAGGAAGGCATTAAGGCCTGGACAGACAAATCCAGATTAATGGATATTCTTCAAGTTGAACCGCAGTGGCAATCGGTTTGTGAAATGGTGCTGGGAGAGGACCTGCACGCTTATGTTTTAGATGATTTTGACGAATTATGGCCCCAGTGGTCTGATTGTGCCCGTTTGGGGGAAAGTATCGTAACCCTGAATACCGTGTCGGCTAAGCAAAATCCTCATTCCCGATTGTCTGATAAAGTTAAAGGTATGGTTCCCGCTTCACTCAATAATCTGTATTCAATTTATACTGTAGAACATTTGGAGGAAGCGCGGAATTTGTTGCCAGAGCTGCTGGAACATGAATCTGTAGTAACCGTTAACGGATTTTGGTTAGGGAAGGGTTGGGTCAAACTGGTCAATCCTGGTGAGCAGGATGAAATGGGACTGCTCGCCCGACAGCAAAGAATTGCTGAACTGGCAGTCATTGTTGATGAATTGCAGCAAAAGATTGAATCCATCAGGTTGCTTCGCGATCAGTGTCATGCCCAGTTGCAACAAAGTTTAAATTATCTTGAGGTGTATCAGTTGAATCTTAAAGCCAGCAATGAAGCTTTAAGATTAAATATCTCGGCATTAGACGGAAATGAACAGGCGATACAACATGCTCAACGGCTGATGACCAATATAGCTGAGGAAGTTGACGAGTTATTGGTATTGGTTGAAGATTTGGCAACAGAGCAATTAGGACTTAATGAACAATTAATTTATTTGGAAAATCAATATCAAAGCGCGGAACAACAACAGCTTCAGGTTATTGAAGAAAAACAAGCCTGGCTGGATTCAGTGACAGAGCAGAAGAAGCACGTTGATGAATTGCGCAACATGTTGCATCAAACCGAATTGGAATACGATAGAGAAATTACCAAAATACAGCAGGTTACTGATCGCATTAACAGAGAGCAGGAACGCCTGGATGTATTGCAGGAACGATTAGAGCATTTAGCTATGTTGTGTTTGCAATCTGCTGAGCCCGATGCCGAATTGCAAGAGCAATTAGCTGAGCAATTAATGAAGCATGGTGAGGTTGAGTCGCAATTAACTTTAAGTCGTGAGCGAGTGGCTCAAATCAGAATGGAATTGGATGCGCTGGAGAAATCGACACAAAATCATGATCTGGAGGTCAAACGGATACAGGATGTTATTGGGCAAACCCGTATGGATGAACAGGCTTTATCGGTACGTGCGAGCTCGGTTCAGGAGTCACTTGATGAGCTTGGTTTGCAGGCCCAGCTTCTTTTGGAGCACATACCGCCAGGAACGACGCAAAGTATGCGTGAAGATGAATTGATCGCTATTACTGAACGCATCAAACGACTTGGGGCTATTAACCTGGCTGCAATTGAGGAATTTGCCACGGAACAGCAGAGAAAACTCTATCTGGATGAACAGCATGATGATTTAAGTGAAGCTTTGGTCACTTTGGAAACGGCCATTGAAAAAATGGATAAAGAAACCCGTTTACGTCTTGAAAATACTTTTGATGAAGTGAATACTTCTTTTAAGGCTCTTTTTCCTCGATTATTTGGAGGAGGAAGGGCGCAGCTTGAATTAACTTGTGATAATCTGTTGGAAGCGGGCATTGTCGTAATGGCTCAACCCCCCGGAAAACGAAACAGTACGATCCATTTGTTATCCGGTGGAGAGAAAGCGATGACTGCTGTTGCATTAGTGTTTGCAATATTTCAGCTGAATCCTTCACCATTTTGTATGTTAGATGAAGTGGATGCACCATTAGATGACGTTAATGTGGGGCGATTTTGCGATTTAGTGAAAGAGATGTCACAATTCGTACAATTCTTGTTTATTACACATAATAAGGTAACTATGGAATTGGCAGATCATTTAATTGGGGTAACTATGCGTGAGCCTGGAGTGTCGCGTTTGGTTGCGGTAGACGTGAAAAACGCTTTGACTATGGAGTAAATTATGCAGGCAAATTGGAGCTTAATTCTTAATGTCCTGTTGTTGATTGGCGTTATAGTGGCCATCGGTCGCTTAATGAAAGCGAGAAAGCAAAGCTTAAGTCCAGAACAGTATCAGCCGTCATTAGGGCCTGTAACGAATAGTCCTTATGATGCACAACCCTATAATGATGATATTATTGCGGTGCGAAAAATAAATAGAGACGGTTCGCTTGATTTTGTGAACGATGAAGAGTCTGAGTCGCAGATACTAACAAGTACTGCATCCAGACCTGCTCAGCCTCAATTGATCCCTCAGGAGGAGATCACTAGGGAACAAAAGGCAGAGGTGTCTACTGCAGATACACCCGCAACCATAATGATGTTTTTACTGGCTAAAGAAAACCGACAATTTGCAGGTTATGAGTTATTACAAACTGTGCTCGCAGCGGGATTGCGTTTTGGTGAAGGACATTTATTTCATCGTCATCAAAGCGTCAATGGTCAGGGGCCAGTCATTTGCAGTTTGGCTGCAGCTACTGCTACAGGGGTGTTTGATTTGCAGAATATAGGCGCATTTAGTGTGCGTGGGTTATGCCTTTTCATGCAAACCTCTAAAAATCCAAGCATAGATTCAGAGCGCTTTGCAATAATGTTAGACACAGCACGACAATTGAGCGAAGGTCTGGATGCTCATTTGCTTGATGATCAACGCAAACCACTGACTGAACAGCGGATTGTCCGTTATTATCGATTATTGAATATAGAACACGTCGAAAGGGAATGTGCAACAGCCTGAGTTGTTGACGCCTCATTCTTTTCAAGCCTACTTTCCGCGACTTGTTCGCGGAATCGAGGAATCTCGCGCAAACCAGGAACATAGTGCGTTTATAAAGATTGAATTGGATCTAGCGAACACGCCGCGGGACGTCGAAATCTCAATTGTCAACAGACTCTGGTTAATCTGTCACGGCTGTCCCATTAAAAATGTGACGTCTTTCCGAGCGCAGCGAGGAATCTCCTGCAAATTGGCACAATCTGAATTAATGCATTAATTATCATTGGACGTTACATTACGTGAAGAGGATTCTCGCGTACGCCAAGATCATGCTCCTGAAAATAGGGCGATGGTTCGGCATATTATTTTGAACAGGTTACAAAATACCAAAAAGAAATTTAAGGATATGAGCATTAGGCGCCTGCAGAAAAAGGCTGGCTCGGGAGACTCAACTCTTGATATGATTTTAATGGCCGCATTTTAATGGGATCGTGCAACCTTGCAGGAGATTCCTCGCTACGCTCGGAAAGACGTCATATTTTTAATGGGACAGCCGTAGTTAATCTGTAAATTATTGTTGAAAATTGCCTTCTTAAAATTTCAAATTACGATTCATCTTGAACTCTAAGCGCGAGTGTTAGTACACTAGACTTTTAGCCTTGTGTTGAGACCATGAATCTAAATACTATTGCATCATTGCTTTCCCAAACCTGTTCGATAAATGCCGAAGTTACTGGTGTTTGTATTGACAGCCGGATTATTAATCCTGGAAATCTGTTTGTCGCCATTAAAGGAGAACACTTTGATGGGCATGATTTCATCAAGGAGGTTGAAGCAAAGGGCGCTGTTGCTGTGGTCGTTAACCAGGCTATTCAGGGGGTGAACATCCCTCAGTTTGTCGTAGACGATCCTGTTTTGGCTTTGGCTAAAATTGCAGAAGCGCATCGCCAAAAAATTCATTGTCCTGTCATTGCATTAACTGGCTCAAATGGAAAAACTACCGTTAAAGAAATGATAGCAGCAATTTTACCCTCTCCTTCACATGCAACTAAAGGTAATTTAAACAATCATCTTGGCGCTCCTTTAAGTGTATTGCAGCTCAATCAGCAACATCGCTATGCTGTCTTTGAGTTGGGAGCAAATCACCTGGGAGAAATTGCTCATACCGTGGGAATTGTTCATCCTGATGTAACCTTGATTAATAATATTGCTCCAGCTCATGTTGAAGGATTTGGCTCAATAGATGGTGTTGCACGAGCAAAAGGAGAGATACATCAGGGTTTATCCGCTCATGGCACTGTTGTGATTAATGATGATGATGCTTATTCTCATTTTTGGGATAGTTTGATAGGGGATAAACGAGTATTAAGATTTTCAGCGACACACCCAGCAGATATTTATGCTCAGGATGTTCGATTGGATACTCATGGCCGAGGCCATTTTTCTTTAGTGTTGCCGAATGCCAGAGCTGATATTGAATTACAGGTACCTGGATTGCATAATGTCAGGAATGCTTTGGCTGCAGCAACGTGTTGTTATGCCGTTGGTATTTCAATTCAGGACATTCAAAATGGTTTAAACCAGTTCGGCGGGGTAAAAGGGCGAATGACCACTTTACCTGGAAAAAACAAGTCAACAATTATAGATGATACGTATAACGCCAATTTGCGCTCTGTGCTAACTGCTTTGGAAGTATTGGCATTGCGGCCTGGAAAAAGAATATTTGTATTCGGAGACATGGGTGAGTTAGGTGAGTGGGCGACGCAACACCATCAGGAAGTTGGATTGGCTGCGAAACAATTGGGAATTGATCAACTGTTAAGTTGTGGAACCCATAGCCTGTTAGCCTCTCAAGCATTTGGCGCCCAAGGACACCATTTTTCAAGCCAGGAAGAGTTGGTTCAAAATTTACTCGATGAGCTTTCAGATAATACAACTGTATTGGTAAAAGGATCACGCTCTAGCGCGATGGAAAAAATTGTGCATAAACTGCTTAATTGATTCGATTTGAATGTGATATGCTTTGTCGCTTTTTGCCCCACTAGGGGTTTGTGTTTTACAGTAGTTTAAATAAAGCACCGCCCTAATGATTAACATGAGGAAAAATTATGCTCTATTGGCTAACGCAGCTATTTCAGGGACAGTATCATGCGTTAAGAGTTTTTCAATACCTGACTTTCAGATCCATCCTGGCTTCTTTAACCGCATTAATGGTCGGTTTGTTGTGTGGTCCCTTAATGATTAACTGGTTGCGGGGATTGCAAATTGGCCAAATGGTTCGTAATGATGGCCCTCAATCGCATTTATCCAAAGCCGGCACGCCTACCATGGGGGGCGTATTAATATTAGTGGCTGTTACGGTTAGTTGTCTCCTTTGGTGTGATTTAAAGCAATCCAGTTTGTGGTTGGTACTGTTGGTTACTTTGAGCAATGGTATTGTTGGTTGGGTTGATGATTATCGCAAGTTGGTATTAAAAAACAGTAAAGGTCTTCCAGGACGATGGAAATATTTTTGGCAATCAGTTATTGCTGTGATTGCAGTTGTGTATTTATACATGAATGCCACTTTGCCTGTGAACACCCAGTTAATTCTGCCATTTTTTAAAACCGTGACTTGGGATCTGGGTATTTTATTTCCATTCCTTGCTTATTTTGTTATTGTAGGTAGTAGCAATGCTGTCAATTTAACGGATGGATTAGATGGATTGGCAATTATGCCCATAGTTATGGTTGCTGGTGCTCTTGGTGTTTTCGCATACGCTTCCAGTAATTCGGTGTATTCCAATTATTTGGCTATTCCGTTTGTACCCAATACAGGTGAGTTAACTATATTTTGCTCGTCTATTGTTGGCGCAGGTTTAGGATTTCTTTGGTATAACAGTTACCCAGCACAGGTCTTTATGGGGGATGTCGGTTCTCTTGCTTTAGGCGCTGCATTGGGCATAGTGGCTGTAGTCGTAAGACAGGAACTTGTGTTATTAATAATGGGTGGGTTATTTGTCATTGAAACAATCTCGGTTATATTACAAGTGGGCTATTTTAAAATATCTCATGGAAAACGATTGTTTCGCATGGCACCGTTACACCATCACTTTGAATTAAAAGGGTGGTCGGAGCCTAAAGTCATAGTCAGATTCTGGATTATTACTGTTGTATTTGTGTTATGCGGTTTGGCTACATTAAAACTACGATAGGCTAGGTGCATTCATGAATCATTCCTTATATTTAGTCGCAGGCTTAGGCAAAACAGGATTATCTATAGCAAGGTACCTGCATAGAAAAAATAAACCCTTTATCGCATTTGATACCCGGATAGAGGCTCCTGGACTGGCGGAGTTTAAAGCGGAATTTCCTCATATTCCTGTTTATCTGAAGTCGATACCCGAAGAACAATTAAGCCTGTTAACGGATATTATCACCAGTCCTGGTTTGTCTCTTGATACGCCTTTTATTAAACAGGCGATTCAGTCAGGCGTTGCCGTCTATGGTGATATTGAGTGTCTGGCCAAAGAGATTAATGCACCTGTTGTAGCGATTACAGGAACGAATGGCAAATCTACAGTAACCACTTTAGTGGGCGAAATGGCGAAAGCCGCTGGATTCAGTGTTGCTGTCGCAGGTAATATTGGAACACCAGTACTGGATATGTTGGATGATGATCATCAGTATGATTTATGGGTTCTGGAATTATCCAGTTTTCAACTGGATTTGACTCATTCTTTATCACCGATAGCCGCGACTATTCTGAACGTAACTCCGGATCATTTAGACAGACATCATACAATGGAAGCCTATACGCAGGCCAAACAACGAATTTATCACCAGGCTAAGGTCGTCATTGTGAACCGTGAAGACGCGGCGACCATTCCGAGTGATGCTATGAACACAGGGGCTCAGCAGGTCTCTTTTGGCAGTGATGTTCCTGCCCCGGGCAATTGGGGAATCGTCTCCAGAGAAGGGAGCATGTATCTGGCAAAAGGTAGTGAATGTCTTTTTTCTGTAGACTCCCTATTGATCAAAGGAGTGCATAATTGGCTTAATGCGCTTGCTGCGTGCGCTTTGGCTGAGGCTGCTGGAATATCAGAACACCATATCGTGCAGGTATTGAAAACATTCTCAGGATTACCTCATCGTTGCCAATGGGTAAGGTCTCTGGATGGTGTCGAGTGGATAAATGATTCAAAAGGAACAAATGTAGGTGCCACGATCTCTGCTATCAATGGAATAGGGGGTGCTATGCAAGGGAAAATTGTTCTTATCGCTGGAGGGCAAGGGAAAGGTGCTGATTTTAACGATTTGACAAAGCCGATTGCCGATTTTGTTCGTTCCATTGTACTTATAGGAGAAGATGCTGACAAAATGGAGGCCGCTCTGGCTCATGTCGTGCCTGTAGTTCGTGCGTCTTCACTTGATAATGCCGTGGTACTGGCGAAGACATGTGCAAAACCGGGCGATGTCGTTTTGTTATCACCTGCCTGTGCAAGTCTGGATATGTTTCGCGATTTCAATCATAGGGGGGATGTCTTTGCATCCTCCGTAAATGGATTGTAAGCAGCATGCGACCAAGACATTTAAATCAAAGAGGGAAGCCAGTCAGTAAACCGATATCACTTTATGACAAGTGGTTGATTGGAGCTGTTTTTGGCCTGGTGATTATTGGTTTGATGATGGTCGCATCCAGTTCGGTGATGATCTCTACTAAATACTTTCACCAACCGTTTCATTTTTTAATTCGACAGGCCTGTTATTTATTTTTTGGTTTGATGCTGGCCTTGATTGTAGTGCGTACTGACAGCAGTTTTTGGGAAAAAATAAGCATGCCCATGCTGATTATCTGTTTGGTGATGTTGCTTGTTGTGTTGGTCCCGGGAATTGGCCGATCTGTGAACGGTAGCAGGCGATGGCTTGCTTTTGGACCCATAGGCATTCAAGTGTCAGAAATGGCAAAATTAACCATGATTTTTTATTTGGCAGGGTACTTGGTACGGCAGCAAGAAGCGGTGAGTAGCAGTATCTTCGGATTTATTAAGCCCATGATGATCTTGGGTGTTGTTTCCTTCTTATTGCTGCTTGAACCTGATTTTGGAGCTACTGTTGTTATTTCTGGTACCGTTATGGCCATGCTGTTCCTCGCAGGAGTGAGATTAAGGTACTATATAGGTTTAATGATTGTGGTTATTGGCGCTCTCGCGCTTCTTGCCATTTCTTCACCTTATCGTGTCGCCAGGTTAACTGCCTTTCTGGATCCCTGGGCTGATCAGTATAACAGCGGATATCAACTCACGCAGTCTTTGATCGCATTTGGACGTGGGGGCTGGTTTGGCTCAGGTCTTGGTGAAAGTATCCAGAAACTAATGTACTTACCCGAAGCACATACCGATTTTTTATTCGCTGTACTTGCTGAAGAGTTAGGGTTGTTTGGAATTTTAGTTGTAATGCTGTTGTATAGTATACTTGTATTTAGGGGACTTAATATCGCATATACAGCCCATGTTCAAGATCGTCTCTTTGCTTCATTTACGGCATATGGTCTGACTTTTTGGTTAGCCTTGCAGGCTGCAATCAATATGGGGGTTAATGTGGGTTTGTTGCCTACAAAAGGGCTAACTCTGCCATTACTTAGTTACGGTGGTGCCAGTATAGTGATTAATTGTGTGGTTGTCGCATTGTTATTGCGAATAGACCATGAAAATCGTTGGCAGTCTCTTGGATTGAGAACGCAAACGGCATAAGGGGGAATTGTGAATAATTCAGGACCATTTTTATCTACAAGGATGGGGCATGTAGAACAAATTCATTTTGTTGGTATCGGTGGCGTTGGCATGTGCGGTATCGCGGAAGTGTTGCATAATCAAGGTTACCGTATTACAGGTTCTGATATTGGTGAGAGCAGCACGGTACAGCGATTAAAATCGTTGGGTATACAGGTTCATATTGGTCATCGTGTTGAGAATATTCAAGGTGCTGATGTAGTAGTGCGTTCTTCGGCTGTTGATATGAATAATCCGGAGATTATTGCCGCACGTGAATTAATGATTCCGGTGATCCCAAGGGCCGCAATGCTGGCTGAGTTAATGCGATTCAGGCATGGAATCGCTATTGCTGGAACTCACGGTAAAACGACGACCACCAGTCTGGTGAGTAGCTTGCTTGCCGAAGGTGGACTCGATCCTAGTTTTGTTATTGGTGGAAAACTAAATAGCTGCGGCAGCAATGCTCAATTAGGCAAATCGGCCTATTTTGTGGTTGAGGCGGATGAAAGCGATGCTTCATTTTTGTTTTTAAAACCGATGATGGCAGTGGTTACCAACATCGATGCTGATCATATGGATACCTATCAGGATGATTTTGATAAATTAAGAACTACGTTCCTGGAATTTTTACATCACTTGCCTTTTTATGGTCTGGCTGTGGTGTGCATAGAAGATGACGAAATTCAAAAAATTCTTCCAGCAATCCAAAGACCTACCTTAACCTACGGATTTAAAGAGGAAGCTCATTACCGCGCTGTAAATTGGACACAAAATGAAATGCTCAGCCAGTTCACCGTAATTAGGCCAGCTCCTCATTCGCAATTAGCGATTGAGTTCCGATACCCTGGGCGTCATAATGTCTTGAATGCCTTGGCAGCAATTGCAATTGCAACAGAGCTGGGGGTTGATGATGAGTCCATTATTCGCGGCCTTAAAAAATTTCAGGGAGTTGGACGACGGTTTCAAATGCTGGGTGAACGACAGTTTGAACACGGTTCTGCTATAGTCGTTGACGACTACGGACATCATCCACAAGAAATTTTATCAACGATCGATGCATTCCGACGTGTTTGGCCGGATAGACGCCTGGTGCATGTATTTCAACCGCATCGATATAGCAGGACACAATCTTTATACAATCAATTTATCGATGTTTTAAGCCTTTCTGATGAACTGTTCCTGTTTGATATCTATGCTGCAGGCGAGAAGGCAATTCCAGGAGTTACCAGTGAAGGGTTGGCCCAAGGAATCAGGGGTAAAGACAGAAGAGTAACTCTGGTTAATGAACAATCTTTGAAAGAAAAACTGGACGAGCTGGTTAAAGATGGTGATGTTATTTTGATGCAGGGAGCTGGAAATATTGGCCAAATGGCAGTAAATCTAATGAAAAAGGGTGAAAATTAACATGCACGCAATGGAACAGGATTGTGTTCTTGCTGCAGATATTGAAGCCGTGATTCATTTGGTGCAAACTAAAGTTAAAGAGCAAACAACTATAGAGTTGATGCACAAAGTACATATTATTGGAGACTGTTAATGTCTAAGCTTATCAACCTTGTTTTGCTTTATGGCGGGAAATCAGGCGAGCATGAAGTTTCGCTCACTTCAGCGTCTTCAGTTCTCAGGCATCTGGATTCTGAAAAGTACCATATTATTCCGATAGCAATGGATAAAAATGGGCAGTTTCATTTGCACGCTTACGCCGATTTGCTGAATTATAAAGAAAAACTCCCTGTAGCAACCGAGTCTTCGAAACCATTAGACAGTTTGGTAAGCAATGGCCGCCTTGCCGTTGAAGCCGATGTCGTTTTTCCTGTAGTACATGGTCCGTTATATGAAGATGGCTGCTTGCAAGGCTTGCTTGAGCTGGCTGGAGTAGCCTATGTGGGTTGTGATGTATTGCCTTCAGCCATTGGTATGGATAAGGATATGGCACGAAGAGTCGCATGCATTGATGGTCTTCATTCTGCCCAGTATCAATTATTATCCTGGCATACTACTCCGGCTGAAAGACAGCAGTTTTGTAATGATGTTTCTGCTGAATTGGGTTGGCCCTTATTTGTAAAGCCTTGTTCCTTAGGATCCAGTGTTGGTATTCATAAAGCAAGAAATATGGCCGAGTTGGTTGCTGCTGTAGATGATGCCTTACGTTACGATGAAGAAATCCTGGTTGAACAATTCATTCAGGGTCGAGAAATTGAATTGGCTGTATTAGAAAATAATAAACCTTCTGCCAAGCCTCGAGTCAGTGTGGCGGGGGAAATCCGGGTGAATCATCCAGATGGTTTTTATTCATATACCGCGAAATATCTGGAAAGTACTCAGACTGATTTAATCATTCCAGCGCTGTTAAATGAGAAACTGAGTGAGCGTTTAAAACAAGCTGCTGCTGATATTTTTTCACGATTAAAATGCAAAGGAATGGCGCGAGTTGATTTTTTTGTAAATGATAAAACAGAAGAAATATACTTTAATGAAATCAATACATTACCCGGTTTCACCTCAATCAGCATGTATCCCAAACTGTGGCAGGCTAGCGGTTTGACTTACCCTGAGTTACTTGATGAACTGATTCAAATTGCAATGACACATCAACACTGTCGACAACATTTAGTGACTAATTACTTGTGAAAGAGAACATCAAGAAAAAGGATGTTGATTCCGATGGGCTGCGCTATGCCAGTCTGTTGGGGTTATTAATTGTAAGTGCCTTGCTGCTGGCAGGGCGTTTGGGTTATTTATACCTTGCGGATGCGGAACGTTTTCCGATAACTACAATTAAAGTTGCAGCCAGTTATGAGCATGTCAGTCATAAGGAATTGGAGTCCATATTGGCACAACATTTGAGTGCCAGTTTTTTTGCTTTACCAGTGAGCCAGTTACAAAATGAACTGAATGCAATAAACTGGATTGAAAGTGCTTATGTGGAACGAGTCTGGCCTGATACAATTAAAATCAAGTTGGTAGAAAAGAATCCTGTTGCCATTTGGGACAATGCCTTGATGACCGAGGATGGCAAATTATTTAATGAGGGTGATGTTCCTGCTGATTTAAGCATCCCAAAATTGAAAGGTCCCATCGGTCAACAATTAGACGTCTTACAAGTTTATGAAAAATTGAGTAAGATATTATCATCGTATGGTTTAAATGCTTCTGGATTGAGCTTAAGAGACAATCAGGCCTGGGTGTTAATACTGGGTAATGGCGTAAAAATATACTTAGGAAAGAAAGAGTTAGAAGCGCGATTGCTGCGTTTTTGTAAAGCATATCCTGCAGTGTTTGCTGAAAAAGCAGATCAGTTGGCGAGCGTGGATTTACGTTATCCACGTGGAATGGCAGTGCAGTGGAAACAACAAACGGGACGATAATGGCTAAAAAAATAGAAAAAAATATTATCACTGGATTGGATATTGGCACTTCAAAAATAATTGCCTTAATTGGTGAAGTGACCTCTGATGGAGCGATTGAAATAATTGGAATTGGCCGCCATCCTTCTCGCGGTTTAAAACGTGGAGTCGTCGTTGACATAGAAGCCACAGTTAATTCCATACAACGCGCAGTGCAGGAAGCCGAGTTAATGGCGGGCTGTGAAGTCAGAACCGTTTATGCAGGGATAGCCGGAAGTCATATCCGTAGTTTGAACTCCCATGGGATTGTTGCTATTCGGGATCAGGAAGTGTCTCAGGCTGATGTGGAACGAGTGATTGATGCAGCCAAGGCCGTGGCCATCCCTGCCGATCAAAAAATTCTTCACATATTGCCTCAGGAATTCATCATTGATCATCAGGGTAGTATCCGTGAGCCTATAGGCATGGCTGGAGTCAGGCTGGAATCCCGGGTGCATATAGTTACCGGATCAGTCAGTGCCGCTCAGAATATAGTCAAGTGCGTCCGTCGGTGTGGATTGGAAGTCAATGACATCATTTTGGAGCAACTGGCATCCAGTCATGCGGTACTGACTGAAGATGAAAAAGATTTAGGTGTTTGCCTGATTGATATTGGTGGTGGTACTACTGACATTGCCATATTCTGTGAAGGGGCAATTCAGCATACTTCAGTAATTCCCATCGCAGGAGATCAGGTGACAAATGATATAGCGATGGCTTTACGAACACCAACCAAGGCAGCGGAAGCAATTAAATTGACCCACGCCTGTGCTTTACCTGAACTGGCAAACTCCAATCAAATGCTGGAAGTTGCAAGCGTCAATGAACGGCCAGGAAGAAAAATATCAGCCAAGGCGCTGGCTGATGTCGTTTCTGCCCGATATGAAGAGTTGTTTTCTTTGGTTCGCAATGAGCTAAAACGAAGCGGATTTGAAGACAGAATGGCTGCTGGTATTGTCCTGACTGGTGGCGCTTCTAATGTCAGGGGCGCAATTGAACTTGCGGAATTAAATTTTGAAATGCCAGTTCGCAAAGGATGTGCGCATCATGTATCTGGTCTGGCAGAGGCTACTGAAAATCCCTCTTTTGCTACCGGTGTTGGCTTGCTGCTTCATGGCTTCCAACAGCAATATGAAGGAGGATATAATGTGCCAGCATTGAATGATAATACCAAGGGAATTTGGTCACGAATGAAAGAATGGTTCCAGGGTAATTTTTAATTGATTAGACACATGATTTTATAAAATTTTGACGAATGCTCATGACGATTGAGTAAACGATTAGGGGTTGCATCATAATGCAACATGTTCAAAACTGTTTTAAAGTGATAAGCAGAACAAAGCAGCACACTAGGGGAGCGGGGTTATGTTTGAATTAATGGAAAGCAGCCATCATGATAATAATGCTGTAATAAAAGTAGTCGGTGTTGGTGGTGGCGGCGGTAACGCTGTGGAACATATGGTTGCTGAAAATATTGATGGTGTCGAGTTTATTTGTGCTAATACAGACGCCCAGGCATTAAAAGGTTCCAATGCTAAAATTCATATTCAATTAGGTGACGAACTGACCAAGGGATTGGGGGCAGGAGCTAATCCTCAAATCGGCCGTGAAGCTGCAGAAGAAGACAGAGATCATATACGAGAAATCTTAAGCGGTGCGGATATGGTTTTTATTACAGCCGGTATGGGCGGAGGCACTGGAACAGGTGCTGCACCAGTATTTGCCGAGATTGCCAAAGAATTGGGAATCTTGACCGTTGCTGTAGTAACCAAGCCATTTTCTTTTGAAGGAAAGCAACGAGCACTTGCAGCTGAAGATGGAATCCGTCGTTTGGCTGAGCATGTTGATTCATTGATAACAATACCAAACAATAAATTATTAAGCGTTTTAGGAAAAAACATCAGTTTACTGAATGCGTTTAAAGCGGCAAACAACGTGTTGCTTGGTGCCGTAAAGGGTATATCGGACTTAATTACTCGTCCTGGATTAATCAACGTGGATTTTGCTGACGTGCGAACAGTAATGTCAGAAATGGGTATGGCCATGATGGGAACAGGAAGTGCTGTAGGCGAGCAAAGAGCCAGACAAGCAGCTGAAGCAGCAATCGCTTCACCTTTACTGGAAGATGTGAATTTTTCCGGAGCACGAGGAATACTGGTCAACATTACTGCCGGTCTGGATATGTCTATTGGCGAGTTTGAAGAAGTTGGCGACGTGGTTAAAGAATTTATTTCCGATGATGCAACCGTGGTCGTGGGTACCGTAATTGATCCTGATATGACTGATGAAATGCGGGTTACTGTAATCGTAACTGGTTTGGGTGACATGAGACAACGTCATCAACAGCCGCAACAACAAGGTCAAAGAGCTCGTTTAATGGAATCCACTCGCAGTGATGGGTCTCTTGACTATCACCAATTGGATAGGCCTGCGGTTATTCGTAAACAAGCTCAAAATGCTTCTTTATCTCCATCTGCTGCAAAAACTAAAAATCCTGTAAGTGATAGTGTTCCAGATGTTGATTATCTGGATATACCAGCCTTCCTTCGTCGTCAGGAAGAGGAAGCCTAGTTGCACGAATACTCGAGTGTATTTTTTAAACGATTCTGAGTTTTAAAATGGAGCACAGTCTTATGCAGGCTGTGCGTTTTAAGGTTGTGATCGTCTGAATGACGCTTGAAACAGGCTGTCAAATAAATGATTTGTTCTTGATTAATGTATTGATTTTAGATTAGAGATGCGTTCTGGATAATACGAATCAATTAAGTGTTTTTCGTAAATCCTGGCATTATTTTTAGGGAAAAATAGGTCTATACGGTTTAAGTATAGAAAAAAATTAGACTAATCAATAAATTGTTGCTAAGATCAAGAGGTTTTTGCGCGCAAAATAAATAAAGATAAAAGGTGAGCACTGAATGATAAAACAAAGAACTCCTAAAAAGGTAATCCAGGCTACTGGCGTTGGGTTGCATTCCGGTGAGAAAGTGCTTTTAACCTTAAGACCCGCTCCTGTTAATACAGGGATCGTTTTTAGAAGAGTGGATCTGTCACCAGTTGTCGAAATTCCAGCATCCTACGAATATGTCGGGGATACCATGCTCTGTACTACTTTACATCATGGAAATGTTAAAATTGCAACTGTAGAACATCTCCTGTCTGCTTTGGCTGGTTTAGGTATCGATAATGCCTACATTGATGTCAATGCGCCAGAGTTACCGATTATGGATGGCAGTGCAGCACCTTTTGTTTTTTTGATTCAATCTGCTGGCATAAAAGAGCAAAATGCTGCCAAGAAGTACATCCGTATTCTTAAGCCCATTCGTGTTGAAGACAATGGTAAATACGTTCAGTTCTTACCGCATAAAGGGTATAAGGTTTCTTTCACTATTGATTTTGATCACCCTGTATTTAATGATAAGCCCCAAACCGTTAGTTTTGATTTTTCAGGCACTTCCTATGTGAAAGAAGTCTGCCGTGCCAGAACTTTTGGTTTTCTTTCCGACTATGAAAAATTGCGGGAATGTGATTTGGCTAAAGGCGGTAGCCTGGATAATGCTATCGTTGTTGATAATTACCGTGTACTTAATGAAGATGGATTACGTTTTGAATCAGAATTTGTGACTCATAAAGTTCTCGATGCAATTGGTGACTTATATTTGTTGGGTTCCAGTTTAATTGGTGCATTTGAAGGGTATAAATCAGGTCACGAATTGAATAACAGGTTATTACGTGAATTAATGGTCAGGCAAGACGCTTGGGAATATACCTATTTTGACGCAGAAAATTATTTGCCATCAATGCAATCTGAATATTATCCTGTCGAAGCCTAATTCAAACATAATGACACCATCAGGCTATTTTTTAGCTTCATTCAGGGTGTGTTGATAGTCATTTAATGACTTGCCATAACACCCTGGTTAAAGGCTAAAAAACGTGTTGGTGTGACTTATAAATCAGTTCATCTCCACAGTAGCGGAGTTCCATTACAGTGATGCTATGGTTCTCATTAAATAAATCTTTAATAGTGATGTATCTATCTCAGTAATATTAAATTGATTGGATGTTTTCTATTAATTTGTAATATGCTCTGGATATAAAGGCAAAGGAGTCGCACGATGAAAATCAAAACAGGATTAATAACTCTTTCACTGATCTGTAGTTCTGCAGTGTCTTTAGCCGATGCTACGATTGACACCAAACAACGTGACGCACTCCGTCTGCACTGGATGGACCCTACAGTTTTACCAGGTCAGGATTACTATTCATACGCAAATGGAGCCTGGCAAAAAAATAACCCTATACCCGCTGAATATGCCTCCTGGGACAGTTTTAATGTACTCAATGAAAAAATTCAGAATATCATTCATCAGATGCTCATTAATGCTGCGCAAGATACCCACGCTAAAGAGGGCAGCATAGAGCAAAAGGTAGGTGATTTTTATTTTAGTGGAATGGATGAAACAACCATCAACAAGGTGGGTATTACCCCCATACAATCTGAATTTTCTCGCATTGACTCGATAAACTCTCTTGATGATTTACAAAAGGAACTGGTCCATTTACATCAAATAGGTGTCGATGCTTTATTTGGCTTTGGCAGCATGCAGGACTATAAAAACAGCAATTTGATGATAGGAGCTGCCGTTCAAGGCGGCCTGGGTCTGCCAGAACGCGATTATTATTTAAGCAATAATCCAAAATTTAAAAAAATTCGCGAAGCCTATGTCAATCATCTCGACAAGATGTTTCAGTTACTTGGCGACAGCCCGGAAAAGGCTGCCAAGGAAGCAAAAACCGTAATGGATATTGAAACCCAGCTGGCTAAAATTTCAATGCCTATAATCGAACGTCGTAATCCCAAATCGGTATATCATATTATGACGCTTAATGAGCTAGAACAAATTACCCCTGAATTTTCATGGCCCTATTATCTAAAGGCTATAGGTCAGGATCAACTGACCAGCATTAATTTAGCGATGCCTGATTTTTTTAAGGGTATGAATAATTTATTAAAATCAATCAGCCTGGATGAGTGGAAAATCTATTTACGCTGGCATTTAATCGATGCGTTTGCTTCCTATCTTTCCAAGCCTTTTGTAGATCAGAATTTTAAGATGGTCAGTGCTCTTACAGGAATTGAAAAATTATTACCTCGATGGAAACGGGTTGTGAATACAGAAAATGGAGCGTTAGGATTTGCGATTGGTAAAATGTATGTAGAGAAGTATTTTCCTCCGAAGGCCAAAGAGCAGGTCGAAGAAATTCTGAAGAATATTCGTAGTGTTTTGCGAAACGATCTGGCTTCCTTGAGTTGGATGTCTCCAGAAACAAGAACAGCAGCACTGAAAAAACTGGACTTAATGCAGCAACGAATTGGCTATCCGACAAAATGGTGGGATTATTCCAAACTAAAAGTGGATAGAGGACCTTATGTGTTAAACGTCATAAGGGCCAATGTATTTTTGATTAATAGAGATCTGGAGAAAATTGGTAAGCCCATTGATAAATCTGAATGGGAGATGACACCACAAACGATTAATGCTTATTACGATGTTTCAATGAACAGTATCAATATGCCTGCCGGGATATTACAAGCTCCATTTTTTGATCCTGATGCACCTGCTGCAGTGAATTATGGCGCGATCGGATTTGTGATGGGACATGAAATCACTCATGGTTTTGATGATCAAGGAGCACAATTTGATGGTTATGGAAACCTGAATAATTGGTGGAAGCCTGAAGATTTGACCAAATTTAACAATGCGACTCAATGTATTGCAGATCAATTTTCCAACTATGTGGTTGATGGCAATTTGCGCGTACAGGGAAAACTGGTCGTTGGTGAAGCTGCTGCAGATCTGGGGGGGCTTACTCTAGCTTATAAAGCATTTTTGCAATCAAACGATTATAAAACTGCCAAAACTATAGAGGGTATTACCCCTGCGCAGCAATTTTTCCTGGGTGCTGCACATGTTTGGGCGAAGAATATCCGACCCCAGCAATTACAGAATCAAGTAACAACTGATCCTCATCCACCAGCTCAATATCGAGTTAATGGCAGTTTTGCCAATATGCCTGAGTTTAGAGAGGCTTATAAACTTACGGACGACAGTCCCATGGTCAATAAGCAGAGGTGTGTTATTTGGTAAGAAACAGGAACAAACAAAATTTGCTATAGTAATTTGCTATAGTTAGGTTAGAAAAGTTAGTAGCTTCAGGCACTAGGGTCTGTTGACAATTCAAGTTTCGACGTCCCGCGACTTGTTCGTAGGATCCAATTCACTCTTTATAGGCGCAATATATTCTTGCTTTGCGCACGATCTATCGATTCCGCGAACAAGTCGCGGAAAGTAGGCTCGAACATAATGAAATGTCAACAGCCCCTAGCAAAAGGTATTGGAACAGTAGTAAAAATATTAACGATGGAGTGTATTATGTGCCGACTCGTTGCGTATTTAGGTCGTTCAACTTTATTGGAAAATGTATTAGTCAAACCTAAGAACTCCATAATTATGCAGAGTCTGCATGCGCGTGAAACCAATTTGCGAACCAATGGAGATGGCTTTGGGGTTGGGTGGTATGCTCCTGAAATAAGCTCGGATCCTGCTTTATTTACCTCTGTTTTCCCTGCATGGAATGATAGAAATTTGTTGAATTTAACAGCCAAAATTCAATCTCCCTGTTTTTTTGCTCATGTTCGCTCAGCCAGTGCTGGCGGAGTGACTAATTATAATTGTCATCCCTTCGTCTATGGAGATTGGATGTTAATGCATAATGGTGAAATTCACGATTTTATCAACGTGAAACGACATATAAGGCATTTACTGGATGATGATATTTACCACTGGGTTAAAGGTGAAACGGATTCCGAGCATTTATTTGCTTTGTTTTGGCAACTTGCCAAAGGGCGCGATTTAAGTCAGATGACCGTGGTTGCAGACGTCTTACAGGAAACGATACTTCGCGTAGAGGATGTCATTAGAGAGTTCGGTCATCCTGGTGTTTCTTATTACAATGTATGTCTAACCGATGGGAAAAGAATCATAGCAACGCGATATACCAGTCATAAAAAGAAAAAGCCATTAACAATGCATTATCTGGTTGGCTATGTTTTAGCGACTCATGGCCTATGGATAAAAGAAGAGGGAAAACCGGCTTATATAGTCGTTTCCTCTGAAAAATTGAATGATTTGGCTGAGGGTTGGGAAGATGTGCCTGAACATCACATGCTGCTGGTTGATGAAAATAAGAACATTCAATTGCGCCCTTTCTAAACAATAGGATAAACTATCGTCCCTTAATCCTTTATTGAGAAGATGATGACTAAAGAAGAAATGATGTGCCGTATCATTCGTTTTGTTACCAAGAAGCCTAGTGCGAAAAAAACCTGTTGCAGATAATGATTCCAAGCCTTCATGATCTGAAACGATACAAGAATCAGAATGTAATTAATTATTTTTGCTACCATCATCCTGAGTGTTCCCAGGATGATGGGCAATGTTTATTTGAAGATTTGTTATCCTGGCTGTGGTTAAACTATCAACGTTCTAAAAACGGCAAACGGACTTATCTTTTTGGTCCTTTATTGGTTCTGGACGAGATGTGGCATACCTTTATATTGCACACACGGGATTATATTGATTTTTCCATGCATTATTTTGGTGAGTACATTCATCACGAGGTAGAACCCATCGGCTTTGAGCATATTATTGAAGAAGACGAATTAACTGATTTTTTGCATGATTGTTTTGAATACCTCGATCAGGATTGGGTGGCGAGGCGATTTTCAAGTGCTTTAACTGATCAAACAGGATAATCAGATGAGCTTTGTTCACGATTCATCTCTTTTTATTTCCAACATTCTTCTCCACCGTATTCAGTAAACTGTTTTTCATGTACAGTACGGCCAATTGATATGGGGCTAAATGCCCGAAAACAGAATGAGGTACAAGCACATGTTACACATTGCACTTTATCAGCCTGAAATTCCCCCTAATACGGGCAATATCATTCGATTATGTGCAAATAGTGGCGCCCAGCTTCATTTGATTCATCCTTTAGGTTTTGAATTGGATGATAAACGGATGCGTCGAGCTGGTTTGGATTATCATGAATGGGCTTCGGTTCAACACTACGCGGATTGGAATGATTTTCAGGAACAGCATAAGGGGCGCAGGATATTCTGTTGTACTACCAAGACGGACCAGAGTTACAGTGAAGTGCAGTATCAACCAGATGATATATTATTATTTGGACCGGAAACTCGAGGTTTGCCTGCCGAAATCAGAACTCAGTATGCATCCATTCGCATTCCAATGGTTGAGAATAGCCGTAGCCTGAATTTATCCAATGCTGTGGCTATCATTTTATTTGAAGCCTGGAGACAGCTCAAATTCGCTTGATTTAAGCCAGGATTAAATCTCATGTTCGCCATTGGCAAGATGTAGCAACGCTTTGCGCAAGGGTTGATAAGAGCACTGTTCACTTTCACGAATAATTGACGCTTTGGCTTTGTCTGTTAATTGATGAGAAGAATGCGGTTGTTTGGTGCTTTGTACGATCGGCTCAACCAGCTGGATTTTTATCGATGTGAGTTGGTACATGCCCGCTTCTTTTCTTAATTTGTCGCGTAGTTCGGGTATGGCATAGCGTAATTGTGATGCCCATGCTGCATTGGAAGTGGTGAGCGTCAGGCAACCTTTTGAAAAGCTACCCACGTGACATGCAGAGGCCAAATTTTCAGGAAGGATTTGGGATACCTTTTTGGAGAGTTCTTCCAGTTGCATGGAGCGCTGGCATATGTCCAGAAGTTGTTTATTCAGGCATCTACTGATAATACGCATATTTTATTCTCAAAATGATCGTGAACACAACTGTATTCCTATTCGGATTGATAGTAACATAAAGAATAGAACTATCGCTAAATTTACTGTTTTATGTTTAGAATACAACAGCAATATCAATAACGGCGTTTCTTTTCAGAGCATACATCAAGGTGGAAAATGGCTGAGACAAATACAGACAGTAACGTGATTTACTTTACCCGATTGCATTGGATTATATTTTTCGGTCCCATCCTCGGTTTGGTATTAGCAAGTGCACTTTATGTGTACATTGTTCAATTGCGGCAAGTTAGCCTCCTCTTGATTGTATTCGCCTTGCTTTGGATTTTGATGACCTGGGTTACCTATTATTTTTCCTCTATAACCATTAAAAGAAAACAGGTTATTTTACGCACCGGAATTATAGTCAGGCAGACTGTTGATATCCCTTTAAGTAAAATTGAAACCATTGATATTCGTCAATCCATTTTGGGAAGTATATTGCGCTACGGTGCATTGGTTATCACCGGAACTGGTGGAACACGCCATTTAATCAATTTTTTGCACCACCCGTTAACATGCAGACGGTACATTGAGCAGTTGATGAATGAACCTCAATAAAAGAATTTAAATGAATATTGGGAATGCGGATCACTCTGGTTGGTGGTGAACTGTATTTCTCTCTATAAGCTCTGTTAATCACTCGTTTGATCTGGGAAGTCTCCTAATGCTCCCTTATAAAAATCACTATTGGTTACATTAATTTCCCCTGAAAATGGGTAGTCAAAATTAAGCGCAAGAGCTAAATTGAAGCCCAATAACCCTGAAAAAAGCAGTACTGGCGTCAGGTTAATGAGGTTGTCTCTTCCTCGGATCAAGCCCACTATAATGGCCAGGAATATCGAATAGACAAAAACGGTATCGATTAAGGTTTTAGGAATAATGCTTTCAACTTTACTCAGCCTGTCTCTTCGGGATTGTAGAATGTAATTGACATTTGAGGTAAGAAGGGTGTGATAGAGTTTATCTTGATAAGTGATTGCTGGTAAATTTTGAATTTGAGAGTACAGCTTTTCCAGGCTATCCCATGCCGCAGGACTATCAAGCCCTTTACGCATGGCTTTCCATTCATCAACACGGACGTGGACTGTATAATTGGCGATGTTTTGTTTTAATTTATTTTGTTGCTCAGCTGGAAATGCGGCAATATTTCGAAGCATAACTGCCAGATAATAAGCCTCTTTAGAGGCGGCATTGCGAGCATCTTGCTGATAATTCCACGTATTGATAATAATAAACGCGAGCAAAACAAAAAAGCCACTGGCTAATATACCCATAAGGGTATTAGTTAGTTTGACATGCTCTTCACCAGCAGAAATATGAAACCAGGTATTTGAGATACGAGAAAACAGATAAGTAATCAGCATAAACACCAACATCAATAAAATGATTAACAAGTTAAACGGTATGATGTTGATGAGTTCTCTAAACATTGATTTCCTCCCTGTATTCTATTTTATCCCTGAGTTTCTATTCTTCCTTATGAGAATATCCACAGCCTTCACGCGGGCATAAAATTTGACGGCCAAATTTTTTACTTTCTTTTACAGTAAGTATAGGCCATGCACACTGAGGACAGGGTTTATCAATGGGTTCATTCCATAAAGCATAGTCACATTTGGGGTAGTCGCCACAAGAGTAGAAAATTTTACCTTTTCTGGATTTTCGCTGTAGAATTTTCGCTTGATTGCATTTGGGGCAGACAACTCCGGTATCAGCCGGTTTTTCCAGCGGTTCCATATGTTTGCACTGAGGGTAATTGCTGCATCCTATAAATCGACCGTAACGTCCTGTTTTAATATGCAACGCACCGGAGCAAAGAGGGCAACTTCTACCTTCTACAACTTCCGGTTCAGTTTTTTCATTGTCCTGACCACCCATATCCTGGGTGTAATCACATTCTGGATATCCTGTGCAACCAATAAACCGACCACGTTTACCAAGTCTTATGGAGAGTGGTTTTTGGCATTTGGGGCATTGTTCTTCCAGGACTTCAGTCGTGACGTCCTTGCGTTGAACCTGTTCATCCGTATCCTGTATTTGTTGTACGAAAGGTTGCCAGAATTCTTCCAATACCGGGATCCACTCCTTTTCACCTCGAGCTACTGCGTCAAGTGTATCTTCAAGTCCCGCTGTAAATTTATAATCAACGTATCGGGTAAAATAACTGGTCAGAAAACGATTCACTATGCGGCCTACATCAGTGGGCAAAAATCGTTTTTTATCTACCACTACGTATTCACGTTGCTGTAAAGTATGAATAATGGCTGCATAGGTGGAGGGACGACCTATATCGTATTCTTCCAATGCTTTTACAAGAGTTGCTTCGGAATAACGTGGAGGCGGTTCTGTGAAATGTTGATTGGCTTCAATATCCGCTACTTTTACTTTTTCACCGACGGTAAATGGAGGCAATAGGCTGCCTTCATTATCATCATCTTTGGAATCATCTTTCCCTTCCTCGTATACAGTAAGAAAACCTGGGAATGTAACAGTCGAACCATTAGCGCGAAACAGAGTGCCTTCACCGCAACTAAAATCAACGGCAACAGTATCCATAACCGCATCTTCCATCTGGCAGGCGATGGTTCTCTTCCATATAAGGCTGTATAGTTTGAATTGATCAGTGGTCAATGCATCTTGAACCATTTCAGGGGAGCGTTTCACCGATGTGGGTCTAATTGCCTCATGAGCCTCCTGGGCGTTTTTAGATTTAGTCTTGTACACACGAGGTGCTTGGGGGCAATTATCTGCGCCATAGCGTTGAGTAATGTATTCTCGAATCTCATCTACCGCTTCAGTTGCCAGATTAACCGAGTCTGTACGCATGTAGGTTATAAGACCTACTGTACCCGTTCCAATATCGATACCTTCATACAGCTGCTGAGCCACCATCATTGATTTGCGCGCTGTGAATCCCAGTTTTCTCGCTGCTTCCTGTTGTAGTGTTGAGGTTATAAAAGGGGGCGAGGGTTTTCGTTTCCTTTGTTTCTTTTCGATCTGAGTAACTGATAAATAACCTTGAGCTTGTTTGATCAGCTCCTCTTTTATCTGATGTGCCTGATCTTGATTGGTGACGGTAAATTGTTGTATTTTTTCGTTTTTATATTGAGTTAATCTGGCTTCGAACCCTGTATTTGCATGATGACATTGAGCCAGAATTTTCCAATATTCTTGGGCTACAAACCGTTCAATTTCTTCTTCTCGCTCAACGATTAATCGAAGAGCCGGGCTCTGTACTCGTCCTGCGGAGAGTCCTCGGCGGATTTTTTTCCAAAGCAGGGGGGATAAATTAAAACCTACCAGATAATCCAGCGCACGCCGTGCCTGTTGCGCATTGACTAAATCCATGGAGATGGTGCGTGGGTTATTGATGGCATCCTGAATGGCCGATTTGGTGATTTCATTGAAGAAAATCCGATGCACTGGTTTTTCTTTAATCAGGTTACGCTCTTTCATTAATTCAAATATATGCCAGGATATGGCTTCGCCTTCTCTATCAGGGTCAGTCGCCAGCAGTAATGAATCTGATTTTTTTAGTGCTTTGGCTATGGTTTCAATATGTCGTGCATTCTTTTCTATGGGTGCATAAGTCATATTGAAGTGATTATCCGGATTCACTGAGCCTTTACGAGGAGGCAAATCACGCACGTGGCCATACGATGCCAGGACGTCATAATCGGTACCCAGATACTTTTGAATTGTTTTGGCTTTAGCAGGTGATTCTACGATCACCAAGTGTTTACTCATATGAAATAAACCTTTCCTTAAAATTGGTAGTATGCTCACCAAATGTTGACATGATAAATATTGGTGACTTGTTCTTTAAGATAATTAATTTAATGTTAGTTCATCTTCTTTTTGGTATAGCACAAGATCAAGAAAAGCCAACTGTTCTTCATCCATGTGGTTTTCCAGAACGTTTCTAATCGTCCATTTTGTTTCTTGTAATGTTACTATGCGCGAATCAGAGCCGTGTAATTGGTTGATTATTGTTTCAAACAGGTTTGTATCAATTATACCCCATAATTTCATTCGCATTAGAAATTGATAACTGGCTTTTGTCAATTTCATTTGTTCTTCATACGTGAAAATTCGTATTGATTGTTCCTGGGCTGTTTTGATAAATAAAGCCTGGTCTTCTGCATGCAGTATCTCATCATCTTCTGTGAGTTCCGGTATGCCTTGCTCATCGGACTTATGGCTTTTTTGGAGTTGAGTCAGGCTTGTTTCAAATAAATTCAATAACATTTCAAATAAGTTATCTTTCATATTAACACCTTATATAGCCACCAGGTACGGCCTTCACGGCACCTTTTAATTCTAAATCTGCAAGTTCACCAGTAACTTGTTCGAGAGTATATCCACTACGTACAATGATTTGATCGATGCTTGTCATTTCAAAACCAATGAACTTTACTAGGTTTTCATTCCCGCTGGCAAGGGAAAAAAATGATTTATCATCAGTTAGTTGATGGGGTTCAATTCTCAATTCCTCTAATACATCAGATACTGAGGTCACCAGCTTGGCACCCTGTTGTAGTAAATAATGACAGCCTCGCGCTAACGGATTATGGATGGATCCTGGAATAGCCAATACATCTCTATTCTGCTCCAAAGCCATTTTTGCTGTGATTAAGGAACCACTTCTAATTGCTGCCTCAATAACCAATGTGCATAATGATAAACCGCTTATTATACGATTTCTGCGTGGAAAATGTCCAGCGATTGGTGGACTATTTAATGGGAACTCGCTGAGTAACAAACCATTTTGAGTAATTTGTTCTGCCAATTTGATATGCCGTCGAGGATAGATACAGTTTATTCCAGTACCTAGGACTGCTATAGTTTGTCCATGCGCTTCGAGACATCCGGTATGCGCCTGACCATCGATTCCCAGAGCCAATCCGCTGACTATGGTAATTCCATGGGAAGCAAGTGATTTAGCAAAACTTCTGGCATTTTCACTTCCGGTGATGGAGGGATTGCGACTGCCAACTACGGCTAATTGGGGATGATTGAATGAAGATAACTGGCCTTTTGCATACAAAATTACCGGAGGATCGCTGATTTCTTTTAATAGCTCCGGGTATTTCGGGGAATTCCAGGTTAATAAATGATGATCGGGTGCGGCATTTTGCCAGGCTAAATCTTCTTGAATCTGATCCAGATTAAATTCTGTTATGGTTTGAGCCAATACGGAGGGTAAGCCAGCTTCCTCCAGAGCAGATTTTGAGAGATTAAAGAGTTCTTTTAAATCTGGCCACCTTCTAAGCAGTTTCCTGACAGTGCGGGGACCCACTTTGTTCATTCGGTTTAATGCGAGTAAAAAGGGTAAATTGTTCATGGGTTGGTAACTCTATCCATTAAGTATATGGCTCGGGTAGAGCGAACGACTAAAGCAAAACTGGTTTTGGTGAACGGACGAAATACCAAGGCCTCACCGATGCGTTCGGGAGGCAGATTAATCGGGATTAGTGGATTTTTGGGATCACGAATGATTCGTTTTTTACCATAAATACCAAGAACATCGCCCGCTTCTATTCCGGAAGTTACGCCCAGATTAATGACGATTACACCTCCCACTGCAACCTGACTGTTACCAGAAGGCATGCCACCAGGCATTTCAATAATATAGCCTGAAACGGATCGGGCGGGTGATTTAGGCTCGAAGTAAAAATCAAATTCGGGACTGTTATTAATCAGTACCTTATCCATTTTTTTTATACCAACTCTAATGCTGGTGAGCAATAATGTTGCTGGATCACCGCCGGCCACCAATTCACCGTACCCAACCAGATTTGCGTTAAAACCTAACAGCTCATTAGTGATTGGATCGATGTAGTTTTTTCCGCCTCTGAATATCGAGTACGCTATACTACCCCCGGGTGGCATTTCTGTAGAAGGGTGTAATCCTTTGACATAGACTTGAGCGCCTTGCCCTCCTAACATATGCTCTCCCATGAACGCAACCACATAAGGCGCTCGGGTCAGCACGTCTTCATCAAGTACTAAGGATTCATCTAAAAACGGTCTTATATCCACTAAGGGTATTGTTGGAATCGCTTCGTCAGCCTGACGAGGCCGAACTCTGGGAGATAGCTTGATTGTCCCATTAGACAGTACTCTGATGTACGGCTGATTTTGGAAATAATCCAGAATTAAAACGGCCCCAGGGTATAAACGATTAGGATTCTGGATATTGGGGTTGGCTCTCCATAACGATTTCCATTCCCATGGATTTTTAAGGTATTTGTTGGCAATACTCCATAAACTATCCCCATGTTGAACAACATACTGTTGGGGAGAGTCTTCTCGCAGGCTTAATGCATGGTTTAAAGGGGATAATAAAAAACATAATAAAATGAGCAAATATCTCATGTATCAATCCTTTGTCTGGCCTTTGCGTCTTCTGAAACGTTTACCTATCTCTAAATTCAGGTCCAGCTCTGCACTCCATCGTTTCGTGGTTAGACCGTCTAATCCAGAATAAAAGCTCTAAAACACTGGATACCAAGATCAAGCCAGGGGACGTTGACAGCGATGTAATTAAGAGACAGGGCATCTTGCAGCATTACTGTATATGGAGGATAATATCATGACTTTGATGTGGAGAACCAGATTACCAATGGCTATTAGAAAGATTCTTTATTTACCCGATGAACGTTTAAGAAAGATTGCACAGCCTGTTGTAAATTTTGATGACAGTTTGCAAACTTTGATTGACGATATGTTTGATACCATGTATCACGCACGGGGGGTAGGTCTTGCTGCTCCACAAATTGGAGTGAGTTTGCGTTTATCGGTAATTGACATTATCGGAGATAAAACGCAACAGATGGTTATTATTAACCCGGAAATAGTATCCGCTCAGGGTGAAAAAGAATTTGAAGAAGGTTGTTTGTCCGTCCCCGGTGCTTATGACACCGTAATCAGGGCAGAAAAAGTTACAGTCAACGCACTGGACAGATTCGGTAATCCTATTGAAATATCCGGCGAAGGGTTACTTGCTGAATGTTTACAGCATGAAATTGATCATCTAAACGGTAAATTGTTTGTCGATCTGTTGTCTCCTTTAAAAAGAATGATGGCTCGTAGAAAACTGGATAAATTCAAGCGTCAACAAGCTCGCAAATCATGAGTGGATTAAATATAGTTTTTGCAGGTACTCCTGAATTTGGACTCCCATGCCTGGATGCTTTAAGCCAGTCATCACATTCTGTGACAGCGGTATACACACAACCGGACAGGCCGGCGGGTCGTGGCCGAAAAATGCAGGCTTCTGCGGTAAAAGAATGGGCTATAGCGCATCAGATTCCAGTTTATCAACCACTTAATTTTAAAAATCCCGAAACCATTGCAGAATTGGCCGCATTAAAACCGGATGTGATGATCGTCATTGCTTATGGGCTCATATTGCCAAAAGCCGTATTGGACATTCCTCGACTGGGATGTATCAATGTCCATGCGTCCTTGCTGCCGCGATGGAGGGGGGCTTCTCCAATTCAACACGCTATTTTACATGGTGATGAGCGATCTGGAGTAACCATTATGCAGATGGATGTCGGTATGGACACAGGCGATATGTTAGCTGCAGTCGATTGTCCTATTACCTCGACCGATACTGCAGGCAGTCTGCACGATAAGCTCGCTCAGTTGTCTGCCCAGCCTTTATTATCGACTTTGGCCGTATTAGCCGCTCACAAGGCGCATCCTGAAGCTCAAAATAATGAGTTAGTCACCTATGCTGGTAAAATCAATAAAGAAGATGCGAGAATCAATTGGCATGATTCCGCAAAACACATTGATTGTACCATTCGAGCGTTCAATCCATGGCCAATTGCTTACACTCATGTTGGGGATGAAATACTCCGTCTTCACAAGGCGCAGCCATCCGACACCATCAGTTCAGAAGCGCCAGGCACCATTCTTCATTTGGATAAAAAAGGAATGCTGGTTGCTACAGGAAATAAATCCATCCTGATTGAAGTTATTCAATTTCCTGGAGGAAAAGCGATTTCAATTGCTGACTGGCTGAATTCAGGGAAAACCCAATTGCATGCAGGTTTAGTGTTGTAATGAAAAATAATGAACGGTTACATGCGTTAAAGATTTTAACCGCATTGATGGAAGAAAAATCCTCCTTATCCCAATTGATGCCTGCTTCAGCAGATCTATCGCCTATGACCAAAGAACTGTGTTTTGGATTTTGCCGTCATTATTTTCGCTTGGAAGCAATCGCTGATTTTCTGGTAGATAAAAGGCCAAAATCAAAAGAGGTCTGGATTGCATTATTGATGGGGCTTTATCAACTGCACTATATGAATAAGCCTGATTATGCTGTAGTCAAGGAAACCGTTGCGCTGCTTGAAAAAATAAAAAAAGTATGGGCAAAGGGCTTGCTCAATGCCGTTCTGAGAAATTTTTGCCGCCAACACCAGGAAATTATAGCCAAGCTGGGATCTCATCCCGGTTTTGTTTATGGACAGCCTCAATGGTTATTACAACGCTTAAAGGCCGATTGGCCAAATGAATGGCAAGCTATCGCTCAAGCTAATGATGAGCATCCTCCAATGACTCTCAGAGTCAATACCTCAAAAATATCAGTTGAAGAGTATTTAAACGAATGTGCCAAGATTGGAATTGAAGCCTATGCTCATCCAGTTGCTGCTCAGGGAATTGCATTGATTGCTCCATGTGACGTACATCAATTACCCGGTTTTGCGGATGGATTAGTATCCGTTCAGGATGCGGCTGCACAACTGGCGGTATCCTTGCTGTCACTAAAACCTGATCTGCGGGTACTGGATGCTTGCTGTGCTCCGGGGGGTAAAACCTGCCACATTTTAGAATCAGAGCCTGAACTGGCTCAATGCGTTGCCCTGGATGTGGATGTAAAACGTCTTAAGAGAGTTCAGGAAAACCTGGATAGATTAAAACTTAAAGCCACTTTAGTGCAAGGTGATGCTTCAATGCCGCAGACCTGGTGGGATGGAACGCTCTTTGATCGCATCCTTCTGGATGCCCCTTGTTCAGCAACAGGTGTCATACGCCGGCATTCGGATATTAAATTACTGCGAACCAATGAAGAAGTGCGTGCTGTATCCCAAACGCAACATGCTTTATTGCATGCTTTATGGCCATTACTCGCTCCGGGCGGTATTATGGTTTATGCCACCTGTTCGGTTATTGCTGCTGAAAACGAACTCAACGTTGCCGAATTTGTGGCTGCACACCCTGATTGCCAGGTTGCACTGGGTAACTGGTCTTGGGGTCGAAAAACTGGCCATGGTCAGCAGATTTTGCCGGGAGAGCAGGGTATGGATGGTTTTTTTTACAGTGTACTCGTTAAATCGGACTTGGGCCGCTGACTCTGATTCATCGCCACGATTCAACGATCCAATTAAAATAAAGGATGATCCATGATAATCAATTGGCCACTTATTATTGTTTTGTTTTGCTTGTGTATTCCGGGTGTCTGCATTGCAATGTCCCGGCTAGTTTATTTTCTATTGCCGCATAATAGTGATGCTTTAAAAAAACGATTGGGTCGATTCGCAGTGCTGCAAACCCTGTTTATGGTGGGTGTTATGGCCTTTGCGGGATCAGTATTGTCCGGACAAACCGGTTTGAACGCCCCTTTGCTGGAAGCCCTTTTAACAGGTAAAGCGGGACTGAATTCTTTTCAATCCATTGTACTGCCTACATTTCTATATACCCTGGTCGGCTCCGTTATTTTTTTTGTGTTTTATTATGGAATCGTCGCTTCCATCCTGGATGAACATAGTTTTCAAATTTTAGCAAAATTGCGAGCAGCTCTAGGCCTTGATGGCTGTGTTCTTTATGGTGGGGTGGTAGAGGAAGTCATCGTTCGATGGGGGTTAATGAATGTGGTGGCTTACTTTGGCCTGATGTTTGCCAAACAAAGAAGTAATACAGTAATCGTTACTTCAATTATACTTAGTGGTTTTCTTTTTGCTGTCGGACAAATTCCTGCTTATGTTGCCGCAGGATGTATTGCAAGCAGACGTTTTCTCTACTCCCTCGTATTGCTCAGTCTTTGGCAATCACTGCTTTTTGGTTTCTTATTCTGGCAATACGGGTTGATTTCTGCAATTCTGGGTCATATGCTATTTCATCTAGCCTGGGGCTTTTATGATAAGAATTAAGCAAGAATATTAGGGGGATCGCTATTTCACGTCTTTAATTTCCCTATTATGCACTGGTACTTCGGATTGGCAGGGTTTTTTAATCTCATCTTTGTCGAAATACTGAAATTTGTTGCTTTGTGAGGATGGCCAGGGTACTTATTAACTGCTTCTGGTTTTGGTTGTTTTATTTTAAAAGGACTTAAAGATGCGTTATGTTGTCAGAAAATTAGCACCATTGATTCCGATAATTTGGTCTACCTCCATGCATGCCGGCTTCTATATTAATCTGGGCGTTGGGGGTGTCTTCTCGGGTACAAAGACCAGTTTTACTGAAAACTCGACATCAGTTCTTTATTCTCCAACGGCTATTGGAACAAGCTTGTTTTCTCTGCCCAATGTCAATTGGAATAATCAGTTTAAAAATGGTTTTGATCTTAATGCTGCTGCAGGTTATCACTTAAATACTCATTGGCGCGCAGAAACTGAATTCCTTTATCAGAATATGAAACGTAACAGTTATGGTAGTTATGGTTGGATGGAGCAAAATAGCGTTACTGGTGCGGTGTACGCACAACAATTTTATAATCCTATCAGCACGACATCAACTAAAGCCCATTTATACTCTTTTCTTACCAATGCTTCTTACGATTTTAATAGTCTTGCGGACTGGACTCCGTTTATTGGCGGAGGAATTGGGGTTAGCTGGTTGAAATCAGGAAGAGTACAGACTAATAATTTACTTGCAGTGGATGATCCCAATACCCCTATATTTGAAATTGCTCCAGCAAGTCAGCTTAGTCCATCGTTATATGGCACCGCCTTTATCTGGCAACTTAAAACGGGAATTGCTCGTGCGATGAACGCATACAGTTCGTTGCTGATTCAATACAGACTCTTGGGTACTAGTGATTTTAAAGCAAGTAATAGCCTCATTAAATCCAATCCTGGTTTACCGGGAGAAAGTAATTTTTACATAGCTCAGCATGATATTAAAGGATTATTAACTCAGGCAGTTGAAATCAATTTTCGTTGGGATGTTTGAGTAGTGTATCGGTATCGCAATAGTTCAATTAAGGGTATCTGAGGATTTATTTTTTTCATTGAACACTCTTCATGATGGTTGTTGAAAATAAACAAGTGTAAAAAAACTGTAAAGTAATTCACTCTTAATGATGCCTTAATTTTGAGCATATATTCTGAGGCTAACTTTTAATATTAAAGGTTGAGAAATGGTTGCTTTAACAAACATCGGTAGTGATTTTTCACACTTAGTGAAAGAACTACATAAAAACCCTGATAATCCTGCATTACAGCAGGAGGTAGTCAGCCGAATGTCTGAAATGAAAGCTTTGGCGAAAAAAAATCCGTTGGATTTGTATCGTCTGGCCCAAGTGTACGCACCTACATCACCCCAATATAAAAATATGATGAGACAGTCTGCTGCTAGCGGGTGTACCAATGCCATGTTGTCGCTGACGGAATTATTATTGAAATCCGGCTCAAGCACCGATGTGAAAACAGCAGCACATTATATGAAAATGATAGAAGCTTCCAAGGATACTCATATCATCAAACAAAGCAGGGCATTAATCTCTGTATATCCGGATCTTGCTGACGAATTGAGAAGCACTGTCAAGACAGAACCTTATAACGCTAAAATCAGATTCTTTTCCAACCCAGTGGAACAAAAACCCGATCATCAAGTCGAATTACACAACGATCATGCAATTTAGTCCCCAGGTGTTGTGATCGAAGCACTCTTTTTAACTTAATGGCAATGTTTTTTAATATTGCTCATTAAGTGATCACAATACACCCTCGTCTTTTACACTTATGGATCAAGCCAGGTATTAATCCTGACTGGTTTATGAAACAATAATCATCACTCTCTTTTTGTTTTTCGCTAAGATGCATACTGAATTTATTTATATACCCATTGAACAATTGCATGCAGGTCAATATCAACCTCGTCAGGATTTTAATGTTGACGCGTTAAATGAATTAGCTCAATCCATCGCCTCGCAAGGCTTAATTGAACCCTTGGTTGTCCGGGCTATTGCCAGACAACGTTATGAGATAATTGCCGGTGAGAGGCGTTGGCGCGCTGCAAAAATAGCAGGATTACGGGAAGTGCCTTGTCTTTTGGGCGAGTACACAGATAAACAGGCTTGCGCGCTGACTCTTATCGAGAACATCCAACGTCAGGATCTGAATTTAATTGAGGAAGCTACAGGATATCGTCGATTAATGGATGAGTTTCATTATCATCAGGATGAGATAGCCTTATTGGTTGGCAAGTCTCGCAGTCATATAGCTAATATCATCCGTTTACTCTCTTTATCTGAGTTTGTTAAAAGCCTGATTCGTGATGCCAGGTTGTCTTTTGGGCATGCTCGGGTTCTTGTGGGATTAACGGCTGAACAGCAAGAACTGTTTGCCCAACAGGTGATCGAAGAACAATGGTCAGTCCGGCAGCTGGAGCAGGCTGTAAAAGATTATAAAACTCAGGATTTAGACAGCCCTAAGAACGCTAGAAAAGACAGGGATATTGAACGTTTGCAATCTATTTTATCCGAACAGGTCGGTGCTCCTGTGCAAATAGTAAACGATACTGCCGAGGGTGGTTGGTTAAAGGTTAAATTTTTTGATAATGATACCCTTGCAGGGCTTTTGGAGCGCCTGGGCTTGAGATATGATTAGTTAAATGTGCTAAATCGTTCACTCTTATTTATTAAGGAAACACAATTGATGAAAAGGACGTTAACTGGCGTTTGTTTGTGGGCCTTATGGTCTATATCTTCTGGTGCCAGTTTGCAAACAGGTGTAGACCAGTTAATAAACCGTTTGAATCCTAACGTCAATCTTGGAATTGTGGTTTTGGATTTAACTTCTGGAACCACGCTTTACAAACGTAATGCAGGGCGTTTATTTATTCCTGCCAGTAATATGAAACTGTTTTCGGAAGCGGCTACTTTGATAGCGCTGGGGCCGGATTATCGGTTTAAAAACCAACTGAGCACCAGTGCAGGACAAATAAACCAGGGGGTTCTTGATGGAACTCTTTATTTGCATCTGAGTGGTGATCCTTCTTTTACACGGGATGATTTAAATTCCCTTCTTTCCAAACTTAAGGAGTGGAATGTTCGTTCTATTCAGGGCAATGTCATTATTGACAGCAGCCTTGCTTCGGTTACCGCTTATCCACCGGGTTGGTTAAAATCGGACTTATCCTACAGTTATGGCGCGCCTATAGCTCCCTTGATGATTGATTCCAACCGACTGACTGTTACGGTAAATCCCGGGTCACAAGTTGGTGCTCCAGCGGTTATTGAAGTTGATGATGGTGGTGGCGCTGTAGTCCTGGATAATCAGGTCACAACCAAAGCCAATGAAAAGGGATGTGGAGTGGGGTTTACTCTGGATAAAGACAATCACCTGACTGTACGGGGGTGTGTAGGATTAGGTCAATGGGCTTTACAACAACGTCTGGCAATTATTAACCCATTAATGTATGCCCAGGGAATGATAAAAAGTGAATTGGCAAAAGCAGACATTCAATTAAACGGTCAGGTACAATTGGGTAAAGCCCCGGCGGGAACTCTTCTCATTGCTACTCAGTATTCAAAACCCATCAGGCAGTTGATGGCCGATACTTTAAAGCCATCAGATAATTTGTATGCGGATAGCCTGTATTTGCATACAGCCGCTAAAATTAACGGGGCACCACTTAACTGGAATGAGGCACAGCCTGTCATCAAGAATTTTTTGCAACAACAGACCGGTATCGATTTGACGAACGCCATTTTTACCGATGGCTCTGGATTATCGCGATACAATCTGGTTACCCCAGAACAAACAATTTCATTATTGAAGTTTTTATATCAACGTTTTCCGTTATCTTATGAATACATAGCGGCTTTACCCATTTCAGGCCGAGACGGTACTTTGCAAAAACGATTTAAGGAACCTGGACAGCAGGGTTTTGTTCGTGCCAAGACAGGTACCATGACCGGAATGAACAGCTTGTCTGGCTATTTATACACTGTCAATGGCCATACTTTGGCTTTTGCGATGTATATTAATCGATTGCCTGGGAAATCTTCAGGTCCCGGACGTCCATTACTGGATGCTCTGACCTCGTATTTTTTGAAACAAAGTCCGGAAAGCAGTAGATTAGCGAGAGTTTTTGCACCGCATAATCGGATTAACTTCCAGATGAACCCAACTCAGGTCTCTGTACAACGAAGCCATCAAGCCAAATGGAGACGTTTGGAATCGGCAGTACGATTAGCCCTAAAAGGCCAGGATGTAAATGTAGTCTACAGAGGCAATGAGCTTGTTGTAACTGATAATCAATCGGATGGAAACAAAGTGTGGGCTGCTCTACAACCTTTGGGAAAAAAATATTCATTTGCCGTTGCTGTATCATCTGACTCGTTAAATTTTGCTCCTAAAGGAAATCCCATGATGTTATGGATAAAAACACCTTCAAATGAAGATCAAAAAGGAAGAACCTGGATTATCCGCGAGGCTGTTTAATGTGTTTGATGACCCATGGTCAGTTAGGCCTGACTGTGGGTGCTAGCCACTTGTTTGAATGAATCGTTATTTGGCACGATAAAACAAACATCCATAAGCTGTAGTACACTTTATGAATGAATACTCATATAAAGTATGAATTATCCTATTGTTATTGGAGAGATTGAATTGCGTTTTTTGATTAAAGTATTTTTTTTGTTGGTTTGTATTACTCATTCTGTCATAGCCGCTCCTCGCTTTTTAACTGTTTCAGACATTCATTACGGAAGTGACAACAGCTCATTAGATGGTCAGGATACGGGTAAAGAATTTTTAGCGATTGCTTTGAACCGGATTAAAGAGCTGACTAATAATGTAGATTTTATTCTTTACCTGGGTGATCTCCCGACTCATTCAATTTTTGTTACGGCCAAAAAGGCAGCTTATGAAAAGACTTTATTTGCTGGACTATATAAAGCGGATCAGAATTTAAAACCCATGTTTTACATCACTGGGAATAATGATTCTTTAGGCGGAAATTATCAACCCTTTGCACAGGATGGGAAATCCCCTTTGGATTTAGCCTCGGATTGGACTGGAGCCTGCGCCCATTGTGAGGGATTAATCATTGAAGACAGCCATATGCGAAAAGATGGGTATTATTCCAGTTACGTCATCCCTGATAACAAGGAAATCATATTATTGGCTTTGAACACGGTTCAATTTACCAAAATTCCTTTTTATATGCCCCAATACCCTAATCAACAACAAGATGCTTACACACAGCTGTTTTGGCTAGAGCAACAATTGAAGACTCATCAAGCCAAACAATTATTAATCGCCATGCATGTGCCTCCTGGAACGGCTTATAATGGAGCCTTATTTTGGCATCCGGCTTATTTATCCCGCTTTATTCAGTTATTGGATAAGTATCATCATCGTTTCGGTCAGATAACCTTGCTTTCTTCCCATACTCATATGGATGAGTTCAGAAAAATTCAATTAAGTGATGGAACGAATATATATAATTACTCAACACCAAGTGTTAGCCGTGTTCATCATAATAACCCAGGACTAAAGGTATTCTCCCTGGATCACCAATTTAAGATAAACGATTTTATTACTTATTACACAACTGATTCAAATGATTGGGGCACAGATAACTATCATGCGATAGGAACTGCGGATGCTGTTTTCCCAAACTGCAAGAATACCAATCTGGCGCAATGTTTAAACTCTATGACTAAGGAACAAGTCTGCGACAGTATGGAATCCGGTTTGTTTTATGGGGTAAAAAGTCCTCGAATTAAAAATCAGGAATGCGTTAAAACGTATTTAGTGAATTAACGTTTAACTTTGGAAGTGAAAATAACTCAGGCTGTTATTCAACCTGAGTTATTTTATCGGGATATTAAGCTGTAGCGGTATCAGTGTTTTCAATTTCACTGGGAAGATTTCTAATGCGCTGTGCTTCAATTACCAATACTTTGAAGTAGTCATAGGACATATAGAAATTTCCTTTATCTCCATATTCATCACCCCAGGAGTTGCGAAGGGTAAATAATCCCCTGTGTTGACGGCCCTGATCGTCAATTGCAATGGCATTATCATCATATCCTGTAATGACCATCTCGTGCCCACCAAAAAAAGGATTCAAGTAAATATCTCGTGCTATCTCAGGTGTCAGAACCCAGGTATCAAATTGGGAATGATGCGAACCTATTGCACCCATGGTGCCCAGATCGAAATCCAGAAGAAGAACAGCAAAGGTTACTCGATCACCTTCGTTTAAAGCAGTTTTAACGTCATTGATTGTTTTGTTTGTATCAGTTCGCTCCATAATCGCTTGATAGATATCAAGAATTGGCGAAAAAATGATGGTTTTTTCATAGAGATCTTCACTGAGTTCACGGAACTTCTCTAATGGCATTGCAGTTTCCCAGGTCGGTTGTTCACTCTGTGGATACTCAGTCAAACCACCGCAACCCATTGTTTTTTGTTTTTCTTTGCTGACAATTCCAAACTGTTCCATTTGGCTTAGCACCAATCGTCCAATAGAGCCGTCCCAGCCACTAGGTGCATATCCATTTTTTTCGAGATATAGACCTAATTGCAATTGACATAATTGGCTGACGTAATCCCCTTTATTCAATGCAGCATCAACTGCTGCTGTGGTTGCAAACGTGACGCATGAGCCAAAACTTCCTTGGTTTAAAACAGGAACATCATTCATCCCTAATTCAATTTTTTGCGGTAAATGAGCAGGGGTTACCAGGGTATTGGCTTTATTAATTGTTGCTGTACTGCGCTTGTTCAGTGTCTGTATAGCATTGGGGGACAGTTGCATTTTAAGAAGTTTAATGTCTTGTTTTTTTGCTTTTGTATTGAGGGTTTTATTTTGAGGAGCTTTAAGAGTCTGGGTTATCGTTCCAACAACTTTAAGATCCTGGGCATAGATATTCGTACTAAGTGCCATGGCTAAAAAAAACAACTTAGATGTTCGCATTGATACATTCTCCAAAATAGTACATGCTTAAATAACGGAGAGCGATCATACTTGATGGGTTAAAAATAATCAACATAGCATTATTATGATCACCTGAGTGTTGAGCTGGAACGTTAAACTACATTCTGGGATGGGGGCATCTCTCAAAGTAAAACCCACAACGCATATTTGTTCATACTGAACTGATAGATGAAAATTCCTTGTCTATTATCGCCGAACTCACTGAATCGTCTGTTGATATTGCCAAAAGAAAGTCCTGCGGTTTTTCATCAAGAAAAGGTTTACTTAATATTTGTGGAGTATAGTTACTTTATATACCGTATTAATTGAATCAGTGAGATTAAAATTATGCCTCATTCACATTTGTATCGATCGATGGTGAAAGAAACCTCTTATCGTGATGAAAAAGAGAATAAGCAAGTCAAGGAACAACGCCTTGATAGTAGCCTTCTTGTTGATACAATCAACAGCACCCCTCATGCTGGCTTGCAGGATTTATACAGTGAGATGGGCGATTTGTTGCGCGAAACCAATGACGCGCAATTTGGTATCGTGTCTCAGCTTGTTCATGTTGATGGTGAAGTGCAATGGGTTAGGGATGCCACTCAATCAGTTCCTTTAGAAGATCGGATGCCTCATAATGCACCGGTTATTGAAGCAAATAATGCTTTGCTGCGCTGCCTTTCCCGTTTACGTCCCATTGATTTTGCCATTAACCAAAAATTGGGTGTTCAGGAACCTGGACCGGCATGCCGTGAGCGTTTGAAAGCTAATGTCCAAGAGTTAACCCGTGCTGTCCTGGAATCGGCTCAAAGTGATAAAAGTAACGCTGAAAAATTAAAAGAAATAACACGACTTGAAACAGATTTTAATACGGCATTAATTAAAGAGCTTCATGAAGCCAATTTAACTCAAGGATGTGACACTGCTGAGCAAGCGGAAAAGCTCTTGTTTCATTATCGTAATTTATCAAGTCTTCTTGAAAATCCTGCACGAACTATGGTTACTTTAACCTATGATAAATCCGCACAGGTTTTGCAGCGTGAAACGCAATATCCAGTCACCGAAAAAACACAAAAGCAACATGAAGCAATCCATGAATTAAAGAAGATTCAGCCTTACCCTTTTCGTGACGAAAAAAACGCACATAATTCAAAAAATACAGCCTTTCAGGAGGCAGATGCCTTGTTTGTTGATCTGATGGATAAGGATACAACAGCACTTTCTGCTCAGGCACGAAAAACTCATCCTGTTGGAGCCAAAAATGGGTTTATTGTCAAAAATGAACTGATTCCAATAACTGAGGAGGGTTTGCAGGAGGCCGATCTTCATACCATTCATGCGGCTCAGGAGAATACACTCTGGTTGGCACGAATGGGGGTGCCCGTATACGTGGGGTCTGGGGAATCCAGCAAGGCTATTGAAGGGCATACCATTGAGAATTTAGAACAAATGCGAATGGCTGCTGCACAACGAATGAATAGTGTGCCTCCAAAATTACATGTGACTTGCCTGAATACCTACAGTCCTCTGGAAAATCAGACGACGATGATTAATCATTTGTACCAGGCAACGCGTCAACAAGAGAATGGTGATGACATTACTTATGCGCCAACGAATCCTGATGGCACATTTCGAGTTCTTGATGTCGCGCCTAATTTACATTTTGCCGAAGGACAGGCGCCTGTTGGTACCCTGCCTTTGCAAAAAGCGGATCGACTGGATCAGGTAACTCAAGTTGTACTCACAGCGGCACAACACGATGATACGTTAAGTATTGTCCAATGCGCCAGTGGACAGGACAGAACTGGAACTGCTGTTGAAAAATCAACTCAGGTCTGGATGCAAAAACGCTATGAGCAGATGGGCAAAAACCCCGCCAATATTCAAACCATGCGTGCTGAGGGGGGTAATGCCGCTGAAATAACCACACATCATATTCATGGCTCTCCGGGGATGAAAACCGACTCCATGGCAAATAATTTTTTTGGAAGCGGTACGGCGTTTTCTTCGGCGGCATCAGAGCAATTTTATCGCTCCAGCGCAAAGACCAATAAGCAAAACAAGGTGGGCGCTGTTGATTTTCTTAAGATGCCTTCTCCGGAAGCCTGGAATCAATATCGGAGCACTGTGCAGGACTTTGAACAAAGTCTGGCTGATTTTTCCCAAACAATTCAAGGTGATCAAAAAAGGCAGCAGTTTTACGAAAGTGGTCTGGATGTATTAAAAAATATAAAAAAAATTGCAGCGGATCATCCTGATTCGCGAAGTTTGGCTGATCTTAATGCAACGCTCCCTCACTGTTCTCATCTTATCAAGCATCATGATCAATCCGACAATCCTGACTATCAGGAAAGTCTGAGGCGGTTGGCTGGTCTTTCACAGCATGCATCAGGATCCTCATCGCCAGGTTGGAAAGCTTTGGGGGTGGGGTTAATGACTTTTGCCTGTTTAGCACTGGTTGTAGCTGGTGTTTTAGCTGCAATTCCTACTGGAGGAGCCAGTCTTCTAATGACAGTCGCAGGAGCTGTGGGGCTGAGTGTTGGGGGAGCTGCAGCAATTGGGGCTGGTGTTGTTGCTGCAACGGGTGTAGCAGGAGTTGCTGCATATAAAGCCGGTTGCGAAAAGGGGCTGGCTCACTCTATTTCTGAATTCAAGACTGCACTGCATGAGATGAAACAGGATGAGAATGTGGACGATGAACCTTCTCCTCCCAGTGGACAATTCAGCGTCAAATAGATTGCATCAGGCAAGATCAATGGCTGACTTTCTCAATTCAAAGCGGTATAAATTATTAGGTTTATACCACTCCACATTCTTCGATTAATAAAAGTCAATAGTCGTTGTGGTCACATCCATGGGGCCTGGTTGATCGTAATCGAACATAACAGTTTCAACAACCGGCGCGACAGTGACCTGTCTGTATTCAACGACTTCCGTAGATGTATAAACACAACCGGTAGATAATAAGGCAACTCCTATTAACAATATCCATTTCATAGTGCAACCTCTTGTGGTTATTATGATCAAATTGTAGGTTATTTGGACTTTAAACGCCAGTTGTGTCGTTTCCTTTTGTATTTTGTTATTTTTTTCCGTCCACATAGTAAAGAAAAGCCAATATTTGCGCGACTGCAACATACAAATCCTTGGGAATTTCTTCATTGATCCGAACACTTGCTAACAGAGACGTGAGTTCCTCATTTTGTTCCAGAGGAATGCCATGCTTTTTGGCAGTAGCAATAATTTTTCGGGCTAAATAACCCTCTCCTCTGGCAATCACCCTGGGAGCAGACGTGCCATCATATTGTAATGCAACTGCCCTGGTTTTCTTTTTTTTCATACGCGTATGTCCAGTAGTCGTAAATTTGCCACGTCAATGTGATTCTCTTCCAATCCTGCTTGGACATTCCAGTTGCGAAGTTGTAGTCCTAATTTAGAAAGAACCTCTTGCATTTCCACCTGATATTCATCAATCGTCTTTATGGCTGAAGCATTTTGAGTATTGATTTTAATATCAATCTGTTTCGTATGAAGTGTCACTGTTGCTTGTAAGGCTCCCAAATGAGTCAGATTGAGGGCAAACGAAAGTGACCATCGAGATTGCTGCATGGGCCCAGCTTTATGCTGTTTGATCATCATAGGAATAACGTCAATGTTATGATCGGTTTTTACAGGCAGATCAAACATAATGAGGTATCCGTCTTGCTGATTCGTTGAAAGATGGTTGATCTGATGTGTTGTGATTCGGGCAATTACCTGACCGATCTGATCACGCAGAATATGCTGTAATGCTTCAAGTGATAAGTCCATGGTATTGAGTAACAGGTTTGGGGATAAAGGTTGAGGTATAGCCCCTGGCAGGGGCAAAGGATCCCTGGCTAATTGTTTTATTTCTGTATCTGGAACCCTGTAGGGATTGTCTCTTCTGTTCGCTGGTAGACTGTTTAATAATTTAATACATTGCCCTTTAAAATCTGAATTCAGTTTTTGTTGGGTAATCCCCTTTTGCCATTCAAGCAATATTGATTCTAAAAAAATACCACTATGATTAACAGCCTGCATGAATTGTTGAGGTAGTTGACCTAGACCGGTAATGCTGTTTAACAGGGCTTTAATCTGTTGACTGAGCGCATAAGGCAATTGGTCTGATTTCATCAATGCAGTGAGGGTATGGAGCATATTGGTTGGCGGGGCCTGTTTGGGCAGAGTCTGAAGCAGGGCATTTTGCAGTATCGATGACGAAGGATCCTTCTGTTGCACTTCGAGTACGGTCTCGTTCTGGTTTGCTGCAATTACTTTTACATCGAGCAGATCTCCCGGAGCAAAATAATGGGAACTTTTGGCATTGAGATTTTGACCGTTAATATTAATCAATACCTGATTATTGGTTAATGCGGTGACGACAACCGTTTTTAGGATTTGTCCTACATAAAGTTCGGTAGCCGGTTTTGCTAATTTTATCTCCTGGACAGGGGTTAACCTGATGCTTGAAGATTTATTCATTTCAACAGCCATAGGCATTCTTCCGGTTCAAATTGAATCAGTATATACTCAACTTCTTTGTTATCGGCAGAGTTGTGAATTGCTTTAAAATTCACCAGGAAGGGATACCAGGAATTGAACCGAGACAATCATTACTCTTAGATTAAGGGAATAGAGCCTTGAGTTCATCTGGTCATTACGCAATTTGAACAGGGTGTGGTGATGTTAGATAGAGCCAGTGTAGTTGATGAGCAGTTTATTAAGCGAGTAATGCAAGGAGATTTCCCGGAACCACAAAGTTCCATGAGTCCAGAAATGGCAGAGCTGGATAAAAAAACTGCCATAGAGCTTTTTGATTCGCAAATTAAATCCCGATTACTTGATTTAATTGCCAGGCAATTAAAAGAAAAAGGATTGTCGTTTTATACCATAGGCAGCAGTGGGCATGAGGGTAATGCCGTAATGGGGCAGGTGTTTAAGCACACTGATATGGCTTTTTTGCATTATCGAAGTGGCGCTTTCTATTTACAAAGGGCAAAGCAACTTCAGGGCACAGATGGTGTAAAAGACATTCTTCTGTCTTTGGTCGCTGCAGCATGTGATCCGATCTCTGGTGGTCGACACAAGGTATTTGGTAGCGTACCATTAAATATTCCTCCTCAAACATCCACTATAGCTTCTCATTTACCTAAAGCTTTAGGTGCGGCTTTATCCATAACCCGTGCAAAAGAGCTGGGCATAAAAGGAAACCTGAGTGCCGATTCAGTGATTGTTTGTTCCTTTGGTGATGCGTCGACCAATCATGCCTCTACTCAGACAACCTTGAATGCCTGTTCCTGGATTGCTCAACAAAATTATCCCTTGCCCATAGTCTTTATTTGCGAAGACAATGGCATTGGCATTTCGGTTCCCACTCCAGCCAACTGGATAGAGACTTCAATCAGCTCCAGACCCGGACTTCATTACATCAGTTGTGATGGTTTGAATATTGCCGATACCTATGCGAAAGCTCAGGAAGCAGAGTATTTGGCGCGAACAAGAAAACAACCGGTGTTTTTGCACATGCGTTGTGTTCGATTGTTGGGGCATGCCGGTTCTGATATTGAATCTCAATACGCCACTCAAAGCGAAATTGAACGCCGGGAGGCTAATGATCCTTTGCTGCATACTGCCGGTATTCTGTATCGAGAGGGCTGGATGACCCTTCAAGCGATGGTTGATCTGTATCAGGATAATAAAGACCTTATCGAAGCTAAAGCGGTAGAAGCAATCAGAGAGCCTCGAATGAACAGTGCTGAAGAAGTGATGGCTTCAATCATTCCCAAAGTAGAGCAACAGAAAGGTTATGATCTTCCGGACGAAGCCAAGCGCATCAAGGCATTCGCTGCGGCTTACAGTCAGTTGTCCTTAAAGCGCAACATGTGTCAACAGATTAACTTTGCGCTGACTGATTTGATGCTGCAATACCCGAACATGCTGATCTTTGGTGAAGATGTTGGGAAAAAAGGCGGAGTCTATCGAGTGACTGCAGATCTTCAGGCTCGTTTTGGCCAACGCAGAGTTTTTGATACGATTTTGGATGAAACAACTATTTTGGGAACCGCGATTGGCTTGGCCCATAATGGGTTCATCCCGGTACCTGAAATCCAGTTTTTAGCCTATTTACATAATGCCGAAGATCAATTACGGGGCGAAGCGTCTACCCTATCGTTTTTTTCCAGTGGCTTATATAAAAACCCCATGGTGTTGCGAATCGCTTCACTGGCCTATCAAAAAGGATTTGGAGGACATTTTCATAATGATAACTCCATTGCCGTATTGCGTGATTTACCCGGTGTTATTGTCGCCTGCCCATCAAATGGTCCAGATGCTGCGCGTATGTTACGAACCTGCATGCGTCTGGCGCATCAGGACGGACGCGTAGTCGTGTTTTTGGAGCCTATTGCCTTATACATGACTAAGGATTTACATAGCCCGGGGGATAATGGCTGGCTATTTGATTATCCTGCTCCGAATGAACTGATTCCTCAAGGCAGCGTGGGAGTTTACGGTGAAGGCGATACGGTGATTTTAACTTATGCAAATGGATATTATTTATCGCGCCAGGCAGAAAAAGTGTTGCGTGAGCATCACGGAATCAAGGTTAAAATTGTCGATTTGCGCTGGCTTAGCCCATTGCCCAAAGAAGCCATATTAAACGAAGTGGCTCATGCAAAACGTGTTTTAATTGTCGATGAAGGTAGACAAAGCGGATCAATTAGTGAAGGATTAGTGACATTATTAATGGAAGAGGCCCCATCAGGTTTGAAAATAAAACGTCTCACCGGTAAGGATTGTTTTATTCCATTAGGAACTGCCTGGCAGTATTTATTACCCAGTCAGGAAAGTATCGTAGAAGCGGTAATCGCATTACAGTCAGATAAAAGGGAGAAGGAAAGTGGACGACTTGTTATTTCTTGATGAACAATTGCATGATGATGAGCGCATGATACGTGATAGCGTTGCGCGTTTTGTCAGCAATGATGTAATTCCATTGATGGCTGAATCTTTTGAACATGCTCATTTTCCGCGTCAATTAATAAAACAATCCGCTGAGCTGGGTTTATTGGGTTTAACTTTACCCACGCAATACGGTGGATCAGAAGCATCTTATGTAGCGTATGGATTGGTATGCCAGGAGTTAGAGCGGGGCGATAGTGGCTTGCGCAGTTTCGTTTCCGTACAAAGCTCTTTATGCATGTACCCTATTTTCAAATTTGGGAATGAAGAACAAAAAATGCGCTATTTGCCGGCAATGGCAGCTGGAGAAGTGATTGGCTGTTTTGGTTTGACAGAACCTGATTCCGGCTCCGATCCTGCAAGCATGCGTACCCATGCTAAAAAAGTAGATGGCGGCTGGATATTAAATGGAGCAAAAATGTGGATTACCAATGCTCCCATAGCCGATATTGCAATAGTCTGGGCCAAAACTGAGTCAGGGATCAGAGGATTTATTGTTGATACGCGATCCAAAGGAATGAGTTGTCCAGAAATTAAATTGAAAATGTCATTACGTGCTTCCATAACTGGTGAGCTGGTTTTTGATCAAGTTTTTGTTCCTGATGAAAATCTTCTTCCTGGAACGGAGAAGGGTTTAGGCGCTGCTTTGAGCTGTTTGAGTCAGGCGCGTTATGGTATTGCCTGGGGTGCGATGGGGGCTGCTATGGCGTGTTTTGATCTGGTGCGTGATTACGTGCTGGAACGTAAACAATTTGATAAACCCCTGGGTTCCTTTCAATTAATTCAGAAAGATTTGGCAGAAATGTACACCGAGATTATCAAAGCACAATGCCTTAATTTACAGATTGGCCGCTTAAAGGATCAGCATCGGGAAACACCGACGATGATTTCATTGGCTAAAGGGAATGCTTGTCGTGAGGCATTGAAAATTTCACGAAAATGTAGGAATCTAATGGGCGGAAATGGAATTAGTCTTGAGTATCATGTCATTAGACATATGCTTAATTTGGAATCGGTCTTTACTTATGAGGGTACTGATAATGTTCATACCCTGGTCATGGGAAGACACATAACAGGAATTAACGCTTTTGGTTAACAAGGTTCAGCTTTTTGCGGAGCAGTTCTGATTGCCATGAGTTAATTACTTTACAAGTAATTGTTCGATTCACGTTCTTCTGTCTCTGGCCGGAAGAACGTTCAGAGTTTTTTATACACAAGCTCTGCTATTAAGTACTCGATTTCTGAGATTTGAGACAGGATTGTCTTCTGGATTTACCATTAGTTGTTTAGGGAAATGCAATGTTCGCAAAGGTTTTATTCAGAAAATTACAGGAGTTTATATGATTAATCGATTAAAAGGAGTTTTAATTTTAAGCCTGTCTGTTTTGGCTTTAAATGCACATTCGAGTAATAGCTTGGATAGTAAAGAGGTTTTAGCTCAAAAGTGTCGTGACCTGGCGCAGTCTGTTGCTTCTTTAGTTTCAAGCCAGGAAAAAAGAGCATGCGAAGAAAAACTTGCGATGGCATCCATATACATTGAAAATGCTGGAGACTGGATAGTAGAGAATGCCTATTCAGCTGCGAAAAAAGAACTCGATAATGCAGTCTTTAATTTACAGTATGCTGAGTTGAATAATTGCAACAGATACATTCAAATATCACATTCCAAATTTGAAGCGCAAAGAATAAAAAATTCCCTATAAAAAGATTCATTTTTTTTATTCATGCTAACGCCTCTTTAACTGATGTTAGAGAGGCTTTTGTGTTTTAGTTGTTTATGCTGTATTTGACCTGCACTATATTATTTCCAAAAGTCTTCGTTTCAAGCAATTGCAAGTGAATGTCTTCTTTAAGTGCGCCAAATAAAGGGCGTCCAGAACCGATTAGTACCGGAATGTAGGTAATGGTTAATTCATCAATCAGGTTTTGAGCTAAAAAGCCCTGTATGGTAACCCCTCCATCAATGTAGACATGTTTGACTCCCTGTGTACGAAGTTGCTCGATTAATGCTTCGGGTTGTTCGGAGGTTACAGAGACATGAGAGTGTAAGGATTCAGGAATTTGAATATTCTGACTGCTCATTACAATCACGGGTAATGTCCCATAGGGCCATTCTTCAAAAGTCCTGATTTTTTCATAAGATGCCCGTCCCATAATCAGCGTATCTACAGTGGCAATAAACTGTTTGTAGCCACAATCCTCGCCCTGAGGCACCAGTTCATGGGATTTCATTAACCAATCAATAGAACCATCATCTCTGGCAATATAGCCATCAAGACTTGTGGCAATAAAAACAGAACATTTGGGTAGTCGCATTAGAGGCTCCTGCAAAGTTCATTAGTTTAATCCAGTGCAGCATCGAATAGTACCTATTTTTCTACAACCAATAATCCTGCAGTTCTATGGCCTGAAGAGTTCCGAGCACGTCATCCCGAATGTAATGCATTAGTGTCCGGGGTAAATAAGCTTCTTTCGATCAAATCCCCTCTCCACCGCGCGTAGCGTGGGGGAGAGGGTGACGGTTTATAAGGATATATTCTGAGAGTGAATGAAACCGGAGTAAATAATACCGTCTACCGCTATCTCTTTAACTGATTTGAACCTAGAATCATAACATTTCATAACAGTTTATTTTAAAAATGTATATTGAATCCAGCCAGCTTATCTTTTCTCCTTCAGATTTAACTCAATTCATGGAAAGTCCCTTTTCTTCGTGGATGGAGCATTTGGCCTTGACTAATCCCGAATTACTTCCTGCTCCAGATGAAGCTGATGCTCTTGGCGCGGTGTTACAAGATTTGGGAAATCAACATGAATTGGAGGTGTTGGCAGAATTTCAGAGGCAGGGATTAACCATTGCGAATCTACATCAAAGCGAAGATCCGTTTAACGCAACACGTGAGGCAATGGTAAAGGGATTTGATGTGATATATCAGCCACGGTTGGAATTGCTTCCTTTTAAAGGTTATGCTGATTTTCTTATCAAAACAGAAGGGGCGAGCCGGTTTGGTGATTATCATTATGAATTGTACGATAGCAAATTGTCGCAATCAGCTAAACCTTCTTTTTTGATTCAACTCTGTTGCTATGCTGAAATGCTGGAAGTCCTTCAAGATAGAAAACCCGAGTACATTACGGTTATTTTAGGCTCTAAGGAATTCAAACGGTTCAGGATGGCAGATTATTATTATTTTTATCAACAACTAAAAGATCAATTTCTAATCGCTCACCAGCAATTTACTACGAGTAATTGCCCAGATCCTGCTGCATCTAAAAGTTGGGGGCGATGGGGTACTCATGCTGAGCACTTGTTAAAAAAGGCAGATCACCTGATTCAAGTGGCGACCATTACTTCCGGGCAAATCAAGAATTTGACCAAGGTAGGAATAACCAGCATGACTGCTTTAGCCAATACTCAATTGGATAGAGTTAAAGGCATCAAGCCCGATATTTTAGAGCGGTTGAAACTACAAGCCAGAATTCAAAAACAAAGTGAGGGTAAATCCGTACCTGAATTTCATTTGATCCAACTGGAGGGAGGGAAAAAACAAGGATTGGCTTTATTGCCTCCAGCCTCACGAAGCGATATTTTTTTTGATTTGGAAGGGTTCCCTTTGGAAGAAGGCGGTCTGGAATATTTATGGGGAGTGGTTTGGTTTGATGAGCAGGGTAATCGGCAATATACCGACTTTTGGGCACACCATCACGAACAGGAAAAAGAGAGTTTTCAAGCTTTTATTCAATGGGCCTATCAACGTTGGCTCGATGATCCCGCCATGCATATTTATCATTATGCTCCTTACGAAGTATCCGCTTGTCGGAAATTAATGGGTAAATACGGTGTGTGCGAGTTTGAAGTAGATCAACTTTTACGCAATGAGGTTTTTGTTGATTTGTATAAAGTAGTAAAAGGCTCATTAATTATTGGCGAGCCACGCTATTCCATTAAAAATGTGGAGCATTTATATCGAGGTAAACGGGATACCGAAGTAGGTTCTGGCGGTGACTCGGTTGTCGTTTATGAGCGTTGGCGGGAACACCCGGATGGGGACACGTGGCAAACCTCAAAAATACTCAATGACATTCGCGAATACAATATTGATGACTGCAATTCAACACATGAACTGGCGGTTTGGCTCCGAACCCAACAAACCCATTTGGGAATTAATTATCTGGGTAAAACTGAACTTATCGAAAATGAACTTACAGAAGAAATTTCCGAAACGATAAAATTACGCGATGCTTTGCTGAGTCAGGCGGAACAATTAGCTCATGAAGGCAAGAATGACCAGGCAAGGATTCATACCGTTCTCGCCTGGTCGTTAGAGTTTCATCGACGCGAAAACAAGCCAGTTTTTTGGCGTATGTTTGATAGGCAGGGATTGAGTGAGGAAGAACTTCTTCATGATATTGATTGCCTGGCCTGTTGTCAGCGCACCGAAAAACCGGGATATAAACCCAAACCTTCTATGCGTAATCTGGTTTATGAATATTCATTTGATCCGGATCAGGAATTTAAAGGCAGTGCGAATCAATACTACGTGTTGGGAAAGGAATATGAAGACGGAAAATCTGTAAAAGCCTCTCACTATGCAACTGATAGTGATTTGGAACACGGTTTAATTGCGCTGCAACTCCGATCCGAGATAAAGGAATCGATCACCTTAATTCCCGATGAATACGTAAATCCAGCCCCCATACCGGCAGCAATTGCCAAGCAGGCTCAGGATTTTTTAAAGGGAACTCTGTCGCAGTCAGCCTTGATTGATTTTCTTGCCAGAACAACGCCCCGAATTCAATACCACACCTCAGGTCAACCCATAGCGCCAAGCCATAACCCGCAGGAGCGTATGCAACAAATGATAAAGGCGGTTACTCATCTGGACAACAGCTATCTTACCATTCAGGGACCGCCTGGTGCGGGTAAAACCTATACGGGAAAACATTTGATTGCCGAGTTGATTCAGAAAGGGAAAAAAATTGCCATTTCATCGAACAGTCACAAAGCGATTAATAATTTATTGATCAGTGCAGCCGCCTACTGTCAGAAGGAAGGGATCAAGGGGCATTTCGCGTGTACACGTAATACAGATGGCGCCATTGACGCACTCAATATCGATGTCTTGGAAACTAAAAACATCATTGATTTTATCAGGCCAGGTTGTGTTGTCGGGTCTACTGCATGGGGTTTGTCCCGAAACGAACTGGAGGGAGCCTTCGATTATCTTTTTATTGATGAAGCAGGTCAGGTTAGTGTCGCTAATTTAATTGCCATGAGCCGATCAACAAGCAACATTATTTTAATGGGCGACCAAATGCAACTGGGGCAACCCTCTCAGGGAAGCCATCCTGAAGACAGCGGCTTATCCATTTTGGATTATTTATTACATAATACCCCTACAATTGCTGATAGCATGGGGGTATTTCTTGGTACTACTTATCGCATGCATCCCGCTGTGAATCACTTTATCAGTGAAGCCATTTATGAAGGCAAACTTGAAACAGCACCAGAAAATGACAAACAGCGAATCCGGATACCGAATAACTATCAAGGCCCTTTGAATAAAGAAGCCGGCATCGTCACCATTCCAGTGTTTCATGAAGGGAATACTCAGGCCAGTGATGAAGAAGTGGAACAAATAGTACTTTTAACCAGGGATTTACTGGGACGAACGTTTTACACCCATGACGGACAAGAAAGGATACTCGGCTGGGACAATATTCTTTATGTGAGCCCATATAATCATCAGGTGAATAAACTGAAAACGGCTTTGGGCGAACAGGCAAAAGTGGGTAGTGTTGATAAATTTCAGGGACAGGAAGCACCTGTAGTATTTTTAAGTATGTGTGCCAGTAGCGCAAACGAATCACCACGCGGCTTAAATTTTCTATTCGATAAACACCGCTTGAATGTAGCAATATCAAGAGCGCAATGCCTGGTTGTGGTTGTGTATTCACCCGCCTTACTGGAAACAGTGCCCAATAGCATTGACCAAATCGCTATGATGAACCTGTTTTGCAGGTTAACAGGTGATCCTAACGAAATTCATTAGGAGAAAAGGGGAACAATTTATTCTCAATGTTCAGTAACTTGTTCCTCAATCAACACAATCCAGTCCAAAACCCTTGTTATTTGAACCCAACTTAGATATCATTCCCTACCAATCGGGGCGTAGCGCAGCCTGGTAGCGTACTAGCATGGGGTGCTAGTGGTCGAAGGTTCAAATCCTTCCGTCCCGACCAATAGAATCAATAAGTTACAGTATGCCCCAGTCAATCACTATACTAAGTCGATCCAAATAACGATCCAAAATTCCTTTTCTACCTCTCAAACTAAGCCTTTATTTTTAACTATACTATATCAATTACCATTTAATGTTGGTCGGTAAATTCAATGGAGTGTTATGATGAAAAATGAAGGAGCTTCTTATCAATCTAATGATTTATTTACTACTCTAGTTCTAGTGCTCTTTCCGTTGTATTTTTTAATTAAAATTGTTTTTGTATTATCTTATACATATTCAGTTTATTTATTAAACAATTTCATTAGCAATCCTTCAGAGCTCGTACGAACAGAGTTTATTAGTTCATTAAATTTTAGTGATAGTTTGGCAAGATACAATATCATTCTATTCATTTTATGTGCAGTTTCTTTTTCTTTATGGATATATAGAGCCAATAAAAATTTATCTTTTTTAGGTATGAATGGGCTAGAGTTTTCTCCGGCTTTATCTGTTTGGAGTTTTTATATTCCCTTCCTTTGTCTTTACTGGCCATTCAAGGCCGTGGCTGAAATATGGAAAGCAAGCCAACCAGATGGTGCGAATACTGGTGAGAATTGGAAAAGACTTTCCACGCCTTTAATTATTCCAATATGGTGGATTTTATTTATCGGCGCTGGAATTTTAAGCCGCATAATAAACAGTTACTCTGTTCCTCATTCATTGCCAGAAATTAAGATGTATTTATTGGAGTTGATCGTAATCGAGCTACTTCATTCAATCGCTACTATTTTAATAATCTATATTGTTTATAAAATAAATGAAAATCAGAATAATAAATTGATGATGCCTAAATTGGCCGCTCAGAATAATTAAGCTGCTTGTAATTAATATAAATGGGTTTTTCTTATGCTGATTTACCTCGATACAAATCATTGGGCTAATTTACTTGATAAAACTAATAAAGATTATGAGAGGCTTTCAGAAATAGCTTTGTCCTCAGAGGAGTACGTATTTCTTTTTTCAGAACTAAATTTTTTAGAATTGACTCAGCATAATGACACTCAAAAAGTAATAAACCGAGGCTTAGAAATTCAAAAGTATAATTTACAGTATTTATGTAATACACGCAGATTGCTAACAATAGAAGCATTAAACTATATGTTTAATTTTAGACTCATTCCATATACAAAGTATTTTACTGAATTAGCTAATAATTTAGATTCAAGGTTTAATAAATTCTCAATTAGAGAACTCTTTTATATTACCGCAAATGATACCTATAAAAATTTACTAAAAAGGAGTAATCAAGACGCTATGTTTGATAGTGTAAAGTCTTTCATAAAGAATCAAACAATGCAGATGGCAGAAAGATATGATCTATTTGAACAAAAGTTAATAGCAGAAAAATTAAAAGAAGCATTAATAAAAATTGGAATCCCTTATAAATTTCTTTTAGAAAAAAACTTACCATTTAGTTCATTTCCATCTTTTTCAATTCCTTTTTTTTCTCAGCATGCAAACCAAAGAGATACTTCTTTTAATTTAAATTGGAATAGTGCTGTTGATTATAGCCATGGGAGTTATGTTCCATATAGTGATCTGTTTATAACTGACAAAAATAATGCACATGTTATAAAAATTAGTTTAAAAAAATTAAATGATTTAAATGATTTAAATGATGTGAATTTTATAACTACTAAAATTGGAAAGAATATCGACATTTTATTAAATAATTAATTTTATGATTTTCTTTAGATTCTGAGAGATGCTTTAGGTGATTGTTTAAAAATTGTAAACCCCCCATATTTAGTGGCATCCTAAATTAGAGTTCATTGGCTGATTTTTTGCCAGATATTCCCATGGCGTTAAATCATTTAGTGAATCATGGGGTCTTTCGTCGTTGTACTCCTTTATCCAGTTTTCTGTTAACTCTCTTACTTCGTGTAAATTTTTGAACGCATACATATCCAGTATTTCTGTGCGATAAGTTCTATTGAATCGCTCAATAAATGAATTTTGTGTTGGCTTGCCTGGCTTGATAAATTCCAACTGCACCTTATTTTTTTCTGCCCAATCAGCTAGGGCACTGGAAATAAATTCAGGACCATTATCCATGCGTAGTTTGGCAGGGATACCACGCCAGGCAACAACACGCTCTAATACGCGAATTACTCGCTGTGCGGGCAGGCTCAAATCTATCTCGATCGCTAACACTTCACGATTGAAATCATCCACTATGTTAAATGTTCGGAAGCGTCGACCACACATCAATGCATCGCACATAAAGTCCATTGACCAACACTGGTTAATGGACGCTGGCACACTCAGAGGTTCAGGTGAGCGATTAGGTAACCGCTTTTTTCCCTTGCGACGCATATTGAGCTTAAGCTCACAATACACACGGTAAACCCGTTTATGATTCCATTTGTGCCCCTGACGCCGTAAGACCTTAAGCAATTTACTGAAGCCATACGCTGGGTAACGTTCAGATGATTCTTGCAATGCCACAATAACACTTTCATCAGACCGACTATCCCGCTTATAGCGATAAACCGAGTCGCTGATACCCACAACCTTGCAAGCGCGGCGTAAACTCACAGCATGAGCATTGACTGTATAATCAACCAACTCCCGACGCACAGTTGGCTTCACAGCTTTTTTTCAACAATATCCTTCAGGATTTTGTGATCAAGACTCAGCTCAGCGTACATCTGCTTTAAACGACGGTTTTCTTCTTCAAGGTCTTTCAGACGCTTTATGTCTGATGACTCCATGCCTCCGTATTTTGCTTTCCAGTTGTAATATGTTGCATCAGATATACCATATTCACGACAAACTTCTTTAACCAGTCGGCCTGCTTCAACCTCTTTTAGAATTTTGACAATCTGAGCCTCTGTATAACGCGATTTTTTCATCTTCGTTCTCCTTAGTAGTAGTTTAACTTGGAGAACTCTAATCAGGAATACAACTATTTTAGGGGAGGGTTACAGGAGGCTATTATCTCTCAAAAAAATATTTTTGTCTGGTCTAAATTTCGGGGGTCATTATACCATTTGATTTTAAAACGTCATGCTTATGGATTTAGAAATTTTGAAATTATAGGTTAATTAAGGCAAGATCACTTTTCCTCTAATTTTATCTTATGATCAAATAGGACTGAACTAGCATCATAACCTTCATTTCTGAGAAGATGTGCTGCATATTCACTTCTATTGCCGCGAGAACAAAATAGTATCAGTTTTACTTTAGGTAGTTGGTTAGGATTTTTAATAAATTCAGAAAATGGTAAATGTTGATAATTTAGAGCAGTTCTTTGGGAGCGATCTTCAGATGCCTCTCTGAGATCAATCAAAAGACAATTATTGATATCAACATCCTCCAACTCTATGTTACAGCTAATTGCTGGCCAGGATAGAGTTTTTTTTGTGCATGCACAACAATTAGGCTCTTTTACAAATTTCAATTTATTAATAGAGTATTTATCACAATTGATTTTCATAATTATATTATTAAACTCAGATGTTTTATGTGCAATCATTTGTATAGCCATAGATGCGGTCATGCTACCAGCAATTCCAGCATTTGCACCAATAACTCCTGAAATTGAACAATTTTGTACTAGATTGGGAGGTGGGGGGGCTGGAAAGAGGCATCTATAACAACCTTGACTTGGATTGATAACTACAATTTGTATTTGAGATTGGTATATGCTTGCACTAATGAGAGGTAAATCTAGTTGACAACAAATATCATTAGCCAAGTATTTAGTTTGGAAGTTGTCTGATCCATCTATAATTAAACTATATTTTTTAAAAATATCTTTAGCATTATCAATAGATAGTTTTTCCGTATAAGTATTAATTTTAATTTCAGAATTAAATTGTTGTAGCCTTTTTTTGCCTTGATTGGCCTTGTTGACGCCAAGATCATTCTCAGAAAATAAAATCTGTCTATGCAAGTTAGATAGGTCAACAGTATCAAAATCAATTATTCCTAACTTGCCAATACCTGCACCCGCTAGATACATAAGAAGGGGAGAGCCCACTCCTCCTGCTCCAATAACTAATACTGAGGCATTTTCGAGTTTGTTTTGACCTTCTGGCTCAATAATGGGGATTTGTCTTGAGTATCTGATATTCATATTTATGAGGCGCAGTGTAATTTAATTGTGCGAAAATAAATACAAATATGATAAACTACTTTTAGAGAAAAATCAGGGAATGAAACGATATTTTGAAGAATTCAATGAATAATATTACCAGAGGAATATTTTCTAGTATTGGTTTAATTTATATTTTTATTTTACCAGTTTATATTCCAATACGCGCTTTAGGAATTGAGCTACATTCATATGAAAAAGTTCTAATAAGCTCATTGGATTTAATTTTATATTTTACCCAGATTACTATGCTATTGGCTTGTAATAGCATTCTGTTATCAATGATCTTTGAGTTTCTTAATAAAAAGTTATTTGATAATGAATTTTTAATATTATCATGGTATAGAGTTATTGCTGTTGTCTATGCATGTATTTTTATCGCGACAAGTTATTTTGTATTAAGTCCTCAAAGCATATGTCAGCTTTACGGGTGGAGTGGGGCACATTATTTCATTATCAGTTTTTTTCAATTATTGATAAGATCCGAAATCAATCATAGTAAAAGCAATAACCTACCTGTTGTACAAGCAAATAATTATTTTGGATTAGTATTAAATATATCAGGTGTAATATCACTTGCGATATTTAGTTGGATTTATTCAAGTGGCTATGCAGAATATTACAGCACATATTGTATTTGTTTAGAGCTTTTTTTCTTTATTTATCTATTGGTTATCCGCAAATATTATGTATCTTTTGGGTATATAGTGCACGAATATCCAAATAAAAATATTATAACTTATTTATCCATGTCTGTTGTTGCATTAATTCTAGCATCAGGACTTTCGATCTTATTTATGCTTTCTGGTTGTATAGGTGCAATATTAATTTTGGCATTTATTGGATATTTATTTAGTAGGCTAAGCAACGACGTAGATAGGGGCGATCTACATTTAATAGTAAATGTAGGGCTAGGATATGGATTGCTTTTGGCTGCACTTACCGCTTCTGTCCTCGCTTATTTTGTGAAAAGTTATTCTAATAATATGGATCTCTTTAATTACGCCTATTCTTCAGAGCCATTTTTTTCGATAATTATTGGTTTTGTTTTTACCTGGTTTCTGTTGAAAAAAAATATAGAATTTTCGACAAATGGACTTTCAAATTCGATTTTTCTCTTAAATTGCTCAGTGCCGGCAATATTAGGAGTTTTTTGGTTTGCTTATGTAATGAACACATACTTATTACAAATGTTATTTCTTGTCTTCGGTGCATATGCATATCTAGAGTATCTGAGCCTTTTTTATGTGCGTCAAATTGCTCAAAGAGATGGATACAAAGAGTTTCATGGGGCGAAATTGACTAATTTTAACGCCATTGTTTTGAACGGATTAAGTCCTGCTTTATTATATTTACTTATTTATACTCTTTCTAAATTAACTGAGTTAGAAATAAATCAACTATTGATTACAGCAATAACAACCTTGACTTTGTTATCAATCACGCTTAATTTTGGGCAAAAATACTTGATGAAATATGAAAACAAATAACGTATTACTTATCGGTCCACCATTTTTATATGATCTTGTAGACAATGAGATATTAGAAGAAAATGGAATTCTTCCAATTTACTCATATAAAAATGGTAATACTGCATCTGCCTCAACTAAAGGAAAAGTGGTATTTTACGAAGAGCTCTGTATAGAAGACGTTGGAGCTATTATTGAACAAACGAAACCCGATGCTATTGTTTGCTTCAACGATAATTTTTTGATTCAGGCAGCTCATTTAAGAGAGAATTTCGGCATACCTGGAATAAGTAGCTCTGAGATTAAAAAATTTAAAATTAAATCACAGATGTATAAGACATTAGAGAGGGTTTTGCCTATACCTAAGAGCATGACAATTGATGATTCGACTACTGTAGAATCGATAAAAGCGATACTAGGGGAAGGAGCGTACTTTATCAAACCGGATAATTTAGCTGGTGCCGAAGGAACAGTTCATATTGATTCGTTAGAAAAACTCAGTAGTTGGCTCAAAAATGCAGACAGACAATCATGTCAGTATTTAATCCAAAAATACTACAATTTACCTTTAGTTCACTGTGAATTATACATTCAGAATGGCGAGGTTAAATACATTCAAGCAAGACGATATTCGTATCCAAACCATTTATTTTTAGAAGGTAAGATAATTTCTAGTTTTCCAATTGAGGATTGTGAGTTGCGAGAACATATAGAGCTCACTGCCAAAAAGGTAGCAAAAGCTTTAAATTATCATAATGGCGTGATGCATACAGAATTTTTTCTAGATCATGATGAAACCCTCATCTTTTTAGAGACAAATATTCGACAGGCAGGAGGTGCAATAAATTTAATTCACAAAAAACGCTCTGGCATTAGTATGGAAACCTCTATGATTCTTTTAGAATTAGATAAGCCTTTACCGTTAAAAGAAAATTTTTCAGAATATGAAATCTGTGGTTATATTCCAATGCAAGAGGGTAGAGTGATTGGAATAGAAATACCTAAATTAAAAGGGCATTATCAATTTTATCTGAGAGTAAAATTGGGAGAGATTTGCAGGGCTCCCAGCTCTGCTAGCAATACTGCTGCTGCATTTTTAGGTGAAAGTAAATGTCTGGCTGATCTATTAAATGATTTTGTTCTCTTAGAAAATAATGGTATTATTAGTTATCAAAATGTAAGGTAGATAGTTTATGGAAGCTGAATATATTAATGACAGAGACCTAGAATTTCTTGAATTATTTGATTTTGATGAAAACATGGATGAGCCCATATCTCTTAATGCTATAGATCTGATGTAATATGTTTATTCATATTTGTTTGCCTGGGAATCTAGATAAATATGATGGTCAATATGAAGTTGATTCCAATCAACTTTGGAACAGCTTCTTAAAAGCAGTGATTAAAGGCGATTATCATTTTCTTTTTGATATTAATGAACAACCAAAGCCATATATTGCCATCTACCTTAATAAACAAAAATTATTAACCTTGAATGACTTAAAGTGTGTGGATAATGATACGTTGATGATTATCTCTGCAACTTCAGGTGGATAAAGTTAATTTATGTTACGGACTATACCGGCATCAGAGACCCTTGGTAACTTATTAAGCCAATTAAATAAATATGGTATTACTCGTATAGCAGATCTGACGTATTTAAATAACTCCACAAGTATTTATGTTTATTCTGCGATGAGACCCTCTGCAAAATCGCTTACTACTAGTATGGGGAAAGGTCTTACGATTGAAGATGCAAAATGTTCTGCTTTGATGGAATCAATTGAGACTTTCTATGCGGAGGAAGTGATTCCAGATATTATAAATGCATCATTCAAGCAACTTGCGACAAGCAATTATAGGGTCTTAAAGGCTAATCAGTTAACAGGAGCTGCATCAATATCAGAAGATTTTCCAATAGATTGGTGCTTTGGAAATCTCCTTAATTCAAAAAAGAAGATTTTAATACCTCATTGTCTTTTAAGTCTTGATAGTAATCGCGTAGTGAATAAACTTGTTGGTCAAAACTCTAATGGATTAGCGTCTGGTAATTCATTTGAAGAGTCTCTTATATGTAGTTTTTGGGAGCTAAATGAAAGGCAATCAATAAATAATGATAAAAGTTTTTTGAAGGTAGATAGTGAATATGTATTACCTTATGTCGGTAACGAGGTATCTACTAATTTTTTTCTGTATAAAAGTGCTTTTGATATACCCGTGATAGGTTGTTACATAAAAAATATCAATCCATTGGACAATAATAAGATATTTGCTGGATATGGAAGTCATCGGAATATGGCTTATGCAATGCAGAGGGCATTGTTTGAAGCGATACAATCAAAGATCGGGATAATTTCTGGGGTACGTGATGATATTAATGATGATTGTTATTTGTTTACCAGTAAACATGAAGTAATAGAAAGTTATCACTTAAATAAAATGATTCCTTTGGATCCAATATTTACAGCACTCTCCGTTTTAGAAGAATATGACAACATACGAAATATACTAAGTCACTTTAAAAAAGATTTGGCTTATTATTGTTATGTACAAGATAAAATTACGGTTTTAAAGTCTTTTTTGGTGGACTTATGTTAGTTGATAGAGCTATTTTTCTAGAGTCAACATTGAGTCAAGAAGAAATAAATCCTTATTTGAAAAAATCTGATTTGTTATTGCCAAGTATTACTAGAGGTCAGCTAGTAAAATTATATACAAGACATCCGGAAGTAAAAGAGGTTGTTATTGTAGATGGTGTATTTGAACAATCTCCAAGTATCACCCATAAAGAAATATTATGGCTATTGTCTAAAGGTGTTAAAATCGTAGGTATGGGTTCGATGGGGGCATTGCGAGCCTATGAGTTACGAAATAATGGAATGCAAGGATATGGTTGGGTTTATGACCAATTTTTGAATCAATGTGTCGAAGGAGATGATGAGGTTGCTGTGGCATATGATCCCTTAAATCCTGCTAAATCAAAAACACTAGCATTGATAAACTTTAGAAAAGTAATTGAAAAACATGGAGAGTTTGCTAATTACTTAACAATAATTAGGCGCATACACTATCGAGAGAGAACTTGGAGCGCATTGTCTTTGCATTTGCCTAGTAAAATTATTGAGAGCTTATATGATAAATATATAGATATCAAAAAAGAGGATGTTTTAAATTTTATTAAAGGCCCCGTACAGATAAGCTCTCAATCTCAAGTAAAATTTATTCCAAATGTCTATTTTAATTCATTGTACTTTTCTAATCGAAATGTGTCGGTTATACAATTTATACGGATAGGTTTACAAAAAATTCACTATAAGGAATTCATAGACAATACTGTTTACCAGGAAGAATGTAGCTATATTTGTAGATTTTTAGGGCTCTCACTTGATTACATTAACCAAGCAGCGTATGTATTAAACCTGTTCTCAGGAATAAGACTGAGTAAAAGTAAAATAAAGGCATTCACAGTAATAATCCGGTCCGAACTAAGTCTTCACACCCCTCAGTCTGTACAAGATCTATTTACTAAAATCGAAATTCCCTTAGAAAAAATTAATAGTTTATTGGAAAATTTAACCAAGCTGTTCGATTATTTTTTATGCACCTCATATTGATTAATGTATTTTAAAGAAAAACATCCCGTTAGAAATTGAGCATTTACAGGAAGTCCTAATCCCACGGTGTTTTGTAATTCGATATTGGGATCTTTGAAGAACGATAAGGTGTCTGAGATAGTATCGTCACCATTAACATTCCATCGGTGGTTTATATCTAGTTCGATATTCGAGGTGCATTTATAGAATATGGTATTGCTAGCAATATTAGATAATTCGATTTCTTTACAAATATTTATAAAGGCAGCTTTTATTTCTTGAGATAATTTATTCAAGTTATTGAATTGATTGGGCTTGAAGAGAAATGCATCTTTATTCAAAGAATAATATACAGTTTCTTGAGACTCAAAGGGGGTCAGTTTATGGGGTATCATAAAAATTGGAGTCGACTCAGAGCGATAATTATTTATATATATGTTTCTTAAGAAAGAGATTGGTGCATTTTTTTCACATAATGAAGGAGCATATGCCGATTGATCTCCGCAAGCCACAGCGAAAAGGTTTTTAATTACTTCTTTTATAAAGCCATTAGTTATTATCCGATGTTTTAAGATAATAGTGTTTAAAAGATAGTCATAAAATAAAGAGTTTCTTTTAAAAAGATGCTCCATATATGCAATACTATTAAGATAACTCACAAAGTCAGCCGATTTGTATGCTTTCTCTTCCCATGATTTAGGAAATGCTAAAAGGCATGCTGACCAGTCAGGTTTTGCATAATCACAAATTCCCTTAAAGATAGTGAATTGTTCTTCATAAGATTTAGGCGGCTCACAGGTGAGCTTAAAATATTTCTTTAATATGGCATGATTTTTTTTATCACTAAATTTATTTAATAAAACAAAAGAATTTCTAACCCCTGCGGTCATTTTCAACATGTCTGAGGGCTCATAAAGGAAGTTAGCTCTTAAGAATTTTGTGTATGGGAATACTTGACCCGGTTTATAGATATGCCATGGGGAAAGGCTTGTGTTAAGTTCCATATACATTTCAAAGTGATTCTCAAGCACCATGCAGAATGGCATTCTTTTAGATTTTTGATTATCTGGGTAGTAAAAAAAAGATTCGTCGCCGACTTGTTGGCCGAAACTATATTTTAGAATCGTCAGCTCATTTGGAATTAAACGCTTATCATTCTCGATGATACTATAAAATATAGGATTATTTTGTAATACCTTGTCTTTTATCTCATGCCATGAACATTTAATTTGGGCAAAATCAGTCATTTCTCTTCACCGAATTTGTTTTTAAACAATATTACTTTTTTGTCGAAAAAAAATCGAGTAAAAAGTTGAAATTAAAAATCAGTCAGGTTAGTATGATTAAGAAAAAAAACACCAAGAGAACGGTCGCCAAACAGTCACTCTTGGTGTAGCAGACATTAACTTGAAATGTCATAGCTTAATCATAACATAGGATTATGAGCTATTTCATTCATTTAAAAAGGAAATTAAGGATGATGGCTCGAAGCATATCTCATTATTTTATCAATTTAATTCAGTTCACTATCTCAATACGAAACGGTAATCCCACCATTTTTAATTGATATCAAAAGTATAAGATTAAGCAGCTACTACATATGGCTGATTATTAAGGAAAGGCTTACCAGCTTTTAAAGATGGAGTAATTATGGACATTGTTTGGCCTAATAAAGAAATACTACTAGAGGCAGCTAATAAGTTTCGAACGCCATTCTATTTTTATAATGCAGAAATTGTACAGAGTACTTTTCAACTGCTAAATAGTGCTTTACCAAAAAATGTCGATATTTTTTACTCAATGAAGGCTAATCCAAATATAGCAATTTGCCAGGAACTTTGTAATTTAGGCGCCTGTGCTGAATTATGTTCTCTACATGAAATTAATGCAGCAATATATGCTGGGTTTGAGCCAAGAAATATTATTTTTGTAGGGCCTGCCAAATTAAATCAGGAAATAGAAAAATGCATAGAATTAGGCGTTTATGCGATTATATGCGAATCACTGACAGAGTATCATCGTATATCTGATATAGCTAAGCAATACAATAAAACCGCACGAGTAGCTTTAAGAATAAACCCTTCACATATTTCAAAAACGGCATTACTAAAGATGGGTGGAAAACCCTCTCAATTTGGTATGGATGAAGAAATTATCTTTGAAAATAGGAATTATTTTTTAAGGATGCCTAATATAGATCTTGTTGGCATTCATATTTATAACGGAACCCGAATTTTAAATGCCGAAACCATTATTGAAAACACAAACTACATATTGAATTTAGCGCGGAAAATTCAAACCGAATGGCAAATGCAATTTGAAATGGTTGATATTGGCGGTGGTCTAGGGGTGCCTTATCACGAGAACGAGCAGGAATTAAACCTAAATGTTTTAAGCTATGGGCTCCAACCTTTAGTGGATGAATATCGAAAAGAATTTCCCAATGCCCGTATTATTCTTGAAAGTGGTCGATTTTTAATCGCGAAAGCAGGGGTTTTTGTAAGTCAAGTCGTTGATATTAAAACATCAAAAAATGAGAACTTTATTGTTACCGATGGTGGTAGCAATTGCCATATGGCAGCTTCGGGTATGGGATCTTTAATTAGAAATAATTTTCCTATAGAAGTTCTTAGTCAAAATGAAGATATAAGCCATTCATCATTGTCCGTTGAAAAATACAATATCACCGGGCCGTTATGTACTCCAGGCGATTTAATAGGCAAACAGGTTTCATTGCCAAAATTATCTATCGGCGATTTTGTGGTTGTAAAAAATTCGGGGGCTTATGGACCTACGGCCTCACCAGTTATGTTTTTAAGTCACGGGTTTCCAGCAGAAGTTTTATTAAAAAATAGCAGGCTCTACTTAATTAGGGAAAGGTTTATGGAGTCTGATTTTATGGATAAGCAATATCTAATCAATAAGGAGAAAGGGAATGAAACAAAACATATGTCAACTTGTAAAAAATGCTCTAATTGAGGTGCTTAACCTCGATAAAGATACCCCAATTTTAGGTAAAACCAAGTTAAAGGATCATTTGGGTTTGGATTCAATGTCATCACTAACTTTTCTAGTCACATTAGAAGAGAATATAGATGGATTTGTTGTTGATCCAGATAGCTTACAAATGTCAGATCTGGAAACATTAGACTCCATTTCACAGTATGTATTAAAAGAAATTAGCAACGCGTCGCCTATTTCTCTTTATCAAGATAATGACTTAGTAAAGGTTGCTTATGCGTAAGCTAAACTTGAATGCTCATTATCATATTGAATTGCCTTTCAAAGTGATAAAGCAACCAAGAGAACGTTTTGTTCGATATTACAATGATCTTTTCGCCTTGGAAGGTATTCAACAACCTGAATTAAATAGCTATATACAAACAACGCAATATAGCTATTCTGAGCTTGGTGATGCCTTGTTTGCCGCATGCCCATTTGAACAGATTATTGCTGAGGTCGATTTGGTTGTGATTGCATATTGGAGTCATGAATTTGACCCTGATGGTTCCTTCGGTGCTTATTTTGCTAACAAATATGGAATTACAATTCGCCTTTTTGATATTTGCGATCAAGGCATATTATCCCCTATCAGCGCAATAAAAATAATTCAAGCGTTTATTGCCTCAGGTAAAGCTAATAAGGCGGCTTTAATATGCTTTGACCAAATGGCAATACCTGTAGAAAAAGGGTTTATAGGGGCTTTTCCTAGTAAAAATAGTGCGCATCTACTTATTTTTGAAGCACTGCACAGGCCTGACACTATTTATCAGGTTGTTGACGCAAAATTATTAAGATCAAGTAACGTTAACAAAACAAGTTCCGCGGTAATAATCAGTCCCCAAACCCCTTATTACAGTTGTTCTGAATTGTTTATGCCAATATTACATCCAAATTGTAAAAGCAATTTAGCAGCGAATATTGATTTAATGGTTATTGATTCTGAAAGTGATCAAGTGGGTATTTTGTCGCTTACAGCAGCAAATGATAAAAGGAGTTAAGATGTACTCAGTAGATATTTTTGATGTTAATTTTTACCGTGCTTTTAGTTTTGAAAAAAGTTTAAGAAAAATCTACCAAAATAGCGGTTGTGAAAAAAAAATTATTCATAGCAAAGAAGGCTATTTTGCAATACCGATGGTTATTGTTTCGGAAAGCAGCGATATCGATAACCATATGCGATTTAATCAAAATTTCTTTAATAGACAGAAAATTATAGTTGGAAAATTTGATGTTTGTAGTTCTTCTGGAAGTATTCCCTCATGGTTTATATATGAGCTGATCAGCGAGGAAGGGATATGGATAAGGCATTTTCTTGATGTGATTGTGAAGCACTTGACTGAGCGTGTGGCAGAGGGGACAAAAATAATAAGTCATAATAATGTCCGCATTTTGATTGGAAAAACCGTTCAAGCACTTGAGGAGCTTGGATGTTTAATTAATTGCACCTCTGATGAACTGGCACAACAGTTCAGCTATGTTAAAGAAGTTATAAATATTGCTTGTAATTATCTGGCAAAACTTGCTGGTGGCCGTGCATTTTTCTCCAATAGCATCGTTGAGATGCTATGTACATTTGAAGTTTTGAACAATATTTATTTAATAAATGGGAAATAATTATGGAAACCAGAATTAATGATGATCTCGCGATTAAACACTATCCAGAAAGTTTACTTGGTACAATGCATTATTTTCGTAATATTGCTTTAGAAATTGATAGTCAACCTGAAAATATTCTCCAGCATCTACATTGCCCTGGAATAAATAATTTATGTTTTGATAGAGACAGTGATTGTCTTTCTAGAACGAAATTATTGGAGGCATTATCTTATGGTGACGCAGGGGTTTTGTTGGCCTGCCCGGGGCCTTCCTTATCAGGGCTAATGGTAAGAGAGTTAGGTAATCATGAACAAAAAGAGTATTTTTTTAATTTAGTTGAAAAAAATAAAGCAACTACATTCTTAGCTGTTACCGAGCCAGGTAAAGGATCTGATGCGGGACAAATGCGGACAGTTCTCAAAAAAGCTGATGATAATCATTATGAAATTCATGGTGAAAAATGGCTGGTTGGGCATGGTGCTGATGCAGAAATTGGTACCTTAGTCGCGCGGACATCCTTTGGGCCGCTTGGAATTACTGCAGTTTTATTAACTCCAGAACTTCTTCATAACGTTGGCAACGTTTTATATAAAGAGCATTTGGATCTGATTGGCTTACGCGGTGCTCGCTTATCACGTCTTGTTTTTAAAGGTTTAAAAATTCATCGTTCACATATCTTAGGCCACCATCTAAGCCCTATTAAACGGGGGATGATGGCAGTAATGAAAACCTTTAATCGTATGCGTCCTGGGGTCGCTGCATTCGCGTTAGGACAAGCCCAAGCAACATTAGATTATGTAAAAGTAAATCTCATTCTGACACAACAGCAAATGATGCAAATGCAATTATTAGATGCTGAGGTTATGGCTACTCGCCTCATGGTTTATCAAGCGGCAGTTCGTGTTAATCAAAATTCTGAAGAAAGTGCATATGCTTCTGTTGCTAAAGCCAAAGCGACTGAGGTCGCTGAAAAAGTAATCAAATTTTCAATTCAACTATTTGGAGCAAGCTATTTGGAGCATCCTTTATTAGTGAAATGGCAACGAGATGCTTATGGTTATGAATATATGGAAGGTACAACTGACATTCAGTTTAAACATGTATGTCAGGGTTATATGAATCAAAAATTTGATTCGTATTTCTTACATAACACGGATCAATGGAATTAAACATAATGGCTGACAGAATTATTAGAGTCTTACATTTAACTATTCCGGCAATGATATCCAGTGCATTTGGGGTGATTGCTTTTCTGTTTTGTACCAGAGTATTAGGCCATTATGACAAGGATAATTATTATCTGTTAGCGGCTTTTATGCCAGTAAACTATATGTTATTTGCAATATACGAAGCAATTCGCGCCTCTGCACTTTTTCTCTCTTCACGACAAAGAGAGCATAAGCATGAACTTGCAATTAACATATTAAGTTTAACTTTTAGCGCATTATCTATTTTTATTATTTTCTTGATTGCTTTCTTCTGTGTAAGTGAGTGGATAGGTAATGTCATTGGAGTTTACCCTACAAAAAAACACGATTTTACAAATTTTTCATGTCTTATGATTATAAGTGGTACCGTAACAAGTCTCTTTTATGTATTTAGCTCCACTTTTTTTGCAATTAAAAAACCAATTATTGGAATGACGGTTTCTTTAATAGCCAGTGTACTGACTTGCCTGTGTACATTTCTTTTTTCAGAATTAAGTACTTTATCGTGGCATGGTTATATTTTCAGTACCATTATTTCTTATTTAATCGCGATATCATTGTCCTTAATTTTACTATCTTTTGAGGGGATATCAGTAATATCCTGTTTGCCAAATAACTTCGCCAAAATAATGCAAAGACAACGATCAATTATCAAAATTGGCTCGCCAGTTTTATTGACTTATCTTTTAATCTTTTCAAGTTTGTTTTTTATCAACGCGGCTTTAAGCTACTTTGATGAATCCATACTTACAGGTTTTAGTGTTGCTTATCGTATTCAGAATATAGCGATATTACCTGCTATTACTTTAGGAACGGCTATAGCAATTTTAGTTAATCAGGCACGCGTGGAGAATAATTTTAAAGAAGAATATTTAATTAAAGTTATAGGATTTGTTACATGCTTTTTGCTTTATTTTATCATTGCCATTGCGATTTATTATTACAGCTATTCTTTGCTAGCTTTGATTGTGTCAGAACAATCATCAATTAAAGCAGGCTTGTCTTACTTTAATTATGTTTCTTTAACATACATCGCTTTAGGGCCTAATTTGGCTTACCTAACTTATCTCGAGCAGAGTGGCGCAGGAATAAAAAGCCTAGTTATCAATCTTTATTATTTCGTGATAGCAGTAGGAGTAGGTTGTGTTGGTGCTGTGCACTACCATCAATATATCTATCTGTATAAGGTTATTGCGCTAATCAATATTATTTTTTTCATTTATTTATTATTCTCGCTCGGATTCAAAAGTCGACCTCGTTTTTTTAAAAAATATACAAATAGAAAGGATGTTCGCTATGTATAAGTCAATTAATTGTTTAAGTGATTATCTTCAATATTCAGCACAACATTACCCTAATAAGTTGGCGCTAATTTGCAGTAAAGAGCAATTTACTTTTGCTCAGTTAAATTCTATGGCAAATCAGTTCGCACAGTATTTAATAGGGCATGGTATTACACGGGGGCATCGTGTTGTTGTTTCAACGGGTAATATTTATCAATCAGTAGTAGCATTTTGGGGCACGCTAAAAATTGGCGCAATAATTTCTTTAGTAAGTGCTGATATTAGTAAGGACAAATTGGCCTACATTCTAAAAGATTCTGGAGCTCGAGTTTTAGTATGTACTGCTTTGCAGTATCGCTCTATACATAGCTTTATTAGCGCTAACCAATTTGATTTGGAGAGCACTCTACTAATAAGCAATTCAGATGAAGAAATATTACCCGGTGTTGGACTTTTTGATAACGCTCTAAAAACAATAGGTCCAGCCAATCTTTTTTCACCAGCGCTTGATATTGATTTAGCGTCTATTATTTATACCTCTGGTTCTACCGGTGAACCTAAAGGAGTAATGTTAACTCATCGTAATATGATAGCTGCAGCCGAATCGATTAACCAATATCTCGGCCATACCTATAATGATGTTATTGTATCTGCTTTACCTATTTCATTTGATTATGGTTTGTATCAGATGATTATGGCCTTTTCAGTAGGGGCTCAGTTAATTTTAGAAGAAAATTTTATCTGGCCCGCAGCGTTATTAAAAAAAATTGCTACATTCAAAGTAACTGTTTTGCCAGTAGTACCAAGTATGGTGCCGCTATTACAACAGCATGGAAGTCGTTTTTCTTATGACTTATCAAGTATACGCTGTGTTACCAACACAGGTGCAGCATTAAATCTCAAGCACATTGATATGCTCAAGCAGCAATTTACTTCCGCGCAAATTTTTTCCATGTATGGTTTAACAGAATGTAAACGATGTACATACTTACCTCCAGAAATGATTGACAAAAAACCTACAAGTGTAGGAATTGCAATTCCAAATACGGAGCTTTGGGTAGTCGATGAGGAAGGTAGAAAATTAGGGCCTAATCAACTTGGGCAATTAGTGATTCGTGGTGCAACGGTAATGAAAGGATATTGGAATAAACCAGAACAAACAGCATTAAAACTAAAAAATGGACCTTTGCCCAATGAAAAAGTTCTTTATACCGGTGATTACTGCTGGTTGGATGAAGAGGGGTATCTGTATTTTCATGGCCGCATGGATGAAGTATTGAAATGCAGAGGACTTAAGGTTAGCCCAAAAGAGGTTGAAGCCATTCTTATGCAACATCCTTTAATCGTTGAAGCAGCGATAATTGGGGTAGAGGACATAGAGAAAGGTACAGTTCTTCATGCTTTTGTTGCAGCCTCTGACAAAGTCACAGAAAAAGATTTGCTTCTTTACTGTAAAAATAATTTACCCTCTGAACAAAGACCACAACAGATCTATATTATGAAATTTCTTCCTAAATTAGTTAACGGGAAGATTAATAAGCTTGAACTTAAATCAAAATCGCAAACTAAAAATTGCCAGTATGTAGAGGCTTTATGAACATAAATCATTTAATGACAGGTATTAAAAATGCGAAAGCAATCCTTCTTACGATTGTTGGAAGCATGATAATTTTATTTGGTATTTTCCATTGGATATATAATAAACATAAACAAGTTGTTGATAGGCGGCCTTTTGTTAATATTACAAAAGTCATTGCCAAACAGGACGTTAAAACCCTTACTGCGATTGGCATTATAAAGGCGGCCCAGGGTATTGATGTAAGCTCACCAACTTCTAATGTGGTTCAGTCAATTAATTTTGTTTCTGGAAAAGACGTAGAGGCTGGTACAGTATTAATTACGTTGAAAAATGATGAATTAAAAGCCACCGTAAAAGAAGACAAGGTTAAGTATCAGCTGGCCAAACTTAATGCCGAACGTTCTCAGCAACTTGTGGGTAAAGGATATATCTCACGTCAAGATGCGGACTTAACTATATCGAATGTTAGGGAGGCAAAAGCAAGGCTTGAGCATGATGAAGCTTTATTAGAAAACACGGTTATTAAGGCTCCATTTGGGGGTACCCTGGGCATTAGCCAGGTCAATCTTGGGCAGTACATTTCTGCGGGTCAGGTGATAGTATCGCTACAAGATCACAGCAAAATGTATGTTGAGTTTTCTATTCCAGAAAAAAATAGTGATCTTATTAAAGTTAATACTGCAATTATTGCTAGTAGTACTCAATCCTCTCAGTACGAATGGCGAGGAAAAACAATTGCTTTAGGATCGCAGCTTGATGATAACACTCGAAGCTTACCAGTACGTGCTGAGTTGTTACCTCCTTATCAAAGTCTTAAGCCAGGTATGTTTGTCAATGTTACCATCGTATTGCCTGAAGCTGAAAACAAACCTGCAATTCCACAAAGTGCGATTGTATACAATCCTTATGGTAACTTCGTTTATTTATATGAAAAGGGTGGGGTAGAACAGCGATATATTACTCTCGGACAGGCTATTGGTAAAAATATCATTATTGAAAAAGGCCTTCATGTAGGTGATGAAGTGGTTTTTGAGGGCCAGCAAAAGCTATATAACGGCACGAAAGTTCAGGTGAGAGGGGTAGCATAATGTATTGGACAGACTTTTTTATCAAACGCCCGGTATTTTCTCTTTCATTAGCGGCTCTACTCATTTTTTCAGGTTTATTTGGCTACGCTCATTTACCGCTTCGCCTATTCCCCAAAATAGAAACGCCAATGATTAATATATCAGTCGATTATCCTGGAGCAAGTCCTAATACGATAGAAGGCTCAATCACCAAAACAATTGAAAATGCTATTGCTGGTGTTAATGGTGTTAACTATATAACTTCATCCAGTAGCCAGGGACATTCAGAGATTAATGTTATTATGAGTGTTGGCGCAAATGCTGATATGGCATTAACCAGTATTATTCAGAAAGTTGCCAGTGTTCGCGGACAATTGCCTTCCGTACTGGAAGATCCGGTAATTACTAAAATGGAGTCCGATAATAATCCTGTATTGCTCTTGGCGTTTACAAGTGAGAAGTTATCAAGAGAGCAAATTTCTGATTTTCTCAATCGCGCAGTGAAACCTCGTTTGGAAGCTGTGGAAGGTGTTGCAACTGCTCAAGTGTTAGGCGGTGAGTATGCAATGCGGCTCTGGCTTAACCCAGCTGCAATGGCGGCTTATCATGTGACTATGGCTGATGTGGCTAGTAGCCTCAGGCAGCAAAATGTTCAAAGTACAGTTGGTGGCCTTGATGGTAAAACACAGCAAAACATTACTTTAAATTCAGAAATTAACGATGCAGAAGCGTTTAATAACCTGGTGATTAAGCATACAAATAATGCGGCAATTCGCTTGAGTGATATTGGTGAGGCCAAGCTAGGTAAAGAGTCTAATAAAGTTAACGCGTTCTACAATGGAAAACCCGCAGTAATGGTTTTCATTAAGCCGCAAATAGGTGCGAATCCTTTAACGCTAGTTGATACTATTCAAAAAGATTTTCCTGCTATTCAGAAACAATTACCTGTTTCGGTAAAAATGAATACTGTAGTCAACGCGGCTACCTATATTCGTGCTTCGATCAAAGAAGTAATTAAAACAATGCTTGAAGCTATAGTTGTTGTCGTTTTGGTAATTTTCTTTTTCCTAGGCAGCTTGCGCACAGTCCTAGTGCCTTTGGTCACCATTCCGTTGTCATTAATCAGCGTTTGTTTCTTTCTAATGCTATTAGGTTATTCGCTCAATTTATTAACCTTGCTTGCCATGGTCATTGCTATCGGTCTTGTAGTCGATGATGCGATCATTGTAATGGAAAATATTCATCGCTATTTAGAAAAAGGCTATTCTTTATCAAAGGCTGCGCTAGTCGGAACTAGAGAAATCGCTTTTTCAATTATTGCAATGACTTTTACCTTGGCCGCTATTTTCGCACCAATCGCTTTTTCTAATGGAATAACAGGCCGGTTGTTTTCCGAATTTGCATGGACATTAGCCGGTTCAGTCATTATTTCGGGAGTTATCGCTTTAACCCTTTCTCCTTTGATGTGTACTAAAGTCATGGGTGAGTTAAATACAGGTTCACCACTAATGCAATGCATAAACAATACCTTCACTACGATTAAGGAAAAGTATTTATCCTATTTACAGATAACATTTAAACACAGACGCTTAATCATGCTCTTTTGGCTATTTTCTATTATCGGGTGTTTATATTTTTATCAAAGCATTCCTAAAGAGCTTGCTCCGAAAGAAGACCAAGGCATTTTACAAGTGATCTCTTCGGCTCCAGATTCAACTGGAACCCAATTTTTAGCTAATAATAGTGCTAAGTTAGATGCCGTATACAAACAAATGGGAGAAATTGAATCGGCAATTCATATTGATGGGATACCCAGCGAGCATCAAGTTTTGTCTTTTATCCGTCTGGTCCCATGGCATAAACGATCCTTGTCCAGCTTACAACTTCAACCTCTACTGCAATCAAAACTTGATCAAATAGCAGGACTACAATCAGTCTCTATCGTTCCTTCGGTATTACCTGGAACCCAGGGACTACCTGTCCAATTTGTGATTAAATCGATGGCTGACTATAAACAACTTTATGATGCATCTGAAACACTAATGCAAGAAGCTTGGAAAAGTGGATTGTTTTTATTTGTTGAGAATGATCTTAACTTTGATCAGCCTACATTAAATATGGTAATCAATCGTAATGCGGCGACGGCAATGGGGGTTACTATTGATGATATTAACCAGAGTCTGGCCATTGCCTTAAATGAAAATAAAATTCAATATTTTAATTTATCAGGACGAAACTATAAGGTTATCCCACAAATATATAAAAACACTCGTCTTAACCCCCACCAGTTAAACGATATTCACGTTTCTGCTCGAAACAATACACTTGTGCCATTATCAGCACTTGTTTCCATGCAAACAGTCACTGAACCTTCAAGTTTAAACCAATTTCAAAAGTTCAACTCAGTAACTATTTCGGGGGTAATGGCTCCTGGGCATTCTTTATCAGAGGGATTAAATTTTTTACAAGCGACGGCTACCAAGGTACTTCCAGGTAGTATGCATTATGACTATGCGGGAAATTCCAGGCAATTTATTCAGGAAGGTAACCGCATCCTCTGGTTGTTTTTAAGTGCTTTCATCGTCATTTTTATTGTTTTGGCCATGCAGTTTGAAAGTTTTAGAGACCCCTTGATTATTTTGTTTGGAAGCTTGCCAATGTCTTTAATGGCAGCAATGCTCCCCTTAAAATTTGGTTATGCGACGATCAATATTTATACTCAAATCGGCCTGCTAACTTTGGCTGGGCTTGTAACAAAGCATGGAATCCTATTAGCCCAATTCGCTAACGAAAAACAAGTTTTAGGATTAGGAAAATTTGAAGCAATAATGCAAGCAGCAGAAATTCGTTTCAGACCAATTTTGATGACCACCTTAGCAATAATTTTTGGTGTTTTATCCTTGGTTTTTGCCACTGGGGCAGGCAGTGTATCACGATTTGATATTGGTATCGTAATCATAGCCGGGATGTTTTTTGGCACTATTCTAACCTTATTTGTAGTACCTGTTTTATATCTTTATTTATCCAGTAACCATGTAAGCCGTTATACATCAAGCCAAGTTGTAGGAGAGCCTGTATGCTAAGTATTAAAGCCGCCAGTTATTTTGTTCCGTCAACACGTTTAAAGATAGCTGATTCATTAGAAAGATTTTCTCTAGAAAAGATACAAGCTAGAGTATTTTCAACTTTTTATGGACTGGATGAAGTACCCTGCGCTCACAAAATGACGGTTACAGAGTTAATCAAAAAACCAATTGAAGATTTATTAAACAAAACAAAAATACAAAAACAACATATTAAATATGTGATTCATGCACATACAGCAAAAGTTATTACTCGCTTTGGTCGTTCTGTTGTGCGGGAAGTTGTTGAGGCGCTTAATTTAAACCATTCTCTAGTATTTGGCACGTCATTGCATAATTGTGCCTCAACGTTAAATGCTTTTGACATTGCAGAGTCTTTATTAAATGAGCATGATGATGAAGAAGCTTATGCAATTATAGTAACCGGTGAACGAGCATTTACTCCAACTGTTCAAGTAATACCGAATACATCGATTACAGGTGATGCCGCAGCAGCTGTGTTAGTGAATTTAAAAGGCAAGCATGATCAGATGATTCATCTTGAGATGAAAACAGCGGGTCAATTTTATCGAGGTATATGGTTAACTCCCGAAGAAAGTCAGCTTTTCGAGAAAGAATATGTGCCTTTATTAGCTGGAACTATTTTAAAGGCAGTGGAAAATGCTGGTCTTAGCTTAAGTGATATTAAATTAATTCTTCCTCACAATGTAAATTTAATTTCATGGGAGAAGACCGCTAAAGCACTTAATTTTCCATATAGTAAAATTTTTCTATCCAATGTCAGGAAATATGCACATTGTTTCGGCTCCGATATTTTAATTAATTACGCTGACGCTAATGCTGCGGCCCTATTATCACCCGGAGATTATTATTTAATGGCTACTGTTGGTTTGGGTGCTACGTTTGCCGTCGCGGTATTCAAACATTAGGAGATGGTGTGCTATGAATGATTATATCAATTTTAACCAGAGTATTACAAAGCAGTTACTTGAGTCTGAATTAAAATTTCGAAACAGAATAGCGATTCAATATAAGTCTCAAACCTATACCTATCAATTACTGTTTGAAAAGGCTAAAGCTATAGCAAATTTATTAGTTGCTTCGTCTCAATCGCGATGTTTAATTTTAACAGAGAGAACCCCTGCCGCTTATGTAGGATTATTAGCTGTATTATTATCTGGTAAAGCTTATGTGTTCTTAAATAAAAAAGATTTAGTTCCTCAATTAGAGAAGGCGATCTCTTTAACTGATTCAAACCTGGTTATTACAGATGAGCTTAATTTATCAATATTAAATGATATCAATGAATCATTAAATTATATTTGTTTAAATGAGCTTGGAGATGTAGCCAATCCCTCTTTAACCACAATTTTTCAGAACTATAATCTTTCGGTCAAGCCAAATTACATTCCTCCATTGCAGGTATATAAATATGCCTATCTTATGTTTACATCGGGTAGTACTGGTGAGCCTAAAGGAGTTCCAATAACGCATGAAAATTTGCAAGCCTTTTTAATTAATATTTTACAACGGATAAAGCCAACCAAGCAGGATAGATTTGCTCATATTAATGAACTTACCTTTGATTTTTCAGTATATGAAATATTTAGTTGTTGGTTAGTGGGCGCATGCTTATGCGTGTTACCTGATAACCATATGATTCGAATCGATCACTATTTTAAAAAAAATCAAATTACCTATTGGTCATGTGTTCCGTCTTTGATTGGCCTTTTGAATCAAATGAAGAAATTAGATGAGAATAATTTTAACACTATTCGCTACAGCGTATTTTGCGGAGAAGCCTTAACTTATGAAACTGCAGCACTTTGGAAGAAAGCAGCCCCCCAAAGTGTTATTGATAACTTATATGGACCTACGGAGGCTACTGTTGCAATTACAGCCTATCTTTGGAATGAAGAATCGGATTTTGGTATTTTACCAATAGGATGGCCTTTTTCTAATCAGGAAGTTTATTTACTTAATAAAAACGGTCAAGAAGTGAAACAGGGTGAAATAGGTGAAATTTGTCTAGCCGGCACACAAATTTGTGATAAATATTGGAACAATGAAGTAGTGACTTCAAGCCGTTTTCTTAATTATCAGGGGCGGCGGATATACAAAACAGGTGATCTAGCTTATTGGGATGAGAAAAACGGTCTTTGTTACAAAGGACGAATTGACGATCAATTAAAAATCAATGGCTATCGTATTGAAAAGCTGGATATTGAAAACCGTATTAAGGCTATTTTAAAAACTCAGGCTGTGTCTGTCATTGCGTTTAATGACAAACAAACCGGAGCTGTGAAATCCTTAAATTGTTTTTTTGCTGATGCAAGTATTGAAGAAGCTGATGCCATAAAATTATGCCGGCAAATGTTACCTGATTCCATGATTCCTGCGCGAGTGATAAAGCTTGATCAATTTCCATATAATAAAAATGGCAAAATCGATTATCCCTATTTATATCGTCTCGCATCCTTAGAAACGTAAGCGAGTCAATAGTTAACGATGAAAGCAATTATTTATGGTCTATTGCCATAGCCTGGAGGTTACATGGATTCCCTGACGTTTTATAAAAAGCAATCGATAATAACTGAACCGGGTGAGTTCGCATTTCTATTTGATTGTATTCCTAAAGATATTGGATTAATAAAGTCTTTAGTGGACGGATTAATTTTGCATTTCTGGGATGGCAGTATTTATGACTATCAAATACCCTATAAGAAACTGTTAGATATCGAAACTCGATATGTTAGCAAAATGCTAAAAAAGATTTGGGATTTGGATAAATCCTCTTTAACGAACGCACGACATTTTGATAAAAGAATCGTTGGGAGTTGCAGGGATTATGCAACTTTATTTTGTTCAATACTACGGCATAAAGGTATTCCCGCACGTACTCGAGTGGCGTTTTCCACGTTTTATTTTAAAGAATATAACCATGATGAAATTGTACTTGAGTATTGGAATGAGGATAAAAAAAAATGGTGCATAGTCGATCCTCGAGTTAACGAATTTCATATCCGACGAAAAAATTTAACAGTTGATTTTGATTTACTTGATGTGCCCCAAGATAAATTAGTTGTTGCAGGATCTGCGTGGCAAATGGTGCGTGCCAACAAGGCATGTGCAGACAGCTTCTGTGGTGGTGATCACAACAAGAATAAAGGCTTATGGTATATACGTGATCGATTGATTCAGGATTTTGCCGCCTTAAATAGTGTTGAAATGCAGCTATGGGATGCCTGGGGTTTGATGCTTTCTGACAGGGAAATTGAGGCTAACCCAGAACAGTTAAGCTATTTTGATAATATCGCTCAGATGAACGTTGAGCCGGATATAAATTTTAATAATATTATTAATCAATATGTTAATGATCCTAATTTAAGAGTTCCGCAAAAGATTATAAGTTTCAGTCCAATTTATAAAAAAAAGGAAATTTATCTTGATTAAATAAAATCTAAAACTATTAAAACAGTTAGTTCAAAAACTAACTACGTTGGGCTCGATTTTCCTGATTTCTTTTGCTAGTTCTTGTTTGGTTTGATCAGAAATTTGTTGGCCAATTAATTTACCATTATCTTTGACATCAAAAATAACAATTTCACCTCTGGTGTTTAAAAAAGCGAAAATGGTTTCAAATGCGGCCTTAATTTGGGCAGTAGAATTTTTAAATTCTAAGCGAGCTGATTCTCACTGCTTGCGAGTTGTTTTACTTGTTCAATATTCATTAAATCAACTCCTCGAGGAAGCTCGGTATGTGATAATTTTCGTTTTCGCTACAAACCAGGGTTTCAATGTATTGGCTCCACTTGTTTAGAGCATCTTTTCGTTGGGGCAGCATTTCATTTTTGTTATAGGTTGCCATGATCTTAGGCATCTTATGCCCTAAACATTTCTCAATAACAATAGGATCAATATCCAGCGTTTCACCTAGTTGTGTTGCAAATGTGCGGCGCAGATCATGAGGAGTCCAATGTGGTATGCCTACACGCTCCTGTATTCGACTAACTGCTTTAGCAATTGTCTTTTCTGAAAGTGGTGCACCGGTACGAATATTGGAAATGATATACGGAGACACTTTTGTTTGCAGCAATTGTTTAAATAAGTGTTTGCACAGTGGGCTTAAGTGGATTCTCATGGTCAACGCATTTTTATTATGGTTGGCTGGTATAGTCCAAAGAGATTGTTCAAAATTAATTTCATCCCATTGAGCTAAAAGGATTTCTCCAGTCCTTATTCCTGTTAGAAGGATAATCTTTATAGCACAGAGAACAGGAAAAGAAATTTTATTGGAATTACTATCCAAAAATTGCCAAAGAATATTAATTTCAGGCGATGTTAAAAAGCGTTCCCGAGGTTTTTCCAGACCACCAATATCTCTTGATCGAATGCTTGCGGCTGGATTGCTAGATAGCTCCCCTCGACTAACACCATAATTAAACACTTGTTTTAAAGTACTTAGGACTTTATTGGCATGAATAGGGGAACCTCTTTTGACAATGGAGTCTAATGCCTGTGTAATATCACGAGGCTGTAATTTATCAAGTTCCTTTTTTCCCAGTAGAGGAATAATATCCGCATCAATCTGCTGTTTAATTTGTTGAGGTTGCTTACGGTGTTTGGCAATATAGTTGTTATACCAGTCAGAAATTAATGTGCTTACGTTATTATTTTTTTTGATCAATTTTTGCTGAATAATTTCTTCAGGATCTTGGCCTGCTTGTCTAATTTCCCATAAATCGTTAAATGCTTTTCGTGCTTCAGCTACCCCCATTACTGGAAAATTACCAATGGTGAGCCACTTTTCTTTACCAGAAAATTTATAACGATAGAACCAGGTTTTTGTCCCTTTAGGTGAAACCCGTAAGCAAAATCCATTTCCTTCTGTAATATGGTAACGGTTTTTTTCGGCACTTAAATTTGCAATTTTATTATGCGTAAACTTTTCCATGATAAAAATCCTTCTTGCTATCCTGTTCTTGGCTACACGCTTGGCTACACTTTTGTGTTTACTTGTATTAAATCGATTTATATCATTTGAAACATGTAAAGACAACAAATCCTTTATTTTATAAGGGTCGTGGGTTACAATTGATTTTATTTGAAGTTAAGTGAAATTGCCATTTACTAGCATGGGGTGCTAGTGGTCGAAGGTTCAAATCCTTCCGTCCCGACCATCAAATCCCCTTTAAAATCAGTAAGTTGTATCTTCTTAGTAAAACGCATTTAAAATCAAAAACTCTGCTAGGTGTACTTCTGGGTGTACTTTGATTCTTAGAAATTATTTAATCAAAATTACTCATCATTAAATATTGATAGTTAAATGACCTATAAATTCATAGTTGATAGACTTTTTAAACGATGAAATAATTTTTGTTCGCAAATAGCGAATTTTTATTGAAAGTGATAACCCACCTTGATATACTATTTTTGCGTTAAAAAAGGGAGCCAATCACCTGTTAATTGAATATGTTTACATATTCGCGGAGATAGAGTATCTCTACTTTTCGCTCGGCTCATGTTGTTTGAATTGCTATTGATATACCATGAAGCACAAGCGAGTGTCCGTCGTGCAGTGACATCACGACGGGTTAATAAGGGTTTATTGCCAGTCACTCCTGATGTTCCTCTTAAATAGGTGACCTTGTTCTCAATGATGAGACAAGTATTAAGAGGAGTTATATTCATGAAATTGGATTTTTTTAACGTTGACTGGCAATCGCTTAAGAAATGGAAATCTAAAAAAACGAAAAGCAGAGTAAGTTGGCGATTGATAAAACTACTGATAAAAATTAGTGTGTTAGCCTACAAAATACTGAAATTCATTTGTAATATGATTGATGTTTCTTAAGCGATCCCTTCTTTTGTGGAGATATTAATAATTAATCGGGCGCTAAAAATAATTCGCCAATTTCACGGGTTTACTCAAATAGAGTTGGCCAGGAAGTTAGATTTGTCAAAATCATATCTTAGTGAGATTGAAGCAGGAAAAAAAAATATTAGTTTCGAACTTCTGGAAAAGTATTCAATCATTTTTGATATTCCAGTTTCGTCGTTAGTCTTTTTTTCAGAACATTTAGATGAGACAAGTACAGTTCCTGAAAGGTTTAGAATTGTTGTAGCAGATAAGCTTATTAGGCTCATGGAATGGGTAATGACACGGAATGAATACACAAAAGCAAAAAATAATAACAAAAAATAAATATTATCCTGCGAAGGATTCATTATTCTATAAACTTTCAAGTAAGGGGCGTTTAGCAAAGTTAGTATCATCAACTGTGCAAGAGTTGAAGTCTTTAACTAAAAATGACCAATATCATTGTTTTACTCAATCGAAACGAGGGAAAACAAGACCCATTCAAGAACCACTTCCGAAATTAGATAAAATTCACTCTCGAATAGCCAGTCTGTTATGTAGAATTGAAACTGCTGATGGATTGCACTCAGGTCGTAAAGGTAGATCAAATATTTCAAATGCAAGTGCTCATATTGGTGTAGGTAAAAAAGTTATTACTTTAGATATAAAAAATTTCTTCCCATCAACTAAGCGCTCCAGCGTTTTTGATTTTTTTTATAATACGATGTGCTGTTCCCCGGATATTGCTGACTTATTGTCACACATATGCACTTATGATGATCATATACCAACGGGTAGTCGATTAAGTATGCCTCTGGCCTATTTTGCAAACAAAAGAATGTTTGATGAGATGGAGCAAACCGCTAATGAGTGTAATGCAAAAATGACAATTTATGTTGATGATTTAACTTTTTCTGGTGAAGAGCTATCAAAAAACTTCATAACAAGAATAGAGTTGATTGCAAAAAAATATGGTCATAAGATAAACTCCTCGAAAACTAGATTTTATGCGGAAGATGCCGTGAAGTTAGTAACTGGAGTAGCTGTAATTGATAATCAACTCAAACCAAGAAATAAACATTTAGAAGCGTTGTTTAAAAAAACAAATGATTGGCAAGTCAACAAGAGTATGCAATCTAGAAATTGTATTTTAGGTTATATGACGTATTTAGGGAGTATTGATTCTCGGTATAAAGATAGAGCTAGAACTTTTAGACAGAAAGCTATTTTTTAAATTAAGCCGTGGAAATTTATTGAAGCCGAACTCTGGTGCTGGCTTATCCTGTTGCAGGATAAGATAAAACTTATTTACCTGTTCGGTTTTTTACTACCGAAAAATAGAAAGATACATATATGTTTTAGACTCGTAACTCTATCTTGACGTGGTCAACCAAAATGTTACACCCCAGTTAAGCAACTTTCATTAATAAATCGCTCTGTTTTTCAAATTGATTTGGGCTTAAATATCCCAAATATGAATGTAATCTGTGGCTGTTAT
>NZ_RZGU01000029.1:0-34469 GCF_003990085.1 Legionella sp. km535 | reverse complement strand
GTCTTATAATAATGAAAGACCTAATATGGCTATCGGTGGCATTACACCAAGGCAGAAACTAGCTTTAGTGGCTGCTTAACTCTCTATTTTTGATGTCGGTTAAAAATGGGGGGATTACCGTCAGATCTTGCTATTTTATGGATTAAGGCAAAGAGCAAGATCTGACAAAGATTTTGGGCATATTTTGGGTAATTTTTGAGGCAAAAAAAACCACAAATGACAATATAATCAAATAAAAGACGGACTAAGATCGTTGATATATAAGGGTTTCAGTTGGTCTTTGGTGGTCAGAAATAGTTTGAATAATTGGTGGAGGAGGGGCGGGGGCTATTTAATAGCGAGGATAACTTATTGTTATTTAATAGATTTGAATTTATAAAAATTTTTGTTGCCCCGAAAGTTGCCCCTATTCATGAACTTAAAGTTATTTAATTGAATTATGCTCCCTAAAATTAGGGAGCTCTTATGCCATAAATTACATGGTTGGGACAACGTGTTCTGTATTAGCAGCTTCTTCTCTTTCAGCTGCATTCCCGCTAAAGTAATTTACAATTGAATGATATCCATAGATGGGTAATGCAAGCGCTAACATTACTGCTAACCCAACAACCAATTTACTTAGCAAAATAGGAGCTGCAATAATACCGGTTGTTACTCTCAGAGAAATATGCATGGTGTCATTTACAGCCACTCGCCATAAATAAGATGCCATAACCGTAACTAAGCTGAGGTCGAGTAATCCAAATGCAAATAAACCTGTAAATTCTGTATCAAATTGTTTCCCCATAACAAGTTCATAACCGTGGACATAACGCGCTCCCAAACTAGAAGAGGGAGAAAAAAATAATCCTACATGTCGATATCGATTCTCGCTAATAAAGCTGCCTATCTTTTTTACTTCAAAATTTTGAATGTTCTCATCGTCCAAAGCCTCAGCCTGTATTACTTCATCTCGATTCATACGAAGCATCGAAATCGGTTTCTTATCGACAGCAGCTCCATTAATAGGAAAATTATATTCAACTGCTTCAGCGATAAGTTTCCCCATGATTATTGAACCTTGTTCATTAGGTTCTATTTGAGAGGTGTGATTTCCCCCCAAAGGATTCAATGAGGAGGTAACATCAACAAAAACCACTTCTTTATTCTTATTAGCCGCGTATTGTAAAACGCTTCGATAAAGCTCATTCATAGTTTCTTCAACTACGGCAAATGGAGCTTGGCCTTCTCCTTTTGAGCGTGCCAAATGAGAAAATCCTGTGTAAATAAAATAAGGGGTAAAGTCAGTAATAGAAGGATAATATTGTGATAATAATACAATTCGATTAAGCCCAGGATTATCATTAACCAAATCATCAATAATAGCTTTATATTCTTTTAACAATGTCAGTTTAACTTGGCTGAAGGCTTCCTTAATCCTAGGTCTGGCCTGTTCTGGTGTGATTCTAAAAAGCAATTGAAAATACGTTAGGTTTCTTTGCAATACGCCCATTAATGCTTCACGGTAATTATTCCCTCCTACACTTAATACAGCAATATCAGGTTGCCAATCTTTTACTGAATTGAGCTGATGCACTATTTCATAAGGGTGGTCTTGATCTGAGGGAAGAACTTTATCTAAACGACACTGGCGTCTTAAATCAGCTGTTGTAGCACCATCAACCGCAAAATTACCAATATCATATGAGTGAGTATTCTCTGTATTGTTAGCCAGAGCAACCGCTGTTTGATGTGTTACCGTATGCGTTTTATCAGCATATTGGCTCTTACTTTGGACCCAATAGCCATTATCTAAAGTAGAGTCGCCAAGTAAAGCAACTTTTTTTGGTCTTGCTTGCTCACCCCCAATAACACGCTTTAATCTTCCTGTTGTTGTAGGATATCTGCCCCCTATGGATTGTGAATAATTTTGAATGCGTTTCATGATAATCCTGATGTAATTAATAGATATAAAGTTAAGCAATAAAAATTTGATGAAAATTTTAACACATGGCCTATTTAGATCAAAATTACCGGGGTAATTTAAATCATCCAACATTTCTTGAGAGAAAGGATCATACAGGGTAGAAGGTCAGATCTTGCTACTGCCGCTCCTCCATATTTAGTGGCATCCGAAATTAGAGCTCAGGGTGCTTAAAGGTCATTTTTATGAAAACCGATGGTTAACGAGTGCCAAGTGTTTTAAGAATCCGGAGATATGGCTTGCCCGCCTTTCATGACAAATTTGATCCGTTGCAAGGTTGATATATCCATAAGCGGATCACCACTGACTGCTATTAAATCAGCAAACTTACCAACCTCAATACTCCCTACATCATCAGACCAACCCAACAAAGCTGCTGCAGAAACTGTAGCTGCCTGAATGGCTTCCAGTGGGCTTAAGCCCCTGCGTGTCATGGAGAGAAGCTCTTCGGCATTTTTTCCATGGCGATCCAGAGAAGTAGGATCGGAGCCACTGGCTATTTTAACTCCAATCTGTCTTGCAAGAGTCATCATCTGATTTTTTGTTTTGAGTAATATCTGCATTTTATCAGAGGCAGGTGCCTTGGCTATCTTGGCATCCAGACCTGACAGGGTGGGAACCAGGTAAACGTTTTTTTGTTTCATCATCTCCAGATTGTTATGGTCAGCCCGGTTGCCATGTTCTATGGAATCCACGCCGCTTATCAAGGCATTGCGTATTCCCTCAACTGTCGTTGCGTGGGCTGCTACCTTGCGCCGGGCTTTATGGGCTTCCTCAACAATAACCTGCATTTCAACTATGGTAAGGGTTGGATAATCCCAGTCTGCAAATATTTTTATTATATCTGCACCATGGCCAATCTGTTCACGTACTGCACGTCTAGCTTCTTCGACACCGCTTATCATCTGGGCTCCCATAGGAAAACTGACAAAATCAGGAGAAAGACCAAATGGATGATATTGGCCAACAGCAGCAATACCACGTGTTGCCACCTGGATACGAGGACCAGGAATGAGACCTTCGTTAATGGCATCGCGCAATGCAATATCAGCATATCCAGAACCTTCATTTTCAAGATCCCGCACGGTTGTAAATCCTGCTTCCAGTGTTGCCCGTGCATTGGCAGCACCTTCCAGAGCCCTATACGCCAGTGATTTGGTCGTAAGATTCTCTGCATACCCATGATTTCCATCAGGAATTCTTGCCAAAAGATGTGTATGACAATCAATAAGCCCTGGCAATACCGTCACATTACCCAAATCAAGGTGTCTCGCCGATGCTGGAGCCCTTTTCAAAATATTGGCTGTCCTGTCCACAGCCTTTATACGCTCATTTTCAATCCAGATTGCAGCGCCCTTGAGATACACACCATTACGAACATCCAGAATCCTCGCAGCCTGCAGTATCACAGGCGTATTCTGTTGGGGTTGCATGGCGCGTAAGGAATGAAACTGTACCATAAGCAAAAGAATGAAAATAAAAAGTAAAAGCCAAGGCTTATTGTAAAAGGAACAAAGTGATGTTTTAGTCATATTGCTCCTACACCTAGACAACTTATGATTCAAGCTAACATCCTTGTAGAGAAAAGGGTTTCAAGTTTTGTCGACTCATAACAAAATGTCAATGAACTTGATTAGGTTTTAGGTCAGGATGTGCTGCAACATTAAAAGTAACTCGGTAAAAATTTAAAATGGAATGAAGTAATAGTGCATATATGGCATTTTAAAAAATCTAATCAGTTTACTAAAGGGTTGCATAGAAAGAGGAAATTGATTCCAAGGAGTGAGTGTTCTGCATTTGGGAAATATATTGTAAACCAATGGGTTAATTGGCGGGGCAGCGGCTATTTAACTTAATAGATAATTATTTGATTTATAATATATTTATTTTTTATAAATTTAAATATACCCCCATTTATACCCCCTGTAACATCTCTTATCTTTAATTTATTATAATGACATGTCGATATAATGTTAAATTGTCGATATATTATACGAAAATGTTTATACCATCGACACATTCCAAAAACATGTCGATAAAATTTAAAAATATCGACATGTTTTCTTGACGTGTCTACCGCATCGACATATCCTTAAAACATGTCGATAAAATTGGGAAATTTAAACATTATGAAAATTGATGTAACTAAAGCATACAATGAATTGCCTGCACTGCCTCCTAAACAAGATATAGAAACTAAAAAAATACTGAAAGTGTGCATTGAAGCACGTGCGTCGCTAGCAGAACTGAGAAAAGCGGCAGAAATGTTACCAAACCAAAGCGTTCTAATAAACTCTTTGCCTTTGCTAGAAGCACAAGCAAGTTCAGAGATTGAAAATATAGTGACTACAACAGATAGGTTATTTCAATATGCCAACAGCAGTTCGGAGACGAATATAGATCCAGCTACAAAAGAGGCTTTACGTTACAGAACTGCTTTGAGAGAAGGCTTTGAATCTATTAAGTCTCGACCATTAAATACGGTTTTAGCAGAGAATTTATGTTCAGCCTTGCATGGTGTTGAAATGACAGTAAGAAAGGTTCCAGGAACCACTCTCTCCAATCAAGCAACTGGAGAAATAATTTATACTCCTCCTGAAGGCGAGGCGCTTTTAAGGAAAAAGCTTCACAATTGGGAAGTATTTTTACATGCTCAAAATGATATTGACCCATTAATAAAAATGGCTATAGGACATTATCAATTTGAAGCAATTCACCCATTTACAGATGGGAATGGCCGAACGGGAAGAATTTTAAATATATTGTATTTAATCGAACGGGAACTTTTAACCATACCTGTTCTTTATTTGAGTCGTTATATCATCAAGCATAAGAAAGAATATTACCAATATCTCTTAAATGTAACTTTAAAAAACGACTGGGAATCTTGGATTATTTACATGTTAAATGCTGTTGAAAACACTTCCCAATGGACTTGCAATAAGATTAAGAACATTGTCGGTCTAATGGACGAAACCGTGGAGTATGTAAAAAATAAACAACCTAAAATATATTCAAGGGAATTAGTAGAGCTCCTTTTTGTACAACCTTACTGTAGAATTTCTAATGTAGTAGATGCAGGGATTGTGAAAAGACAAACCGCTGCCGAATACCTACAAAAATTTGTCAGTGAGGGTATTTTGAAAGAAATAGAACTTGGAAGAGAAAAAATATATATCAATACACGATTTATGCAAATCCTATTTAAGGAGACTGATTAAAAAAGTAATACAGTCTGGTAGTTATGGTTAACAGTATTTGAAAGATTTAAAAACGCAGGTGGAAGATATGAGCACAATAGTATCAATTGAAAAAGTCATTAAAAAAATTCCAAGAGGAAAGATTTTTTTGGTGGACTCAATTTATAAGCAATATCCAATCAAGCTTGTACAACGTGTTTTATTGCGGTTAGCAAAAAGCAACGAAGTGGGTACTATATGCCGTGGTATATATTTTAGGCCTGAAGAAAGTCGCTATTTGCCAGGTCGTCCAATTCCGCCAAGTACAGATAAAATAATTAAAGCTATTTCCAAGAAAACAGGTGAAACAATAACAGTTCATCCTGTTGTAGCTCTAAATCAGCTTGGTCTCAGCACACAAATTCCTGTTCGCGAAATTTACTATACGACTGGTCGCTCACGTTATATCAAGATTAATGGTGAAAATAGAATTAAACTTGTCCATGTGAGTCCCAGAAAAATAGTCATGCCAAATACAGTAACATGCCATGTGGTTACTGCTTTGTGGTATGAGGGTAAGGGGTATTTAAAACCACGAATAGTAAAGAAGCTTCACGATCGTTTAAAAGATAAATATTTCAATGAGGTTTTAATGCATCTTGATAAGATGCCAATATGGATGCGGAAAGTATTTATTCGTTACCAGAACATGCAACCTGATGCCCCTGAATTACAAGAAGACCCTAATGAATATTGGCAGGGCCACTGGTACTTTAAACAAACATCACCCAAAATAGATTAAAAAATTTTCTCTATCTTCATCTGATAAATAGATCGCCTCTTTTCTATTACCTCGACTGGTGATGTGATAGAGCCCACCAGCAAACTCAATGCGCAAAGGTCTTGCCATCGCTAATCCAGGACTTGCTTGATTCCTTTTAAAAGAAAATTAATGCATTGGGAAATAATTATCAAGAGTTAATTCCAAGCTTGCTAACATTTATGGATTAAGGCAAAAAGCAAGATCTGACCCCTCTGTGCTCTGTGCTATTCGCGAATTACAAATAGTCCATTCTAAATTCTAGAATATGGAATAGTATAACTCACAATCACAGAAAATTTGTCTCTCTTAAAAATGGTGTTATAATATAGATAACACGGCCCGCTCCTCTTCATTGAAAAATGTACGAGTGGGTTTTCTTTTTTGTATAAGTTGCATGATGCCACGTTATAACAAACCGCACCTAACATTTGAAGATCAACTCGAACTATTGAAATCTCGTGGTCTAGAAGTAACCAATGACAGTGTAGCATTGGAATACCTTCGTCGTTTGGGCTACTACCGATTAAGTGGTTATTGGTATCCCCTCCGCAAACTAATTCCTTTAACTGATCAACAAACAAAATTGGTAAGGCCTCGGCGTTCTGATGAATTTGTACAGGGTGCGCGTTTTCAAGATGTTGTTGCCTTATATGTTTTCGACAAAAAATTACGTTTACTGATACTGGATGCTATTGAGCGAATAGAAGTAGCCTTCAGAGTAGACATAGCCTATCTTCTCGGGGAAAAGGATCCATTTGCTTATACTAACCCTGATTTATTACACGGGCATTTCACCAAAAAGATTGATCTCAAGACTGGTAAAACAAAATACGAAGAATGGCTTTCTAAGCACGAACAACTGATAAAACGCTCTAAAGAAGATTTTGTAGAGCATTATAAAGAAAAATACGGCTTGCCATTACCTATATGGGTTGCCATCGAGTTGTGGGACTTCGGCCTTTTGTCAGTATTTTATAAAGGCATGGCTGTAAAAGATAAAGCTATCATTGCGCAAAAATACAACATTCATGATTGGCAGGTCATGGAAAGCTGGTTACGCACATTAAACTACGTCCGGAATGTAGTTGCACATCATAGTCGTTTATGGAATAGAAACTTAATTGACCAACCTAAACTTACTAAAGCAGGGACAATGCCTGCTTTCGATCCATTTATTGGCAATACAAATACGACATCCAGGGTATATATCGTGCTATGTATTTTGGCACATTACATGAAAGTAATTTGTCCTCGATCGACCTGGCAAAAGCGTGTAGTGGAGTTGATGCACTCTTTCCCAAACTCTAATTACATAACCATTCAAGATATGGGGTTTCCCAATGAATGGGCACAGCAAGAATTTTGGCAATAAGCTGTAATTTTATAGCTGAGCCATTTTGCCAATCTTAGCAATGCATCCTATTGATCCCCGTTGAAAGAACATGATCTCAGGATACTTTTGCTTTCAAGGCTATTCCCTCCCTATTAGCTATATTTTTCTTTATGAAGGCTTAGATGTTATTTGAAAGGGAAACAATGATGACATCGAAGTTCATTAAATCAAAATTCAAGCTGGCATGTGAATGCCCAACAAAACTCTATTACGTTGATAAACCATAAGATGCCAATCAATTGATGGAGGACTCCTTTTTAAAAGCATTAGCTGAAGGTGGTTATCAAGTAGAAGCTTTAGCAGGATGCTATTTTTCAGAAGGCATATTCGAAACTACAGAAAAAAACCAATCCAACCATAAGGCAATAAAATGTTTACTAGGAAATGAGGCTATTACGCTTTTTGAACAAGTACCAGAGTCATTGTTGACGTGCTTCATCTCTGGCAGCAGATAAGCTCACATCAGAAAAGCACCAAAAGAAAGTTTTTTCTCAACACCCGGAAAGCGATACTTAAATTTCCAAAGCTTCGAGCCATTAGGATTGATTAATAAATATAAATCCTTCTCATCTGCCATCTCATAAGGCTTCTCTTTAGGTTTAGCGCTCTTTATTTCAACAACAGTTAGGGTCATGGGGACCTCGTCTTTTTACAATCACATAAAGCCCCTAAATAAGCCCCGCTTTTCGGTAGGCTCTTGGGGCTTTTATGGATTTTATAAGACGAAAATTATATAAAAAGCCTTGATTTCAAGGCTTATAAGATGTTTTTGGATGTCTTAGGTATTCAATATGGTGGAGGCGGCGGGAATTGAATTCAATTCCTGTGGTGTTGATTTTATTGATGAAATTTTGTGTAGATTTTGGATGTACCAACAAAAGTACCAACAGATGATTTTGATGTTATAAATAACATCCTGTCAGCAAGACTATATTTGTATAAATATAGTCAAATCAGTAATGTCTGCTTACTTGTCCTTCCCAGATCTTTCAAATAAGTTAATCCTAATATCCTACGTGACTTCATATACCTAATTGGCTTAACTCATTAAGACATTGAGGATAATTTATAAAATTAATGCTATTCATCCCCAACTCTTCAGCAATTATTGTATTAGGTTTATGATCATCTATAAAAACAGTTTCTTTTGGATTTAACGCGTGTTTTTCCAAAAGATAGGTGAATATTGCAGGATCTGGTTTACGCAGACCGATCTCTGCTGACACGACAGTTTCTTTAAATAAAGACCAAAATGAATATCGTTCTTTTAAAAAACGCATCAATTGAATGGTATTATTTGTCAGAGCAAACAAATTATACCCCTTGTCAGACAAATCAAATAACAACGCCTCCATTTTATCCACAAGAATCAACGACTCTTCAAGCTTTATCATCAACTGAGACAAGGTTGTTTTATCAATATTTAAATCATTTTCATAAAGAGATAAAAGAGTATCTTGCGAAATTCTTCCTTCATTTAAATCTATCCAATGTTTAGATGAAAAAAGTTGAGCACTCAGTAATGTCGTATCATTACGTTCAGGAAAAAAATTCTTCACAACGCCAACAGGTTCCCAATTAATTACAACATTGCCAATATCAAAAATTATATTCCTAATTTGCACTATGCCCCCACTTGGTTAGAGATTGATATGTCTAATTTATCAATTAATTTAAAATAATTATTTTTAACAGTATCTTGTTCATTAAAAATAGCTGAAGCACAAACAAATTCATCCGCTCCAGCCAATTTAAATTGTTGGATATTAGATTCACGAACCCCAGCATCAACTTGCAGCTTGAGACGATCCCGATATTGATTAATGACAAGATAATCATTAATAGCTTTAATTTTTTCAAATATATTTTCATCAATAGTACTAAAGCCGGGATTTGATGCCATAATCACGATCTTATCAATCATATTTAAATTAATTTCTGATAATACTGATTGAAAATCAGTTGCTGGATTAATTGCTACCCCAACAGAGCAGCTATCGCAAAACTGGGTAATTTTTTTAAAGCTTTGCTCATCTATTTTCTCAACATGAAAAATAATTCGATGAATAATTCGAGGATTTATAATTTGGATTTGTTGAGAGGGATCATCCACTTGAAAATGAACCTCTACTGGAATCATAGATTCTCTAGCAATCATCTCATAGTATTTTTGTCCCATGCTGATATATGGGGTGAACACGCCGTCTAAAATATCTGCATGCAATATTTTTACATCCAGCTCATAAAGCTGCTGTAAAGATTCTTTTAAATGAAACGGGTTTATTTGCATAATTGCAGGACATATTCCACTCATAAAATGTCATCCTTTATTTTTACTAAAATTTTACCAAAATGAGACAATTCCAACTGAGCCTCTCCATTAATTAAATCAGCTAACTCAGAAAACTCAATGCTCCGAGCGACCAGCTTTTGATAATGCTCTGGAAATATAGTTAACTCGCGTAATGCCTGTTGAAAATGCTGTTGGTTTGAACCTCTTTGACCTGTTAAAAAATAATTTTTGCCATTATCATTAACCTCATATATCTTGCTTGTAGCCCCAGAAAAATTATTTCGACGTATTTGATTTACAGAAAGTGACTCTTGTTCTTCAACATTCACAAAAACTTCATTATTAAAACCATTAACCAGATTTATAACTGTATTGGAATTCGCCATTTTTTTTGCATAATCAAAGTATTGGGCTGCTTTTGCTCGTGTAGCACATGAAAAAATAGCATCGAAGTCGTTCATAAATAATGACAGTCTATCAAATTCATAGTATTGAATTCCGAATTTATTATTTTCGTTCAATAGAGTAATACGATGTTTATTAGTTCCTGCCATGAAAACGGAGGCATTCTTTCTTAAATAATAAGCTGCAATAACATGAGCAATTGCGCCTGTCCCAAGAATAAGTATTGTTTGAGGCTTACAATGTTTCAAAATGATTTGTTCAGAAAATATTGCTACAGCTAATGGCTCCAATAAGCAGGCATACCACGATTGATACTCTCCTGAAATCTTTAAAATATGACCATGTTTTAGGTCTTCCGTGGATATCATCCTCTTCTTACAAAAAATTCCATCTATTGAATGACCTAAAATTCTGTCTTGATCCAGAATCGATACGGGGTTGTAAACCACTACATCGCCAACATTAAATCCATTTCCCTTATTAAAATTCTTTACAATTAACCCAATACCCTCATGACCCAAGATATTTGCTATATCACTACGCGAAGCATTTGCTATCTCAAGATCAGTGCCACAAACACCTGCAGCAATATTTTCAATAAGTAATTCAGCATTAACAGATTCTTTTAAATAAGTATTTGTATATTGAAACCGATGACTTTGCATGTCTCTAACTAACTGTAAGGTTTGCATTTATGCGCTCAGTAATGATTGAGTCTCGTATTTATACGACGATAAAAAAAGAATTCCTTCACGAATAGCAGATAGTAATACATCGTTATCCTGTTTTATAAAATGTCCTTTTCCTATTCCATTTGGAATGACACAATTGATGTCCCCGCCTCTGTGTAGCTTGGCTTTTTCCATTGCTCTAATACAATTTTCAATGGTACAAAACTCTGAACTGATGGGCAATCCTGCACTTAAAAGCAAATTTATAATCCTTTGTAATTCAAAAAAACTAATTCTCTCGAATTTAAACGCAATATAGGAGGAAATTGCGATATCAATTGCAACTGCAAAACCATGTGATACAGTCCAATTAGAATCAGACTCAATAACATTACTAAAGGTGTGTCCAAAATCAACTAACCGCTCAAAAGTTTTATCTTCATAAAAATTTTCTTCCAATTGCGATAACATTCTACTAATGGCAAGTTGGACAATTTCTTGAGCCTCTTGAGCATTATTAATATAAAAATCACTGACAATCAGGTTGCGCGAATTTTTTTCTAATAGCTCAAATAGATATTGATCAAGAACAACTGCAATTTTAATAATTTCCGCTACTCCGCATTGAATATGTTCAATAGGAAGTGTTTTAAGAAAATTCAAATCAATTAAAACAGCTTTAGGCGGGTGAAATAATCCCAAAGAACTTTTCATTGTTAAAAAATTCATTGAAGACTTAATGCCAATACTAGCATCTACGATCCCAATCATTGTTGTAGGAATTCGGATAACACCAATTCCTCTTTTATATAAAGATGCGGCAACTGTAACCACATCCTGGCAACATCCGCCACAGATGGAGATAAAAACATCATTTTTCCCAAGCTGCATTTCATAAGCAGCCTTACAGATATATTCTGCCATTTTCATATTTTTTGTATTTTCTGCGATCTCTAATATTTTTATTCCGCATTCTGCATAAATGGTTTTTAATTCATTAATAAAATGCCTATAGTATTTATAGACTGACGGAGTAACAATAATTAGTGCTTTTGCTTGAGAAAATAATGCCTGATAAGCCCGTGGGTTCTTAATTAAATCACTAAAAATATTAATCGTATAAGATACATCTTGTTTCATAACTTGTGCTTGAATCATATTTGCACTAAACATATTACTACCCTTTCCTTAAAGTTGAATAATGACCTGCTCCTAGTAATCCAAATGTTGAGGCACTTTCAAAAAAAATCACGCGATTACGATAAAATTGTTCATCATAAACATAGGCGATTTCCCCCGTGAATTTAAAAATGCGTTGCTCTAATAAACTACCAAGCGTTTCTACCATTCCACCTGATACAAACAATCTATCGATTTCAGGGGAAATACAAAAAATTAAAACAATTATGTATGCAATTGGATAGGCGATAATATTTAAGATTTTTTCTGCATCGACACAATTTGCTTGTAGGGCCTCCTTCAACGCTAATGCGCCTATTTTATATTTAAGAAAAAGGTCTTTAATCGAATCTGAAGAATTGACCATCGAATCAAGATGATGAGCTAGAAGATGATCCAACCCTTTTCCAGACGAATACGCAGCCATGTGATTGATTCCACCGCACTCACATATAGGCTGTTTTTTATTTGACGGAAAAAATGGGTTGTAGACAGGCAAATGACCTACCTCACCTTGCAATCCCAGTACGTGATCAACGATTACTTTTTTTAATTTTACATCGAAACGCCTCATTGCAATTCCAGAACTAATTGTAAGGGCAGCTATATGGGTTAAATTTTTAGTATAATCAGTATAGTCATAGGCATAACACAGTGCAGAAACATCATTGATTACTGATATTGTTAATGGGAAAGTAATTTGTTGTGATAAAATCTCTTGAAAATCAACATTCAGTTTTTGTGCTCCAAAAAGTGGCGCTGAATAATAAATTTCACCCGTGTGATGATTTAAACAAGCCCCTAACGAGATTACAACTTCCTCAAAATAATTGAACTTTTTATAGTCATAGATTATGTCGATAACAGCTCCAACAAGATCCAGGAAGAAGTCAGCAGTTTTTCGAACATCCGATATTAACTGCCTATTATCAGAAACCAAAGAACCATTTAAAAAAATGCCTGATCGTAGCCACGTTCCGCCTATATCTAAAACTAATACATCACTCATAATTTACTCGGGCCATCAAAGTAGTCATGCAAAAGTGCACAAACACGATCAATTTTTTCAAAAGAAAGAGTCGGATGTAAAGGTAAGCACAATAAAGTTTCTGCTAATGAATTGGATACCGGAAAAAGACCGTACTCATGATTTAAAAATGCAAATGCACGTTGTTTATGAATAGGAAATGGATACCGAATTACTGCATCAACTCCGTTTCTTTGTAAATATGCGACTACATCATCTCTGTTAGCAACCTTAATTTGCAAGAGGTGATAAACATGAAAAGATCCTGATGGAGTTGTTTGAAATTCAACTGGTAAATCTCGTAAATTATTCTTATAAATAGCTGCGATTTGATTACGCTGCATATTCCACGAATCGAGTTTAGCCAAGCGATAATTCAAAATTAATGCCTGCAAACTATCCAGACGGGAATTTAACCCAAGCATTATATGATAATTTTGCTTTTCTTGACCTAAATGTCGGATAACCCGCATTTTATCAGCTAATTGCGGGGTGTTAGTTATACATGCTCCTGCATCACCAGCAGCAGGCAAATTTTTACTTGGATGAAAACTGAAACAAGCAATATCACCAAACGTTCCAACCAATTGACCATGATAAAGTGCTCCATGTGCTTGTGCACAATCTTCGACTAAAAATAACCCATGATCTTTACAAATTTTGCTTATTGGTGCCATATCGCATGATTGACCATAAAGATGGACTACTAAAATCGCCTTAGTCTTTTTTGTTATTTTTTCAGAAATAAGGGCGGGGTTAATTAGAAAATCATTAGGGTTAACATCCACTAAAACGGGAACTGCTCCAACCCTGGAAACAGATAAAGCTGTGGCATAAAAAGTATTTGCAGGGATGATTACCTCATCCCCCATACCGATGCCTAAAGCCATTAACGCCAGTATAAGAGCGTCAGTTCCTGAATTACACCCAACACATGCATTAACCTTATGATAAGCAGAAAATGAATTTTCAAATTTTTCAACTTCTTCGCCTAAAATATAATCCCCTCTTATTAAAAGCTTTTTGATATCATCGGTGATTAATGTCATTTCAGATGCAGAAAAATGAGAAGCAAAATCATACCGTTCAATAGTTTCGTTCATAACATTACCTCAATATTTTCAATGTGCTGAATAGCAAATCCTTGTCGCAAATAGTAATTAAGCGCATTGTTATGATCACAACTACGGGTTTGCACTAACAACTCCGTGACCTTCATCTCTATAGCTATTCGTTTAATTTCCGACATAATGTCAGCTGCTAACCCTTGACCAATAAAATCATCGAGTATCGCTATATATTTGATTTTTATAGTAGTAGGCGTTGAGAGCTGTATCTCAAAAAAGCCAATAATGGAATTTTCGAACATAATAAGCTTAAAAATAACATGCTCATTATTAAAATGTTTTATCCAATCAGAATCCAGCCAATTTAGTTTTCCTCGCCATAACCACTTTTTAGAGAAATGTTTATATAGATCAATGCAGCTATTAACATGCTCAAGATCAGGATTTAAAAAATTAAGTTTTCGTGAAGTACTTGGATGATCAACTACTGTCAAATGAAGGGTAGTTTCTATGGGATTCACATCTTTTGAATCTTTTTGTAATTCAATGACATGCTTTCCAAAAGAATATTGGCCATTTACCATATTTTGAATATGGCGTAACCCCGAAGCAAGATCTGAAATGTTCGTTATTATTTTTTTTAGCTCATTGCTATTTTGTTTGATAAAATCAATCGATTGAGAGAAATCACAAGTAGTCGCCCCACTATTTCCAACCATTGTTAGCACTTTATTTTTATAATGTATCTTACTTACTAACTCATTGTTTCGAACTTCATATAAATTAAGTGGTTCATCTTGTTTCACTGCACCAAATAACAAAATAGTCGCAGTTTCAGAAATTTTATGGAAAATAGAATCGATTGTTTCAACTCCAATGACGGATTCAGTCAAGAAAAGTGCATCATATTTTTTTCCATTTGGATCAACATGTTTGTTTTCAATTAAGTTGTATTTTTGAAGATCGTTTAAGCGATCCACCGATCTATTCCCAATACAAACATCTTTCCCCATTTTTTTTAAAATTAAATATATCAAATAGCCAAATGTACCCGCACCATAAACCAAAATTTTGTTAACCCCCTGGCTATTACCAAGTAGTCGATTCACTGCATGGTATGCACAGGCTAATGGTTCGGATAAAATATAAACAGAATTACCCGAGGGAATAATTATTAATGCCTTTTCAAGATGGTCCTTAGTTCCAGAAATACACATGTAGCTTGAAAAACCTGTATTCCTTTCTACCGGAATATGCGGATCTAACGTAACATAATTACCTACTCGATTCGCATAAACGTTACTACTAATGATGACTCCTACTATTTCATGCCCAAAATCACGCCGACTGATTCGCTCACCTCGAATTTCTTTAATATCTGAATTACAAACACCGCAATAAAGAGTTTTTATCAAAATAAATGGTTGATTTTTATTTAATGAAAGTTGATTACTTTCAACAAGAGAAACAACGCCATCGGCATGCTGGTAGTATTTATTGGATAAATTCATAGGGATCTACAACGTTAGTATTAAATAAATCAGGGCCAGAAAACAATGCGCTTTGAATTAAATTAACTTGTTCCAGGCTTCGATCAAAAATAAAGCTTTTTATGCCTAATTCCGTAGCAGCATTAACATTTTCGATGTTGTCATCGATAAAAGCTGTTTGTTTATAACTAAGTGAGAAATTATCGAGCAAATATTTATAAATTTCATGTTCCGGTTTTTGAAGTTTCAAATGCCCGGAAATAACTACTCCAGTAAAACAGGAAAAGAAATCGTACTTGCTCGATACATATTCAAAAGTTTTAATCGGCATATTTGAAAGGCAATATAACCGATAATTAGAAAGTTGCGCCTGTTTTAGAATTGCTAATCCTTCAGGGATAATTTTTATTGCACTTCTGACTATACTGATTAAGGATACAATATCCGTCTCTGGCCAATTAAGAGCATGAGCAAAATAACTGATCGCTTCATCCTCAAGAACTAACCCTCGATCCACTGCATTCCACATATCACTATAAAATACGCACTCACAAATGCTTTGAATTTGTTCGGGCTTGTATCGCAAAGAAAGTGCCTCATGATAGTTACAATCCAATAAAACTGAAAATACATCAAAAATAATATTTTTAATTGGATTAATCATGACACGCCCACATTATTTTAATATTGGGGTGTGTTAAAAAAAAGGATATTGGTGTTTCAGAATTGGTGTCCTCGATTGCACTTAATAATAAATCGAGCTTACTTTTCCCTATAATGTGTAAAAATATAAATTTTGCTGATAATAATCGTTGTAAGCCGATTGAAATTCTATCGCACCCAGCCAATAGCGATTTTACGGGGTATAAAAACTCATGACCATAAAAAAGCTCTTCTTTATTCTCTGCATCAGGAAACAATGAGGCTGTATGTGCACCTATCCCCAGTCCCAATACTGCAACATCTAATGAAACATTTTTTAATGGTTCAGTATTCTCATGCAAGCTATAATAGCGTGCTTGAGCACAATTATTTTTTAACAATTCCTTTTTCAGAAGACTATCGTTTGTATGCTCAATCTCATCAAGAAGCTTTTCATCACAGCTGGTAATATTTACACAATCCCATCTTAATGACTGCTCTGATAAATTATGGAAAAGATATTTTGGAGTATTACCTCCAGAAAGAATAAGGGTAGCATGACCTTTTTCTGCTATAGCCGCATTTAAACATTCACCTATATTATTGGCTAATTGCTCGGATAATAATAGATTGCTCTTATAAACCTGTATATTTATAGACATAATAGTTAATCAAAATCTGTTGGTAAGTTAATATTATTCTTATGCTCGAAAGCTCGTGCTATCTGAGAGTGAATTACTCGGTTCAATGATAAATCAGGCAATTGATCTCTTTCAAAAAACTCTGCCTCCGATGTTTCAATACTGGATTTTTTTTCCCCACCGATTAATTGGCATATAAAAAATATTTTATAGGTGTGTGGTAACTGAGGAGGGTGAGCATGTTTATTTTTATCAAACAAAGCCATTAATTTTATAGCCTTTGTTTCAAATCCAGATTCTTCCAGTATTTCTTTGCACACAGCTTCGCTTGGTGATTCATTAATGTCAATCCAACCTCCGGGCAATGTCCATAATTGATCTGAGCGCTCTTTAACAAGTAAAATTTTATTGTCTTTAAAGACCGCTCCTCGTACATCCAATTTAGGAGTCGCATATCCCTTTTCGCAACTAAACAGATCAAGGATTATATCAGGAGTAAGCTTTGATTTTTCTGCAAGAATTGATGCCGCTATTTTTTGTATCTGTAAATATCTTTCTTTATCAAAAGCATCTTTTGTAAAAAGCAATCCATTTTGAGCAATTGCCAAAAGAGAGTCAGCTATTTGTATTAATTTATCCATATTCTATAACTCCTTGAAAGACTTAACCCCAATAAATATTGGCTCCGAGATTCGTTAAATCTGAAACAATATCAGCATAGCCACGGTTCACTGCTGCGGCATTATTAACCTCTGTAGAAGGCTCAGCTATAAGTCCTGCCAGAATCAGAGCACAACTCTCTCTAATACCTGCACACTCTACTTGAGTACCTGTTAACGGTTTTTTTGACCCATGAATTATTGCTGTATTTCCATTAACATTCAGACAAACACCCATTTTTTCTAGTTGTGATGCATGATCATATCTTTGTTGATATAGATTTTCGACGACAGTACTTTCTCCCTTTAATTGCGACATGAGTACCATCATTTGAGGAACAAGGTCGGAAGGAAATTTTGGATAAGTTCCCGTTTCTATATTGATCGGCCTTTCAATATTACCGCTTATTGCTATACCTTTATCGGTTGATGTAATAAGCGCACCAGCTTCGGTAAGGGCTTCATATATAGGTGCATAACGATTAGAAATTTGATTACTATCAACTGCTGTTGTTACTATATTTCCCTCTGTTATTAAGCTCGCAATTGCATATGTGCCCCAAACAACTTGATCAGGGGGGAGATCAATAGTGTAGTCGCCTGACTGAAGAGTTCCTTGTACAATCAACGTAGATTGGTCACGATAAATCTTTGCACCGTATTGATTGGCAATTTTTATGACATCATTTACTTCAATTTCTGGGCTGGCATTATGAATAATAGATTCACTTTCTTGAGTCAAGGCCAGCATTATTGCAAGTGAGGTAGCCGTAATACCGTGATCGTCAATTGAAAACTCACTATTTCTCTTCGGCCGACCAACTAACTCCAAGCCATCGTTAGAAACATTCAATTGAATACCAAACCCTCTCAAGGCGTTAATATGTGGTGTCAAACTTCTGCCTTTAATTACATCACCACCTATCCGTCCTATTTTTGCATGACCCATTGAAGACAAAATCATAGGCAAGCAATAAATTGATCCACGAAGTGACGAGGATAATCGGTCAGGAATATCAAATTGCAGTGCCTTATCAGGAGTTGATAATATGACATCATTTCCTTGCCAAGAAAAAGTTACACCAAGATATTCAAAAATATGGAGTAATACATCGATATCAGTAATTTGGGGTAAATTTCTAATTCGAATTCTGCTATTTTTTAATAAACAGGATAAAGCAATTATTGGCATGCTAGCGTTTTTGCTAGAAGGTATATTTATTGCTCCATGTAAACCTGCGGACGCTGCTACAATACATCTATTTTGCATATTCATTACACTTATTTTGGACTCGTTCCTATTTACAGATTCTTTAGTAATAAAGTCTTGGTTCCATTTTTAATTTAATTCCAAAAGTTGTAAAAACACTGTGTTCAATTTTTTCTGACAAAGCCAATAATTGATCACCGGTTCCACCACCATGATTAATCAGCACTAAAGGATTTTTTTCGTAAACTCCAACCTCATTATCTTGATGTCCTTTCCAACCACATTTATCAATTAACCAACCTGCTGAAATTTTAAATCTCTTCTGTTCCAAGGGGGTAAATAATAAATCTTTATATTGACTAAAAATATTATTAAACACGTTTTCTTCAACGATAGGATTCATAAAGAAACTACCTGCGTTACCAATATCATCAACTTTTGGCAATCTGCGATTTCGTATAGTAATAACAGCGCTTCTTACGCTTTCAGGGCTAATTTCATCATAAGGAAGATGCTCTAATTCTTTGCGCAAATTAAGATCCGTCAAGTTAATTTGCGGATTTTTACTTAATTTGAATGTAACGGACGTGATTACATATTTATCTTTATATTCATTTTTGAAGATACTGTCCCTGTATTGAAAACAGCAATCGTTATTAGTTAATACTTTTTCCTGTAACGTATTAATATCAAGAGCAGTAAGCTCATAAAAGAAATCTTTAATCTCTACTCCATAAGCTCCTACGTTTTGAATTGGGCAAGCACCGACAGTGCCAGGAATAATAGAAAGGTTTTCTAAGCCATACCATCCCTGATTTAAGCTATATTGCACCAGCTCATCCCACACAACTCCTGCGCCTACACGAATGTAAACATATTCCGCATGCTCCTCTATAATATCAATTCCCTGTATTTTTATTATTAATACCAGCCCGGGCAGATTATTTTTTAAAACGATATTACTACCACCCCCAATAATTATTATTGGCAGTTGGTTCAATTGTGCTAACTCAATAGCCTCAACAAGCTGATTAGCTGAAGAAATAACAGCTCCTGCCATAGATTTCACAGAAAAGCCAAAGGTATTATATGCTTTCAAATCAAAAGGTTGTTTTATCATTTTATTTAACTTTCAGATCATGGTTCAATGTTTCTGCTTCCACATTTCTGCTAATTTGGGTAGAGATCTGCGTTTTTCGAAAACCACAAACAAAATAGTTGTGTGAGTCAGCATTAGCAAAATCCCATAAACCAGCTTTGATTTCATCTACTTCTTCCGTGGTTACTAAATTTTCATTTAATAATTGTTCGGAAACTTGATCAAAAGACATCGGAAATATCTGTTTATGGCGTTGTGATAAAATTGGCGTTTGAAAAAAATTAATTTTTATACGTTCTCGATAATTAAAAAGCTCTTGAAACAATGAAAATATTTTTTCACCAAAATTATAATCAACGCCTTTTTTATTGCCCAGCTGTTGAGTTAATAAATTTGCTTTGTCAAAAAATCGATTTGTCGGATAGCATGAATGAGTATAGGTAGTAGGTTCTTCACAACAAAGAATACCATTTTCCTTTAATTTAGATGCCATGCTTAATAAGGCACGTTTTGGATCAGTCAGATGAATAAGCAGAAATCTACAAAAAACCATATCAAAGTTTCCTTCGATCTCATGTAAATTATCAGCTGTACACTGCATAAATTGAACATTGGTGATATTTTTTTCACTTGCTTTAGTGGCGGCTACAGACAATGATTCGTCACTAATATCTACACCGACCACACTTCCCTCTAAACCGACTTGCTCTGCCAGCCAACAAGAAATATTTCCAGGGCCACATCCAACATCTAAAACTCTCATTCCGGGACGAAGGCCTGAGTTTATTAAAAAAGCTCGCGTAGAAGGGCCATATATTTCGTCAGAAATAGCAAGACGCTCTTCGTCGTGCTTTCCCACAAGCAATGTATATGCTGCAAAGTTATGCTTTTTGGTATCGCTCTTTGAATAATCCTTTGCTGTAAACATCAGTCCTCCATTTAAATCTTTTAATCCTTGGAACTTTATATAAGTTAGTAACTAAGCTAGGCAAGCATTGGTTACTTTCTGGGAATTATACAGATATTTTAAATAGGAGGAAGATCTAATTGGGAACGGAAAGTTCATTTTATTTTCAATGATTTCAAGTAGATCTAAAATTTCAATAAGTTAGAATATCATTTAAATTGAAAAAAAATTACAGCCAGAACAATAAAATAGCGCAAAATGACAAAAAACAACTCATAAAGAGCTTAAGTAATCAGCTCTGCAAAGACGAACATCATTTGAAATAAAGCCTATACTAACTTTTAGCCTTAGCATTTTTATTGATCTATAAAAATTTTCCCGGCTTAAAATGTCGAGCATAAGCATCTAAAATACTCTTACTATGGCCTTTTCTAATTTCGGAATCCTTTGGCATTCCACCTATTCCTTGCCCCACATACTCCTATTCTATTCTTTAAAGTTCATTATCAAGATCTTTTCCATCATATTTAAAACATGCTCGATATGACTCCCACTTCTAATTTGCTTTTCAATTTAAGGCAATAAAAACTCATTTGGGGGATAACCAAAAGTTTAAACTGCTTTAATGAGCCGAATCTCTGAAATAAGAATCAATATTGGTTAGTATATATTCTTCAGGATTAAGCGATGTTGTCTCCTGATCCTTAAACTCCCTGACAATTCTGTTTAACGGGGATTTTTTGATAAACCCTTTTAAACATAACTCCGAAAAATCATCTTTAGATATACCTGTCATTACTTCAAAAAAATGAGGTGATTTTGTTTCTATCACATCATCAATATTAGTTTCACGTTCGTATGTCATATAAATAAAATCCGCCATGCAAATTGCCAAACGCTTAATTTGGGTGGCATACCATTGTTTATAAGTTTTACGTTCTTTATCCTGCTCTTTTTGCTCACAAAACTCTTCGATAAGTGCTTCTTTAGCTTCACTAGTAAGATTAGGATCACTTTTTATTTCGTTTAATCTCTCAGCATCTATGCCAATCTGAACTAATTTTTCCGTACTAATTTCAGCAACATTTTGTGTTCTGTAGCCTTTTATTTTGCCTAGAATTTCACGTAATCTATCATCAACTAACTTAAGTTGAGCAAAATTTACCAGTAGATTTGAGGTAATTCTTCTAGCGAGTGCAATTTTGGAACCTTCGTGATTAAGAACGTCAAAAATGTCTTTAGCCATTGTGGGCGTGCTTATTAGGACCCCCTCAAAAAATCTTTTAATATCTAAATTGTCACATAACTTTTGGGTAACAATATCAAGATTATTAATATTACAGCTCAATGTTCCTTCATAGCTTGTCAGTTGATCAATTTGATCAGCAATATTATTAGCACAGTCATATGTCACTGTAAGACATCTGCTAATTGCAAAGTCAAATACCCACGCGGTAGGCTTTAATACTTGATTTGTTTTCTCATTAACCCATCTGGATTGAACCCTAAAAATGGCTTGAAAATATGATTCTGCGGACTGAGTATCATTTAAAATAAGAATGCTATCCCATTCTTTAATCGTGACACCTGTTAAAAACCTTCCACAAGTCAAAGTAATTGTTCCTAACTTATTTGGATCAGCATTAACCTCATGAATCGCATGTTCCACTTTTGATTTTTCTCTTGCAACAATTTGTTCACTTCCATTTTGAGCGGCATCAGAACCCGAAGCATCAATTAAAACAAAATTTGAAAAATAAGGGTGTACTCTAAGCTTTTTAATTAAGGCTTTAATTGAATCTACTCTTCTTAACCACCAAACGGTGTGACGTTTAGGAGGACAATTTAATTTTTGTCCTAATTTGCCAAAAACACTAATGGAACGAGCGCTATGATCTGATCGGGTTAAACCATCAATAAAATGCTCCACCGCGTCTAAATAAATAAAATGCCCATCCTCATCTGTTTGAAACATTTTATTTAATGAAAAATCTATATCATCCGTCTCAAATGTTTCTATTTGTTCGTTAATATCTTTTTCCGTAATCTCTATAGCTGAAATATTTAAATCAGGCATTAAACGATAAACCTTTTCTTTAACTTCAGCAGGATCATTAAGTATCTCGATTCTTTTTTTCTCTTGTTCATCAAGATAACTATAGGTAAATACCTGCTGAGCACAAAAATCATCATGTTCAATGAGTTTGAAAGGAGTTCCTGATAAATCCAAACGGTATTTAAAATTAAGTTGATTCAATATATGGCTGGCTCGTTCAGTACTGCTACCGTAATGAACCTCATCAAAAATAATTAAATCCCATTTTATTAAGGGTATATTTTGAAGGCGTATTTTTGTATTGCCATGTTGATCGATCCATAGATCTTGAAGAGAAACACACAACACAACAGGATTAGTATTTACATGAAAATCCGCATGACTATCTAGGTTAGGCTCTATTGAGGTCTTTGATTTAGATTTCCCACGAATTCCGCACCATCCCTCAAAATCGATATGCTCATTTACCGTGCCAAGCCATTCATCTATTACATCAGGTTTATAAGTAACTACTAAAACTCTTTTTACATCTAAAGACTTAGCTAAATGCACACTAGTGAAACATTTTCCAAAACGCATCTTAGCATTAATTAAGAACCGATTAGGATGTGTTGCTCCACGAAGTATTTCATCCGAATATTCTTTTAAGAACCATTTTTTTGCTCTTTCTATAGCCTGCTTTTGTTCCTCTCTTAATTTGTAATTATCACGTCTTGAACTACCATGAACTACGTCATTATAAGCTTTTCTAACATCATCAAAATTCGCCTCAAAAAACTCTTGGCCTTTACCACCAATAACCTTTCTTTTACCATTTTTTATTAATTGAGAATGGATATGGTGATCACGCACCCCCAACGGAAGAACACCAAAGACTTCTATCACTTCAGGAAGCTCATCATTACTTGTACCAAATTGTTCTTTGATTCTGTTTTTAGCTCTTCCTACTTTAGCATGACCGACTTTCACACGACCGTTTTTCAATTGAGAGGCAGTTGCATAACCATATAACTCCAGTTTATTGCTCATGACCACTCCTTAACTTTCCGCTTGATATGGAGCTGTTCCTCCAGTGTTAGATCAAATAGCATAAACAATTGTTCATCTGTCCATTTCTTAGAAATATCTAGATAAGGAACCCAATTCCAACGATCCTTAGGTATATCCTGAGTAATTTTTCTCAGCCCTAATAGATATCGTGCAAAATCAGTTTGAAGATATCTTTGGAGATTTTCCGCAAGATCTTTTGATTCATAACATCCGATTACATTATATGTTTCCGTACAAATCTCATTTCGATCAAGAATAAAGATTTGTTGCTTAGGCAGCGTGCAACGCTTCATTCCTTTACCATAAGCTTTGGGAGCAACTACCTTGTAACATACTATTTTATCTGAGTTTTTTTGAACCAACTCTCTATCAATATATTTAATTTTCCTACCAGCAGTATAGCATTTTAATGCTTTAGGGGAGTTTTCATTCACACATTCATTCCTTTGAAAATAATAGGTTCTAAGGCCAAATGGTTTACCAGGCCATGCAATTGAAGATACATACTGATTAACCTTGCCACTATTCAATATTTTCTGAATAATTTTTGTCGCATTTGGATCATCAGGTATAATGTCATATTGGCTTAAATTCACGCTTGTTTGCTGTGATCCTGTAATAAAAATTGGGGCTGATTTATTATGAAATAACGACCAATGCAAAAAACAAAGCCCTCCTTTAATTTGAACCGTAGGAAACACTTCCTCAGCCTTTTCAAAATAAGTGATACTCTTTATCTGATTGCACTCCATAATTGTTTTTCTGAAAGAATCTAAACCTTTTCCCGCAGAAAACCACCTTGCTGGAATAACTAATACAAACTCACTAATAACATTTGAAGCCATTAATGACTCAACAAAAAAATTATATATAGGTTTTGCACTGGCACCAGCACCCCCATCAGTTTCCTGATAAGGAGGATTACCTACAGCAATAATTTTCTGGGGAATTGAACTGGAATTTATATAATCAAGCATATTATAAAACTCCTCTTTAAATTTATTCTGATCTAGTCGACCATCAATTTCTGACAAATAATTTCCATTTCTAATAATTTGGCTATATTTTTCGCTATGCGAATTTGTATTACCTAAAAATGTTCTTAAGCTTAATCGGTGATGCCTTTCATCTGGCGATAATCCAAAATAGCGACCAGACTCGTATAGCTCTCTTTTTACATCCTCCAACTCTAAAGTGCTGCCCATTTTCTTGCTTCTGCTCCAGCAGCTTAAAAAGGCACAAGACAAAAGTATTTCTCCTGCTTTACAAAATGGATCAAAAAAGACAACTTTTTCATCAAAAAAATCATTTTGGTCTAGAAGAGACACTAATTTTAATGACTTTTCCATTGTCATGATTTGTTGATCTCGCCCGATCACATTTCCTAAAATATCTACTACATGGGCTGTTTTTAACGTTAAATTTGGCTCCATATCGTCTCAGAATCCATTTTTTTGAATTGATTGAAATTTTGAACCAATAAGAATCTGGCAAAATCAAAAATATTATTTTCCAAACTAATATTGCTATCAGCCTCTTCTACAAATTTCAAAGCTTGTTTAAATAATGCTGGAGTAGAATTTTTTTGTGCTTGCTTTTTAAAATGAGCAATCCAAGTTAATTCAAAATTTATGGGTTGGTGTTTATTTTCAATTAACCAATCTCTACTTACTTTTGTTTTATAAGCATTTGATTTAGATAATTTTTTCACCGAAGTTATTGCGGATAGCATTTCATTTTTCTGAATATGCCACTTTATTGCGCATAATAAATGCGCCATATAATTCTTATCTTTCTTAAAAAGATGGTTATAATTGGAAATATTTAACTTTCTCATCAAAAAATTAACCGATTCTCGGAGCAATCGCCCACGACAATCGATAATATTTTCTGGATCGATATCAATAGCCCACAGCAAATTGATAGCATTTGCAACAGCGTAAAAAGCTGCATGATCCTTGGAGTTATGTATTATTGACTTGTAAAAAAGAGCTTCTAATCTTTTTAAAAAAATTTCTATAACAATGTTTCCATGACCACAACATGGCTCAAAAAACACCACTTGCTCGCTATCCCATGAAAAACCCGGTGTAGTCTCTAAAACACGCAGCATTTCACTTACATAACCCTCAGGAGTAAAGACTTCTCCGAGATCCCTTATACGCTCTCTTGAACGATGATGATGGTTTAATTGAATAATACATTCCATGTAGAACTCTAATCTAATAGGAGTTATATTAATCATTATAGATTATGATGTTACATATTGTTTTTAAGCTATTCTCACCACCATCTTCTATTCGAATTTTTAGCAGTATCTACAGCGACTGCTCTTTTTCTGGATTAACTGTTATTTGGCATGATTACTATCGATAACACCCATAACAACCTTTCTAAACTGTAATGGCTCTCTAATATAAGGAATACTAACCTTATTCCCTCCGGAACCTCTTACAGTAATTTTGCCATATCTTAATATTCTTCCAATTATTCCTTGGCTTACATTCAATGATTCAATTTGATGATGGGGTATATCAATTGAAAAACGTCTAATAAAGCCAACTTTCCCAATCAATTTTTTATTAGTAATGGCCAATTCTGTCGTAACTACATTAATTACTGCAAAAACTAAAAATAAAGCCCCACCCCCAACGAGTGTAATGAGCACTAATATAGCTGCATCCACATTATCTGCCAAAGTTAAGGACAAACAACCCCATAAAATAAAAAAAGTACCAAATGTTAATTTTCCAAACTGACTTAACCAGCTGATAGTAGCATTTGATTGAACTGACTCACCTCTGATAAGGGAATTATCTACAAATGTTCCCATTTTTACTCCTAAATTGATTCAATATTACTTAACAATTTTTCTGATCAATTTTAACCCATTTAAAACTTTATGTATAGGATTCCTAAGTATCTAAAGCGAATAAAAACTTAGATTCTCTAAGTATATTATATCAATGAGTTAAACATGTGACTGAATCACCCTTATGTAAAAGACTTAAAGAAGCTCGTTTATCTGTTAACTTATCTCAGAAAAAGTTAGGGATTGAGGCTGGAATGGATCAATTTTCTGCTAGTGCAAGAATGAACCATTATGAAATGGGTAGGCATACTCCGGATTACTCAGCTTTAAAAAGGATAGCTACCGTGCTTAACTTACCAGTAGCTTATTTTTATGCAGAATCTGATTTGTTGGCAGAAATGATCAAAGCATTTCATCAATTAAAAGAAGCAGAAAAAATTGAATTACTCAAACAATTGCAGGAAAAAACCATATAACATTTTAAGCTCAATGATATTTAAGCTAAGTCGTAGCCTTTTCTAAGCTTATTAGCTATTTGCTGCCTGCCCTCTTTATAAAAAACTGGAAATTGATCAAATAAATTTAAATACTTAGCGGCAGCTGGAGATAGTCCATTGGTTAAATTAATAATTTGCTGATGCTGCATAGTTAAATCTTTCCAATGCCAAATTGGCTCATGATGAAAAATACGATTGCGTAAAAATCGTATGCGATTCAATTCTCGAGATAAAAATGTCCGGGTTCTTTGCCCTTTAGGCAAAAATTGGAAAACGGGCTTTAGTAAGCTAGGCCATAAAACCTGATTATGCTCATAGCGCACATCAAATAAAGATGTCCAAAAACCAAAAGATAGCTCTGCAATTACACGGCTAGGATCAATATTTTTATTCATCTTCCGTAGATCATCCTTTGCTTGGATTATTTGTTTTCTTTCCCGCTCATGGAGAAAAGGTAAATCAAACCAATATGAAGTATCAAAATAATTTCCCAATGCTTGATGCAAAGAATTGCGGAGACTAATTTCTAAAATCTGCAATGCCGGATATAAGGATTGGCTAAGTTCAAGATTCCATGAGTACGCAATTAAAGCATCGCCCTTACTATTATTACAGGTTATATGACTCAAATAACCGTCTAACCGCTCTTGAGAAAATATAATGGAAAGCTCATCAAAAAAAATATGATTTGAATCTAACATCAAATTTGTCCTATAATATAACTACTGTCCCCGGGCAACTCCTCTCCTTATCTCATAGGTAGGTGATGAATCCGGGGTTTTCTTTTTCTAAATCCCTAAATAATACCAATCAATTGCGTTAAAATCTTCTTATATTCAGTTAATTGCCTTGCCATATCCCTAACTTCCGCACTACGAGCACCATGCTTATAAGCATTCATCTTACTTGCAGATTTTCCATCAGCCGTTTTCGCTCCTGTTGATTGTCTCCATGGCTGCCATTGCTGAATTAATAACGCCTGTTTCCTTCGCTCCTCTATAGTCCAAAGCCTCATAACCTGCCTCGCTTAATAGTTCGTTTGTAACTTTTTCAGAATTTTGAAATTTTGATTGTACCCCATTATTTACTTGTTGAGTTATGGCATTATTCTGTTGCTTTATAAAAGTGGTGCGCCTTGGATTTTTTAACTCAGCCAATACAGCTAAGGTTTTTCGGCACTGAGATTGTGCTTTAAAAGCCATGCCAGCAAAAACCTCAAGTTGATTAACCATATTCACTTCGGCTAAACGGCTTAATGCATCATAAAACACACAATCCAATGTTTTAGCCTGCATCATTAATAGTTGTTCTATTTCTTTAATATCTTCATCATGAATGTTTTTAGCAGAGCATTGCAAATCATCTATTAGAGTAGATATATCCAGAGAATGACCTTGTAATTTATTAATTGTATTCGCTGCTGTATAAAAACAATTAGTCTGTAAATGAGAATCGATGATTTTTTTATTGTTCATTACAACTCCTTCAAATCAATAGGGAATAAAGGGATAATAGGGATTTCGTTATACTAGGCCTCATTATTCTGTATTCCCTAATCCGTATTAATTAGGGAATACAGGAAATTCTCCTAGATTTCTTCTTCCCAATTGGGGCAAATATGATACAAACCCAGAGTTTGACCGTTAATATTTACTTTTTTAGAGCGTTTGTCCTTATCTCTCATTACTATCCAACCAGCTTGCTCTAAAACATCCATAATTTTTCGTACATCAAAACCTGGTGCAGCTTCTTTCAAGGCAGGAGCCGTAAATAAATAGATGCGCTTCCCATTCACCATTTGCCACCATCCGGCTCGCTCTCGAACCGCCATAGTCTCCGGCTTTATTTCTTTATCAGAAAAGCGTGAATCAGTATATTTCAAAATAAAATTATATATACCTTGCAATATTTGGCGATCTTCTGTTTTTCCACTTCCCCTATACTCTTTCCAAGATTGAAAGGCCGTGATTGCTGCCTTTTGAGCCTCACCTTTTTCCCATCCAGTTAAACCATACTCAGTTGCAAGCTCACCTGCGAGCGCAATTAAGGCAAACGTTGAAACAGCTCGAAGCTCCACCCCATCTGTTGCGCAAAAATCCTCTAATTGACATATTTCAGCATATAAAGCAGGTAAATCGCGCTGTTCTGCTATTAATTTTTCCACAAACATGATTCCAGCATGTCCATAGCTCCTACTTACTGCCTGTTTTAAGCTATCAGCAAAAGCTTGGCCATTACTGTGTTCATGCAAGCACTCAAATGCCCCATATTTAAAATGTGTTGCCGGAATATCTAATAACCGGGCAGCTTGACCTGCTTTAATGCGTTTCCCACCTTCCTCCATATGAGAACTGATGGAAGACTCACCACTAGATAACACGATGATCCGCCAACGAGCTGCCTCTCGTATAATACCCGAACGCCGAGCACGCTGTTTACCTATGCCATTAGCTAAAGCATAGATAATTGTTCCTATTTCAGCTGGATCACTTTCACCCGCTTCGTCCAAAGGTAAAAAGGAATCATTTCTAAATGCTGCAATTGCTTCTAACCCATTTGTAGTGGATCTCCACGTTCTCATAAAAGTAGGTGCGCCCCAAACACTTGCAGCGACCTGCAATGCTGTAGTTTTCCCTCGGCTGGAATCGCCCATTAAGTGCAATCCAGCTCCACCAACCTCCTGAAGTTTGGCCAATTTTAAAAGTGGGGCAGTAAAAGCAGCAGAAAGAGATAACATTAAAATAGAATTACCTCTACATAGTCCTGCTACCTCTCTTCTCCAATTATTCAATGTTCCTTTTTGTGAAAAATCGCTAGGAATTGTACTCTCAGATTGAAAATGAACATCATTTGCTCCAACAGAAATATGGGGTAAAACAAAAGCTATTCCTTCTCGTCCTTCATGCCAACCCGTTCTTGTAGCAGCGATAATACGTCTTGGTGGAAGCTGATTTGCAAGCCAACGCAGCAACCTTTTATGAGCATCTGGGTCAATATGCACCCCCATATCTAATAATTGGCCACGCACATCCTCTCCCGAACCTTTTAACATATATGCTGGCATAGCCCATTCTCTCCAATTTCCATCAGGATTAACAAATCGTAATAATAACCCCCATCCCACATTATGTTCATCACAAGTAAGCGCATCAGCATAAATAGGGCTGCAAATAAAAAAATCGAAGGGCAAGCCGTCTTTATCAATACCGTGATAATAGAGACCTGGTTTAAAATTTATGTCACCTAATTGAAACCAATCAATATACGTTTGATAAGAAGGACGCTTAATTTCAACGAGTAAGGGGTTGTTTGGTACGACATCCAGCGGAGAAATAATCTCTAATTCTCCTACTTTTACTCCCTGAATTCCCTCTATATTTTCTCTCAGGGAATCTTTAACATCATTGTCTATAATAGATAAACTCTCTATTCCCTCTATTACCTGAGATTTTTTGTGTGCTACTTTAGGCATGATACACCTCTTTATCAGCTAACCAACATTCCAAATCATTAAAATCCTTTAAAAACATAGGAGCATCTTCTGGCCAAGCAGGTTTACTAAAAAGAGCTCTAGCTAATATTGCTGCTTCACGCCCCTTCTTTATGCCTGGATTTTCAGGATTCAATCGATCATCATCTGCACATATCACCAGTTCTGCATTAGGAAAGGTCTGACGAATTTTCATAGCAACATGCTTTAAGTTTCCAGAATTGCATGCAGCTATTACACAATAATCTGGATATTTCATCGCCAGTGTAGCTCCGGTTGCAAATCCTTCCGTTATAAGTATCTTACGGCCATCATCTGGAAATCCTTGTATAGGAATAAAATGGCTTTTAATTGCTCCATCAGATAAAAATATTTTTTCACCCGTTTCAGAAATAAACTGCAAGCTCCAGAGTTTTCTTTGTAAATCAACAATAGGTAACACAATATTCTTGCCAGATTGATGCGCATAAAAAGGTAATATCCGCTTTTTTACAAGATAAGGATAATTGGGATTAGCTCTGTAACATCCAAACAAAATATCTTCGGCCTTCAATGCTGCTTCTTGTTGTTCTTTAATCTTCAGCAGATGGCGTCTTTTTAATGCATCTTTAATTTTATCTATTTGCTGCTTTTGTTCGACAGTATTCATATGATTTTTATTTTTAGCACTCCATTTCCAATACTGCCCTTTTTTCCAACTACCAAAAATACCGCAAGGCACTCCATCAAGATATAATACATACCAGCCATTTTTGGATCTTGGTTTATCACCTTCAACATGAAATCGATATAATTGCCCATCAGGGACTATTTTCTGCGGAGGAATAATAGATTGTGATAGCATTTCGTTTTTAAATAAGTTGATCATTTCATCAAAACTCAACATCACTATCTCCAGTCATTTTTTGGTAACATAATTTCAATTGATAACGAGCCTCTTCAATATGGCCATTTATGTATTCATCTTTCATTTCATATTGCTTACTAGTAGCAAGTATTCTTAATGTGAATACATAGAGAATTTGATGAAGGTAAAAATAAACATTTATCATTTTACTCCCTCCACAGTACGTGATTCGTTGATTCGGGCAGCTATCCATTCGTCAACTTCTGATTCAATCCATGCCACAGACATGGAGCCGAGAGTTACAGGTTTAGGAAATAGTCCTTCTTTCATTAGCGCATAAATTCTTGAGCAAGATAAAGTGGTTCGCTCTTCGACTTTTTTTCTACGAATTAATTTGGGGGGATTTAGAGTCATCAGTATTCCTTAGAACTATTAGGGAATACCAATTAAATAGAATTTTTTTATGATAAAAAATATTTGTACTTAGTAAAGTACGTACTTTATTTTCCGAGATTTTTTATGAGAATCAGTGGAATTATTTATTAAGTAAGTTATTTTCCCACTCTCTGCACCAGCGAGGAATTACTTGCTCGCCCTCTAAAGATGAGTATTTTTTTATCATGTGGCGTGTGAAATCAGATTTATTTTTATACGTCTCGAGTCCTTCTTGCCATTTTTCCCAATGCTTTTTTATTGCCATTTTTGCCTCTTGCTTTTTATCTTTATCATTATTAACTTTTGCCATCCCTCCTTTTTGAGCATTCACAGTCCTTTTTCTTTTATGAACGTCATTAACTACATGTGATACATAAGCACTATCAGTTTGAAATGTTGCAATCATGTTCTGTTTAAGAATATCGTAGTCATCTATCGGAAGTTTTTCGCGTGCGACTACAGCTTTTAAATTTGTATTTTCCGCGACTAAATATTGAACGGTATTATTCAAAATATCCACTGCTGCTGCAGCCTGAGCAGTACAATCTATCAACTCTTCATATGATAGATTTAGTTCCAAAATAGACTGTCTATGCATTTTAGTCCTATCCTTCATAATTTTTTCATAATCTTCCATATTTTTTACAAAATTACTCATTTATTTCTCTTATCGATTTTAATTGATCTAAATAATCCGCCCATTTCTGCATCATTTCCCTTCGCTCTGGTAGATGTGTAGTTCGGTTATAGGCACGCCCATTGGGGTCACGGACAGCATGAGCCAATTGATGCTCAATGTAATCTGGTCTGATATGTAAAATCTCATCAAGCACAGTCCTCGCCATTGCACGAAATCCATGAACACTCATTTCATTTTTAGTAAAACCCATACGTCTCAAAGCAAAATTAAGTGTATTCTCGCTCATAGGACGGGTGCTAGTTTGTTCGCTGGAAAACACATATTTTCCACGGCCAGTGAGTGGATGAAGTTCTCGCAAGATAGCTACAGCTTGTTGAGACAATGGCACTAAGTGTGCAACACGCATTTTCATCCGTTCCGCTCTGATATTCCATTCAGCCGCATCCAGATCAATTTCTGCCCATTCAGCAGCTCTTAATTCTCCAGGCCGAACAAATACCAAAGGGGCAAGCTGTAAAGCACATTTCGTTACAAAGCTACCGTGATACTCGTCAATGGCCCGTAAAAGCTCACCAATCGCTTTAGGATCGGTCATCGTTGCGAAGTGTGTTGTTTTTGCAGGTTGAAGTGCACCCTTTAAATCAGGCACAGGATCACGCTCGGCTCGACCAGTTGCTATGGCATATCGAAATACTTGGCTGCAATTTAACAGTGCTCGGCGAGCTGTTTCCTTAACTCCGCGCTCTTCAATACGTCGTGCAGCAATTAATAGTTGCTGGGCGGTAATCGATGCAATAGGACTGCTTCCAAGCCAAGGAAAAATATCTCTCTCAAGACGGCGAATGATTTTATCTGCATGGGTTGGAACCCAAATAGAAGATTGATTGGCAAACCATTCGCGAGCCACAACTTCAAAGCTATCCATATCCTGACTGGTCTGTGATTGCTTTAAGGCTTTACGATGCTCGCTGGGATCGACCTTCGTCTTTTTTAACAAGGCACGGGCATCTTCTCGTAGCTCTCGTGCTTCCGCTAAACTTACCTCTGGAAAAACACCCAATGCGAGCGTTTTCTGTTTTCCATCAAAGCGGTAGGAGTAGCGCCAATATTTTTTCCCGTTAGGTTGAATGAGTAAAAATAATCCTTGGCCATCAGAAAGTTTTAACGGTTTATCCAACTCTCGCTTTTTCTTAACATCTGCAACGGACAATTTCATTTTGTTGGTATCACATCGTGTTGGTATCGAAAATACCAACGATAGTACCAACACATAGCGCAGGACATCAAGGGAATTATTGGGAATAGTTAGGAAGCCTAAACTCGTAAAACCTAGTGTTTACAAGGGTTAAAAGGACTTTTCAGGAACATCTGAGATTAAGTTATGGTGGAGGCGGCGGGAATCGAACCCGCGTCCGCAAATCCTCTGCCTTCAGCTCTACATGCGTAGCCTTGTCTTTTAATTTAACTGTGCATTCTCCGACAGGCAGGATACTACACAGCGATTCCCTGAATTTCGCGCCTTAATTCGGGATGGATTAAGACACTAGCTTATCTCTTATGACCGTTGATTCGATACCGATAAGCGGGCTCGGTCGAACGGGATACTGGGTTTATTGGCCAGTACACAGTGATGGTTCAACTAAAGTGCTTATTAGGCAGCGATAGCTTCTCCACCAGCAAAGTTTTCATCGTTTGCGTTTATATTTAGTTGAGTCTGATTTACGAGAGTTCTCATTCTCGGCATGCACCTCTGGTTTTGCAACCCACGTCGAAGCCAGGTCGCCCCCAATTTGTACACTTTAATTATAACACAAAATCACATTGTATAATCACTTGAATATAAAATATTGCTCAGAACATGACAAAAAAGCTATCTTGCCCGCGCACTGAGTGATCCCCTGATATATTTTGAACAATAAGAAGCTACCATTTTCTAGCCAACTCCTGCTCCATCAGGGTTGGCAAGTTTTCATAGTCAATATTGAGCTCTTGTA